>NZ_PHGS01000007.1:0-499262 GCF_003031125.1 Agrobacterium sp. LAD9 | reverse complement strand
CTGCGCCTGCCCAGGCGCCGGGCGGCCCGGCGCAGGCTTATGGCGCCGCCGCCGATATTGGCGGATTGACGACGCAGCCCACGGCGATTTCCGCCGGGACGACAAGCATTTATTCCACTGTGGCGCCCGCCGGTGCTGCAGGTGCACCCGGCACGGCCGCCGCCACGGGCGCTCACTCTCACAAAATCATTCCCGCGGTCAGCAGCGTCTATTCGGCGCCCATGCAGGCGGCGCAACCGCAGCCTCAGCCGGTATCAGCGCCGGTTCAGGTCCCGCCAGCCGGACAGGTGCCAGCGGAACAGCATAGCGAAAACCGTCAGCCGGTTCCTGTGCCCGCGCCGCAGTCCGCCTCGGAACAGCTCGCGGCTGTTGCGGCGCAGCCGGCCGTGGACGCTGCCAAGATGGTGGGCGAGGCGCAGGGAGGTGACGGTAAGGGCGTGACGCTTGCGGCATTTTTTGCCGGCGCGGCCAAGAAGCGCCTGCCCAAGATGATTGAAAGCGGCACGGCGGACAATACGCAGGTCGCATCATTGCCCGGAGCCGCGGACGGGACGATGGGCATTGCGCTTTCCGGCCGCTCTGTCATGTCCGACGAGTTTGACGATGCCCATCTCGATGAAGAGGATGACCAGCCGACAGGCCTGATGAAACTCGCCTCGCTCTCCGGCCTGAGCCGCGTCGCCCCGAACGGGCTTTTCCTGCAGACGGATCGCGTCGAAGTTGGCTGCTTCAAGCCGGAACTGGTGCGGATGATCAAGGATGTGGAGCGCCACTATAACAGCCCGGCGATCGTCACTTCGGGCTATCGCCCGCCAAAGGGCATAAGGCAGGGCTCCAAGCACTATACCTGCGATGCCGCCGACATCCAGATCAAGGGCGTCTCCAAATGGGAGCTTGCGACCTATCTGCGTTCCCTGCCGGAGCGCGGCGGTGTGGGCACCTATTGCCATACCGAATCGGTCCATATGGACACGGGTGAGCCAAGAGACTGGAACTGGCGCTGCCGCCGTACCGCCCAGCGCAAATGATCTTTGGCCGGGTTTGTCGGAATATCAAACCCGATGCTTTCCGAGCCTGAAACTTTATGCCTGAGGACTGTTCCAAACGTTTTAGAGACGGTCCGGTCGTCCTGGGGAGTTGGTGTTTGAGCCGATAGCCCTGATTGTTGCTACGGCGGTGTGGGGGCCGGTTGCCTGATTGATGCGCGCAGCGGGTATTCTGAAACCAGGCTTGCCATGGATACAGCCTAAGACTGCAAACGCATCTTTTCCGCTCACATCAGAGTCCTGTCACTCGTGGTGATAACTCTTTGCAGAATATCAGAAAGTGTAGATTTGAGGTGGTGAGAGCGCAGGGATTCGAACCCTGGACCTACTGATTAAAAGTCAGTTGCTCTACCGGCTGAGCTACGCTCTCCCGTGTCGGGGCTTGGTTGCCCTTCGGAAGTGCGCGGAACATATGTAGAGCGATCCGTTCGGTCAACCCAAAAAAAGCGCTTTCTACAATCAATCCGGTTTTTTTTGTCGCACCCCCGAAAAGGTGATTGGAGAGAGGGGCCGGCTGGGGATAAAACCGGCTGCAGACATGTCGGCCAGACGGGTGAAATCCTTTTGCAGCAATGACATGCATGAAAATGAAGCGTGAGGCGGCGGCGAATCCTAGGAATCGCGGCGGCTTTGCGGGATGCGGAGTTCTTTCTTGTCGATTGCCGATATTTCCCTGTTCAGCGCGCTTCTGGCCGGCGCTCTTTCCTTTCTGTCGCCCTGCGTCCTGCCGCTGGTGCCGCCCTATCTCTGTTATATGGCGGGCGTTTCGGTCGAGCAGTTCAGGACGGAAGATACAGCACCCCGACCGGAGATTCGCAGGGCCGTGCTGTTTTCGGCCTTTTTCTTCACGCTTGGTTTCGCGACTGTTTTCGTGGCGCTTGGAGCAGGGGCCTCGACGATCGGTACGCTCCTGCGTCAGAATCTGGATATTCTCGCCAAGATCGGCGGTTTCATCATCATCCTTATGGGCCTGAATTTCCTCGGTGTCTTCCGCATCGGCCTGTTTTCGCGCGAGGCGCGGTTTCAGGGGGCGGGCAAGCCGGCCACGCTTTCGGGGGCCTATGTCATGGGCCTTGCCTTCGCTTTCGGCTGGACGCCCTGTATCGGTCCGGTGCTGGGTGCGATCCTGGGTGTCGCTGCCGCGCGTGATACGGTTGGTGATGGTGCGGCGCTGCTTGCGGTCTATTCGCTCGGCCTTGCCGTGCCGTTCTGGATCGCGGCTGCGTTCTCCGGCTCTTTCATGCGTTTCCTCGTCCGCTTCCGCCGCCATCTCGGCCTCGTGGAAAAGCTGCTGGGCGTATTGCTGGTGCTGACCGGTCTCGCTTTCATGTCCGGTTTTATCACCAATGTGGCGATCTGGTTCCAGGAGACCTTTCCGATCCTCATGAAAATCGGTTAAGCCTCCCGCCGGAGTTGCTTGCGGGGGAAACATAGTGACCGATATCGTCGGATTGCTTTTGCCGTTTTTCGGCCTGATCTTCATCGGTTATGGTGCGGCGCGCATAACGAAACAGCCGGTCGAGGCGATGGGCTGGCTGAACACCTTCATCATCTATGCGGCGCTGCCGGCGCTGTTTTTCAAGCTGGTGTCGAAAACGCCAGTTGAAGAGCTGGCGCGCATGGATTTCGTCGCTGCCAGCCTTGCCTGCACCTATGGCATTTTCCTGCTGGTATTTCTGATCGGCCGGTTCGTGCGGAAAAACAGTCTTGCCGAAACCACTATCCAGAGTTTTGCGGCCAGCTACGGCAATATCGGCTATATGGGGCCGGGCCTTGCGCTTCTGGCGCTCGGCGAAAAGGCGGCAGTGCCGGTGGCGCTGATCGTCTGCCTTGAAAACGCCGCCCATTTCATCGTCGCCCCGGCGATGATGGCGGTGGCGGGCGGCGACAAACGCTCTCCGGCAAGGCTTGCGCTGGATGTGGCGCGCAAGGTCATCACCCATCCCTTCATCGTATCCGTCATCGCCGGTTTTCTGGCCGCATCGCTGTCATGGCAGCCGCCGGAGGCGGTGCAGCGGCTGGTGGATTATCTGGCGCAATCAGCAGCACCCTGCGCGCTATTTGCCATGGGCGTGACGCTGGCGCTTCGGCCGATGAAACGGGTGCCGGTGGAAATCAGCTATATCGTGCCGGCAAAGCTGATCCTGCATCCGCTCGCCGTCTGGCTCGTGCTCTCGTCGCTCGGGCGATTCGAGCCGGTGTGGATCTATTCGGCCGTGCTGCTGGCAGCGCTGCCGACCGCAACGAATGTCTTCGTCATCGGCCAGCAATATCACGTCTGGCAGGAGAGGGCGTCTGCGACGATCCTGATTTCGACGGTGCTGTCGGTCTTCACGCTGACCGGCGTGGTGTATTTCATCCAGCCTTTTTGAAGCTGCCGAACAGCAGTGAGGGCAGGGCCTTCAGCCCGCGTCCGGGCTCGATGCCTTCGCGCATGACCATGCTTCGGAGCGTGCCGATGCCGGAAAGCACGTGCAGGCCCGCCGCGCGCGCCATCTGCACCGGCAGCAGGTCGGAAAGCAGCGAACGGTTGAGGAGATCGACGCTGAGCGTGCGGCTATAGACGTCCGCACGCCGCCTGCGGTCGAAGCTGCTGCCGGCATCGGCCGCAATCGGGCGGTCGGAGACCGCGCCCAGCAGTTCCGTCAGCGCGATGATGTCGCGCAGGCTGAGGTTCAGCCCCTGCGCGCCGATGGGTGGAAAACCATGCGCGGCCTCGCCGATCAGGGCCACGCGGCCCTTGCCGAAGCGGTGTGCCGTCATGGAAGAGAGCGGCCAGGCCTGCACGCTGTCCTCTACGGTTACCGCGCCCAGCATGGACTGCATGCGCTCCTCGATCCGGAGGCTGAGTGTTTCCAGCGGCAGCGCCGTCAATTCCTCCGCTTGTTGCGGGGTAACGACCCAGACGAGGCTGGAGCGGTTGCCGGGCAGGGGAACCTGGGTGAAAGGACCGGTTGGCGTGTGGAATTCCGTCGAGACATTGCCATGCGACCGGCTATGGCCGAAGTTCAAAACAATGGCCGTCTGCGGATAGGACCAGGATTTGACGCCGATGCCGGCTGCATCCCGCACCATCGACTTCCTGCCATCAGCGCCGATGAGGAAATCGGCCGAGAGTGTTTCGCCGTCTGCAAGTGTCACCGATACGCGGTCGTTGCCGATGTCGATCGTCTCGGCCGTGGCGTCGAGGCGGGTAATATTGTGTTCCTGCTCAACCGCTTCGCTCAGAACGCCAAGCAGCGCTTCGTTGGGAATGTTCCAGCCGAAGGCATCGAGCCCGATTTCGGAGGAGCGGAACTGCACGGTTGGCGCGCGTAGAAGCCGGTCGGTGCCGTCAATGATCTGCATGGTGGAAAGACGTGCGGCTGATGGCGCGATGCGTGACCAGAGGCCGAGACGGTCCATGAAGCGGATGGACTGGTCCATCAGCGCCGTGGTGCGCTGGTCCTTCCTGTCGCTTGAAGGTGCAATGAGCGCCACGTGGCGGCCCGCCCGCGCCAGCGCGATGGCCGCGATCTGGCCCGCAAGTCCCGCACCTGTTATGGCGATATCGAAGTGTCTCATGGTCCTGATCCGTTGTTATTTCCAAAGCATCATAATGGCTTTGCGCGGGTAAATCCACTTCGGCTCCGGAACATCCGGTTGCGAAGATTCGTTGGTTGCCCTGTTATATTAGTCTTAGGATAAGCGGATTGAGCCGGTTGCAAAGCGTGGTGAATGGCCGCATACCGGAATAAGCAGGGCGGATGAAAAACGGGGCGCAGACGCTGACCATGAAAATTTTCAACTACAAGCGTGTTCCCTACGCGGAAATCCGCGCCTTTTCCGTTCATATGCTCACGGCTTCCGGTTCGTTTCTGGCCTTTCTCGGCGTCGTTGCCGCGGCTGAACACCGTTTCGTCGACATGTTCTGGTGGCTAGGGCTTGCGCTTCTGGTCGATGGTATCGACGGACCCATCGCCCGTAAGGTTCGGGTGAAGGAAGTTCTGCCCAACTGGTCCGGCGATACGCTCGACAATATCATCGACTACGTCACCTATGTGCTCTTGCCCGCCTTTGCGCTTTACCAGAGCGGCATGATCGGCGAGCCGCTGTCCTTCGTGGCGGCCGGCATGATCGTGGTGTCCAGCGCCATCTATTATGCCGATATGGGCATGAAGACGGACGAATATTTCTTCTCCGGCTTTCCGGTGGTGTGGAACATGGTGGTGTTCACCCTGTTCGTCATGGATGCCAGCGCAACGACGGCCATGATCGTCGTTACCGTCTCGGTGTTCCTGACATTCCTGCCGATCAATTTCCTGCATCCGGTGCGGGTGAAACGATTGCGGCCGCTCAATCTGGCTGTCGTGTTCATCTGGTGCGCGCTTGGCGGTTATGCGCTGCTGACGCACTTCGAAACCCCGAGCTGGGCCGTGATCGGCTTCGTGGTCAGTGGCATCTATCTTTATTGCGTCGGTGGAATATTGCAGTTTTTCCCCTCGCTCGGTGCGAAATAAGAAAAAGGTAAAGCCGTTTATTGCTTGTGCAAATCGCATTTAAGCGACTTCTTTTTCAGTTGTGCGCAGCAGCAAAACCGTTATCAATAAGTCTTGATTGGATGAAATTGCATACGCATTGGCGTCCGATTGGGAACAATGACCGCGATCGTTAGAAACGCCTCGAAGAAGGCATGGATGGTCGGTGAGAGAGGGAACTCGTGACTGGAACTTTGGCGCCGGAGGCCGTGCCTCTCCTGTCCGTTCGCAAGCTGACCAAGCTGTTCGGCAATTTCGCCGCCTGCAACGGCATCGATCTCGATATTGCGCCGGGCGAAATTCATGCGCTTCTGGGTGAAAACGGTGCGGGCAAATCCACGCTCGTCAAGATGCTGTTCGGTGTTCTCGCACCAACCGAGGGTGATATTATCTGGCAGGGCCAGCCGGTTTCCGTGGGCTCGCCAAGCGAGGCCCGCCAACTCGGCATCGGCATGGTCTTCCAGCATTTTTCCCTGTTCGAGGCGCTGACGGTCGCTGAAAACATCGCCCTGTCGCTCGACCCTAAAATTTCATTGAAAGAAATCGCCAGGGAAGCGGAAACGCTGTCGCGGGCCTATGGCCTGCCGCTCGATCCCTATGCGCATGTAGCCGATCTTTCGGTTGGTGAGCGCCAGCGGATCGAGATCGTCCGCGCCCTGCTGCAGAACCCGCGCCTCATCATTCTCGACGAACCGACCTCGGTGCTGACGCCGCAGGAGGCTGACAAGCTGTTCGAAACGCTGGAGAAGCTGAAGGCCGAAGGCCGCTCTGTGCTTTATATCAGCCACCGTCTGGAAGAGGTGCAGCGCATCTGCGACCGCGCCACTGTTCTGCGCCATGGCAAGGTGACCGGCGCCTGCGATCCGCGCAAGGAAACGCCGGCATCGCTGGCGCGCATGATGGTCGGCAGCGATGTCGCAAGCGTTTCGCGCCCGACGGGCGAGGCGCTCGGCCAACCGCAGATCGAGGTCATGGGGCTTTCCGTTGCGCCACGCACGCCCTTTGCCGTGGCGTTGAAATCGATTTCCATGCAGGTGCGCGCCGGGGAAGTGCTGGCGATTGCCGGCGTGGCCGGCAACGGGCAGGGCGAGCTGTTCGATGCGCTTTCGGGCGAATATCCGGTCTATAACAACGATGCTATTCACCTGCGCGGCAAGCCGGTCGGTCGCATCGGCATCAATGGCCGTCGCCTGATGGGCGCGGGTTTTGTGCCGGAAGAACGTCACGGCCACGCCGCCGTTCCCGGCATGAGCCTTTCCGACAACCTGCTGCTGGCGCGGGCGCGCTCCGACCGCAAGGCGTTTCTGACCGGCGGTTTCCTGCGCATCGTCAGGGGCTCGGCGATCAGGGCGGCGGCGCGGCGCATTTCGGAAACGATGGATGTGCGCAAAAGCGGGGCCGATCCGCTGGCGGGCTCGCTTTCCGGCGGCAACCTGCAGAAATTCATCGTCGGGCGCGAGCTTGATCGTCAGCCGACCGTGCTTGTTGTCAACCAGCCGACCTGGGGTGTGGATGCCGGTGCCGCAAGCCGCATTCGTCAGGCGCTTGTCGATCTTGCCAAGGCGGGCTCGGCCGTCATCGTCATCAGCCAGGATCTCGATGAAATCTTCGAGGTTGCCACCAATATCGCGGTCATTTCCGACGGCAAGCTTTCCGAGGCCTATCCGGTGGAAGACATGACGCTTGAAAAGATCGGCCTTTTGATGGGCGGCATTAACGCGTCACATTCGGGAGCCGCCCAGCATGCGCATTGAGCTTGAAAAACGGGCAGGGGTCTCGAAGCTTTTCACCCTTATTTCGCCGCTTCTGGCGCTTGTGCTGACGCTGCTCGTCGGCGCCGTCATGTTCGCCATGCTCGGCAAAAATCCGGCTCATGCGCTTTATGCCTTTTTCGTTGAACCGCTGCTCGAAGTCTGGTCGCTGCACGAGCTGGCGATCAAGGCCGCACCGCTGATCCTGATCGGCGTTGGGCTATCGATCTGTTATCGCTCCAATAACTGGAACATTGGCGCGGAAGGGCAATTCACCATCGGCGCGATCACCGGTTCCATTCTGCCGGTTCTTTATCCCGACTGGCATTCGCCGCTCATCCTGCCGTTGATGATGGTGATGGGCGCCATCGGCGGCGCGCTTTATGCCGGTATTCCGGCGCTGTTGAAGACGAAGTTCAACACCAACGAAATCCTCGTCAGCCTGATGCTGGTCTATGTCGCGCAGCTTTTTCTCGACTGGCTGACGCGCGGCATCTGGCGCGATCCCGGCGGCTACAACTTCCCGCAGACCAAGCCCTTCAACGAAAGCGCCGTCTTGCCGGAAATGCTGGCGTCGGGCCGTGCGCATTGGGGTTTCGTTTTCGCCATCGTCGCGGCAATCGCGCTGTGGTTCATGATGCGCTACATGCTGAAAGGCTTCGAGGTCACCGTGCTTGGGCAATCGGCGCGGGCCGGGCGTTTTGCCGGTTTCTCGTCAAGCCGCATGGTGTGGTTTTCGCTGTTGCTGTCAGGTGCACTGGCAGGGCTTGCGGGCATATCTGAGGCCTCCGGCTCCATCGGCCATCTACAGCCCAGCATTTCGCCGGGCTATGGTTTCACCGCCATCATCGTCGCCTTTCTCGGCCGTCTCAATCCGCTTGGCATCATTCTGTCAGGGCTGGTGCTGGCGCTGACCTATCTGGGCGGCGAGGCGGCGCAGCTTTCGATTGGTGTGTCGGACAAGGTGACGCGTGTGTTCCAGGGGCTGATGCTGTTCTTCGTGCTGTCCTGCGATACGCTGATTTTCTACCGCATCAGGGTCGTCTTCACCGGCAAGGCGCATAACAGCCAGGGAGCGGCATGATGGATATGCTTCAGGCCATTCTCCTCACCGTCATTACCGCCGCGACACCGCTGGTCATCGCCGCCTCCGGCGAGCTGGTGACGGAGCGATCCGGTGTCCTCAATCTCGGCGTAGAGGGCATGATGATCATGGGCGCGGTCTGCGCTTTTGCCACTGCACATATGACGGGGTCTCCCTATCTCGGCATTCTGGCCGGCATCGCCTCCGGCGCGGTTTTCTCGCTGCTGTTCGGCTTCCTGACGCTGACGCTCGTCACCAATCAGGTGGCGACGGGCCTTGCGCTTACCATTCTCGGCCTCGGTGTTTCCGGCATGCTGGGCGAAAGTTTCGTTGGCCTGCCGGGCGTCAAGCTGCAGCCTATCGTCTTTCCGCTGCTGTCGGAGATTCCCTTCTTTGGTCCGCTGCTATTCCGGCAGGATCTGATCTTCTACATGTCCATCGCGCTGGTCTTTGGCACTGGCTGGTTTCTGTTCAAAAGCCGCGCGGGCCTGAAAATCCGCGCTATCGGCGACAGTCACGCTTCCGCCCATGCGCTTGGCATCAACGTCATCCGCACGCGTTATCTGGCTGTCATGTTCGGCGGCGCCTGTGCCGGTCTTGCCGGGGCGCAGCTGTCGCTCGTCTATACGCCGCAATGGGTGGAAAACATGTCGGCCGGGCGCGGCTGGATTGCGCTGGCGCTCGTCGTTTTCGCGTCATGGCGTCCATGGCGGGTTCTGGCGGGCGGTTATCTGTTCGGCGCCGTCTCCATCGGGCAATTGCATGCGCAGGCATTCGGCATCGGGGTGCCGTCGCAACTGCTTTCGGCGCTACCTTACCTTGCAACTATTGTCGTGCTGGTCATCATCTCGCATAATCGCCGCACGACCTTGATCAATACACCGGCATCGCTGGGCAAATCCTTCGTGCCGGACAGGTGAAGCATTCTCACGTCTCCAAACCAACAGGGGTAAAAATGAAAAAACTGGTCATCGCACTTGCCGCTTCCATCGCGGCGCTTGGAGGCGTTGTTTCCTCCGCTGAAGCCGCCGACGCCAAGAAGGTCTGCTTCATCTATGTCGGCAGCCGCACCGATGGCGGCTGGACGCAGGCGCATGAAATCGGCCGCGAAGAGCTGCAGAAGCACTTCGGCGACAAGATCGAAACGCCGTTCCTCGAAAGCGTTCCGGAAGGCCCGGATGCCGAACGCGCCATCGAGCGCATGGCCCGTTCCGGCTGCGAACTGGTGTTCACCACCTCCTTCGGCTTCATGGATGCGACCGTGAAGGTTGCCCAGAAGTTCCCCAAGGTGAAGTTCGAGCACGCCACCGGCTTCAAGACCGCTGAAAACGTCGCGACCTACAATTCGCGTTTTTATGAAGGCCGTTACATTCAGGGCCAGATCGCCGCGAAGATGTCGAAGAAGGGTGTTGCCGGCTACATCGCGTCCTTCCCGATTCCGGAAGTGGTGATGGGCATCGACGCCTTCGTTCTCGGTGCGCAGTCCGTCAATCCCGAATTCAAGGTCAAGGTCGTCTGGGCCAATACCTGGTTCGACCCCGGCAAGGAAGCCGATGCCGCCAAGGCGCTGATCGACCAGGGCGTCGACATCCTGACGCAGCACACCGACACGACAGCACCGATGCAGGTTGCAGCCGAACGCGGCATCAAGGCCTTCGGTCAGGCTTCGGACATGATCAAGGCCGGTCCGGAGACGCAGCTGACCGCGATCAAGGACACTTGGGGCGCATATTACATCAAGCGCACGCAGGCTCTTCTGGACGGCACCTGGAAGTCCGAATCCATCTGGGACGGCCTGAAGGACGGCATCCTGACCATGGCGCCCTACACCAACATGCCTGATGACGTGAAGAAGATGGCCGAGGAAACCGAAGCCAAGATCAAGTCGGGCGAGTTGCATCCTTTCACCGGTCCGGTGAAGAAGCAGGACGGTTCGGAATGGCTGAAGGCTGGCGAGAAGGCTGAAGACAAGGTTCTGCTCGGCCTCAACTTCTACGTTGCCGGCGTGGACGACAAGCTGCCGCAATAATGCGGATTATCTATCCTTATTGAGGCAAGGCCGCACATGTGTCATGTGCGGCCTTGCTTATTTTCATGCGTTTTACTGCATGGATGAAGTTTACCTTTGCTTTTCACGCGACTTGATGTTTTTCACTATAATCTGACTTGAGATACACACGTCTGGCGCGATTTTTTCGAGATCGCCAGCCGAACGGAAGGATATGGCACTTGCAGCGCGGAATGCTCGATGCGGCGATCGGTTTTCGAAAGCTGCGGACAAATCATGCACAGGTCGTTCACAAGCTCGGTCTCGATATCGTCTCCGGCACCTTCAAGACGGGTGACATCCTTCCCGGTGATGCCGAGCTGATGGAGCGGCTGAAAGTGTCGCGCACAGTGCTGCGCGAAGCGATGAAGACGCTCACCGCCAAGGGCATGATTTCACCCAAGGCGCGTATCGGCACCCGGGTGACGGAGCGCGAGAGCTGGAACATGTTCGACAGCGAAGTGCTGCTCTGGCATTTCGAGGCTGGTGTCAGCGACGAGTTTCTGCTGCATCTTTATGATATCCGTCAGGCTTTCGAACCCTATGGCGCGGGCCTTGCCGCTATCAGGGCAAAGGACACCGATATCACCAAGCTCGCCGCCTATGCTAACGAGATGGGCAACACGGCCTATTCCAAGGAAAAGCGCGCTCTTGCGGATATGAACTTCCATGTGCTCATCACCGAAATGTCGGGCAACCCGTTCATGCGCACCGTCGGTTCGCTGATAAAGGCGGCTCTGGTTGGTATTTTCCGGATGAGCAACCCGGATACCGATCCCAATGAGATTTCCGACGTTTCCGCCTCCCACCTGAGGCTCGTCGAGGCGTTTCGCCTGCGCGATGAGGCCGCGGCGCGCCGCGAAATGGAAAGGCTGATTGAGAACGGCCGCCAGCAGGTGCTGGAATTCACTGCCCGCAATACCCCGCGATAACTCAAACTGCGGGAGCGGGATGCGACCCTCTTCCAATCACGTTTGATGAAAATCGGTGCGGAAATTTGGTGCAGATTTGCATGGTTTCTTAAGTGGGCCGCCGTTATAGCAATTCCGGAATGAAATTACCGATGCGCCCGTTTGTTTGCCGGACGGCGTGAAGTCAAACATATGCCGCCGTCCTGGCCGCCATGCGGCCGGCGACAGGGTGTTGGAGGTCTTATGGAGCGCAGCTCTCTAGCCATTATTCTCGCAGCGGGCGACAGCACGCGCATGAAATCGTCGAAGTCCAAGGTGCTGCATCCGGTCGCCGGGCGTCCGATGATCGCGCATGTGGTGGAGGCGGTGGCTGGATCTGGCGTCGGCACGGTGGCGCTGGTGGTCGGGCGCGATGCCGACAATGTCACTGCGGCCGCAAGCATGAAGGGCATTCAGGTCGAAGCTTTCCTGCAGACGGAACGCAAGGGCACTGGCCACGCGGTTCTTGCCGCACGCGCCGCCCTCGAACGCGGTTTCGATGATCTCATCATTGCCTATGGCGATGTGCCGCTTATCACCTCCGCAACGCTCGACCGGGCGCGTGAGGCGATTGCCGCCGGCGCCGATGTCGCTGTCATCGGTTTCCATACCGATCGCCCGACCGGTTACGGCCGGCTTCTGGTCGAGAATGGTGAACTTGTCGCGATCCGCGAGGAAAAGGACGCCACCGATGCGGAGCGCAAGGTCACCTGGTGCAATAGCGGCCTGATGGCCATCAACGGCCGCAACGCGCTGGACCTGCTCGACCGGATCGGCAACAGCAATGTGAAGGGCGAATATTATCTGACTGACGTCGTCGAGATCGCCCGCTCTCTCGGACGCCGCGCCGTCGCCATCGATGCGCCGGAAGCCGAGCTGGTCGGCTGCAACAACCGCGCCGAACTGGCCTTTATCGAGAAGCTCTGGCAGGAGCGCCGCCGCCACGAATTGATGGTGGACGGCGTTTCGATGGTTGCCCCCGAAACCGTCTTCCTCTCCTTCGACACGAAGATCGGTCAGGACGTTCTGATCGAGCCGAATGTCGTCATCGGTCCCGGCGTCACGATCGAGCCGGGCGCCGTCATCCACGCCTTCTCGCATCTGGAAGGGGCCCATGTCGCGGAAGGTGCGGCCGTTGGTCCCTATGCGCGGTTGCGCCCGGGCGCGAACCTGCATGCCAATTCCAAGGTGGGCAATTTCTGCGAGGTCAAGAAGGCCGAGATCGGCGAGGGCGCCAAGGTCAACCATCTGACCTATATCGGTGACGCCTTTATCGGTGCAGGCAGCAATATCGGCGCGGGCACCATCACCTGCAATTACGATGGCTACAACAAGGCCGAAACGCGCATTGGTGCGAACAGTTTTATTGGTTCGAACTCGTCGCTGGTCGCTCCTGTCACCATTGGAGAGGGGGCCTATATCGCCTCCGGCAGCGTGATTACCGATGACGTGCCTGATGATGCGCTGGCTTTTGGACGCGCGCGTCAGGAAGTGAAACCGGGCCGGGCAACCGTCGTGCGCGAGCGGGCAAAAGCGCTGAAGGAAGCGAAGAAAAAGTCCTCTTGAAAGACGTTACCAAGCGATACCGAAAGTGACCGGCGGCGTAATTGCCGATTTCAGGGAAACAATTAGTAGTTGCGGCGAAGAGATCGCCGTCTGGAGAAATATATGTGCGGAATTGTCGGAATTGTCGGAACCCAGCCCGTTGCTGAACGGCTTGTCGATGCGCTGAAGCGTCTCGAATATCGCGGTTACGATTCGGCGGGTGTCGCCACCATCGACAATGGCGCGATGGACCGCCGCCGTGCGGAAGGCAAGCTGTTCAATCTGGAGAAAAGGCTCTCTGAAGAGCCGCTGCCTGGTGTCGTTGGCATCGCACACACCCGCTGGGCGACCCACGGCGTTCCGAACGAAACCAACGCCCACCCGCATTTCGTCGATGGCGTTGCCGTCGTCCATAACGGCATCATTGAAAACTTCTCCGAATTGCGCGACGAACTGAGCGCCGAGGGTGCAACCTTCACCACCCAGACCGACACCGAAGTGGTGGCGCAGCTTCTGGCGAAATATACTCGCGAAGGACTTGGCCATCGCGAGGCGATGCTGAAGATGCTGAACCGCGTGACAGGCGCCTATGCGCTGGTGGTGATGTTCAAGGACGATCCCGGCACGCTGCTTTCGGCGCGCTCCGGCCCGCCGCTTGCCGTCGGTTACGGCAGGGGCGAAATGTTCCTGGGGTCCGATGCCATCGCGCTGTCGCCCTTTACCAACGAGATCACCTATCTGGTGGATGGCGACTGTGCCATCGTGACCCGTCAGGGTGCTGAGATCATCGATTTCTCGGGCAAGCCGGTGAAGCGCGAGCGTCAGATCTCGCAGGCGACGGCCTTCGTGGTCGACAAGGGCAACCATCGCCACTTCATGGAAAAGGAAATCTACGAGCAGCCTGAAGTCATTTCCCACGCGCTCAGCCATTACGTGGATTTCGCCTCCAAGACCGTGAAGCAGGCCGACACGGCAATCGACTTCGCCAAGCTTTCCGGCCTTGCGATTTCCGCCTGCGGCACGGCCTATCTGTCCGGCCTGATCGGCAAATACTGGTTCGAACGTTACGCGCGTCTGCCGGTGGAAATCGATGTCGCCTCGGAATTCCGCTATCGCGAAATACCGCTTGTTCCCACGCAGGCCGCGCTGTTCATTTCGCAATCGGGGGAAACTGCCGATACGCTGGCGGCCTTGCGTTATTGCCAGCAGGAGGGCCTGAAGATCGGCGCGGTGGTCAATACGCGTGAATCGACCATGGCGCGTGAATCCGATGCGATCTTCCCGATCCTCGCCGGTCCGGAAATCGGCGTGGCCTCCACCAAGGCCTTCACCTGCCAGCTTGCCGTGCTCGCTTCGCTTGCCGTTGCCGCCGGAAAAGCGCGAGGCACCATCACGCTTCAGCAGGAAACCGAGCTGGTTCGCCATCTCACCGAGATGCCGCGCATCATGAGCAAGGTTCTCAACAGCATCCAGCCGCAGATCGAGGCGCTGTCGCGCGATCTGTCGCGTTTCAAGGACGTGCTTTATCTCGGCCGCGGCACCAGCTTCCCGCTGGCGCTGGAAGGCGCGCTGAAGCTCAAGGAAATCTCCTATATCCACGCCGAAGGTTATGCCGCCGGCGAGCTGAAGCATGGGCCGATCGCGCTGATCGACGAAAATATGCCCGTCATCGTCATCGCGCCGCATGACCGCTTCTTCGAAAAGACCGTTTCGAACATGCAGGAAGTCGCTGCACGCGGCGGCCGCATCATCTTCATCACCGACGAGAAGGGGGCCGCCGCCTCCAAGCTCGACACCATGGCGACGATCACGTTGCCCAATGTCGACGAGCTTATTGCTCCGATGGTTTTCTCGCTGCCGATCCAGCTGCTGGCCTATCACACCGCCGTCTTCATGGGCACGGATGTGGACCAGCCGCGCAATCTGGCGAAATCGGTAACGGTGGAATGATTGTCCGACCGGAACAGCAGGGCGACGAGGAAGCGATCGCTCGCGTTACGGAAGATGCTTTCCGTGACGCCGAGCACAGCAGCGGGACAGAACAGCTGATCGTCGCGCGGCTGCGGAATGCCGGCGCACTGACGGTTTCACTGGTGGCGGAAGACAGCGAAGGCGTCATCGGCCATGTCGGCTTCTCGCCGGTGACGCTGTCGGGCGGCGAGACCGGCTGGTTCTGCCTCGCGCCGCTCTCCGTGACACCGGAAAGGCAGGGAGAAGGTGTCGGTTCGCGGCTGGCGCGTGAAGGGCTTGCCGCACTGGAGCGGCTGAGCGCTGCCGGCTGCGTCGTTGTCGGTGATCCCGCCTATTACGGCCGCTTCGGTTTTCGCCATGTCGAAGGGGTGAGTGCGGAAGGGATTCCTGACGAATATTTCACAGTTCTTCGCTTGCATGGTGGAACTCCATCCGGCATTGTCGGTTTTCATCCGGGTTTCGATGGCGACAACGCTTAATTCCGAACGGTAAATGACCGATATTCCAGTCAAAATTTCATTCGCAGCCCGCCTGCGCAACAGTTTCCTCACGGGCGTTCTGATCCTCGCGCCCGTCACCATCACCATGTGGCTGGTGTGGAGTTTCCTGCAATGGGCGGATAGCTGGGTGAAGCCCTATATTCCGGCCCGTTACGATCCCGAGCAATATTTCGATGTGGCAATCCCCGGTTTCGGCCTGCTGATCGCCGTCATTGGCATCACGCTCATCGGCTTTCTAGGTAATAACCTCATCGGCAAATGGATTTTCGGCGTCGGCGAATCCATCCTTAATCGCATGCCGCTGGTGCGGCCGATCTACAAAAGCATCAAGCAGCTGTTCGAATCCGTCCTGAAAGAGCATTCGAACTCCTTCAAAAAGGTCGGCCTGATCGAGTTTCCATCGTCAGGGACCTGGGCCATGGTTTTCGTCGCCTCCGAGGCCAAGGGCGAACTTGCTCACCGTTTCAACGAAATGGGCCAGCAGATGGTCGCCGTCTTCCTGCCGCCCACACCGGTGCCGACGGCAGGTTTTCTGCTCTTCGTGCCCAAAAACAAGATCGTGATGCTGGACATGACACCGGAGGATGCGGCGAAACTGCTGATTTCCGGCGGTCTGGTGGCGCCCGATTTCACGCCGCCCAAGATGATCGCGCCGGTTTGACGGTTAGAGAGCGCCGAGGATGTCCGTCTGCGAAAAGTCGTTGCCGACATAAAGCAAAGGGCAGCCCTCGGTTTTCGCCAACTCGTAGGCAAAACAGTCACCGAAATTCAGCCCTGCGGGATGAATGCCTTTGCCCCAGATACGATAGGCTTCGGAAATGCCTTGTGCTGATTTCGGGGTGACATTCCTGATTTCAACTACGAGTCCTTCGATCAGCATGTCCAGTTCCTGACCGCGCCCACGGCGCTGCGCCACGATCATCGCTTCTGCCAGGGTGCCTGCGGAAATGAGGAGAGGTTCGTCCGTTTCGAGCGCCGCCGCGCAAGCATCCGCTTTGGGTTCGTTTAGCAGGATCGCCATCAGTGCTGAAGTATCGATGACGATCATTCAGGCAGGCCGTTTTCGTCATAGAGGAAATCCTGACTATGCGCGGCATCGGGGCCATCATTGGTTTTGTTTGCGACTGCCTTGCGCACCTTTTCCAGCGTGGCACTGCGGGATTTCTTGTCCGCTACGGCAGCGACCGGAACAAGCAGCACTGCTGCATGACCATGCCGGGTGAGAATGATTTCATCTCCCGCCTCGGCGCGGCGCACCAATTCGGTCAGTTGGCCCTTTGCGTCAGTGACAGAAATCTGCATGGCTTGCTCCAGGAATTAAGGCACTCCGCAGACTAGTCCATTCAATGGACCATATCAATCCTCGTCATCCAGATCATCCACTTCCGTTCCCGCATTGGTCGCGTGGAAAACGGGAACGAAAAGCCGCATATAGACTAGGCGCACGCTCCAGCCTGCCTCCAGCGCCTCGCTCCAGGCCTTCTTGCGGCCGGGCTTCTTGAACGCCTTGCCGATCGCCTTTTTCTCACTCTTCGCAAATGTCTCGGGTTGCAGGATATTCTGCGGCGAGCACAGCGCATAACCCTTGCGGAAGGCGGGTGGTGGGCGGCGGGGGTCGATCATGTTCATGACAGGTCACTTTCAGCCGGCGTGCAGGAAGCGGATCGCTTCGTCGCGGCGGTGCAGGTAGAGCAGGGTGCGCAGCGCATTGCCGCGCGGGCCCGTCAGTTCGGGGTCGCGCTCGATGACGTAGGCCGCGTCCTTGCGGGCGATTTCCAGAAGGTCGGCGTGGGCTTCCAGGCTGGCGATGCGGAATCCCGGCGTGCCGGACTGGCGGGTGCCGAGCAACTCGCCTTCGCCGCGCAGCTTCAAATCCTCTTCCGCGATCAGGAAGCCATCCTCGCTGTCACGCAGGATGGAAAGCCGGGCGCGGCCGTTTTCGCTGAGCGGGCCTTTGTAGAGCAGGATGCAGGTGGAGGCCTCGTCACCGCGTCCAACCCGGCCACGCAGCTGGTGAAGCTGGGCAAGGCCGAAACGTTCGGCATGTTCGATGACCATGATCGTCGCGTCAGGCACATCGACGCCCACTTCCACCACCGTCGTTGCCACCAACAGCCGGGTTTCGCCGCTCTTGAAGGCGAGCATGGCGGCGTCCTTCTCCGGGCCGCTCATGCGGCCATGGATGAGGCCGATATTGGCGCCCAGCATCTGCGAGAGAACTGCGTGCCGCTCCTCCGCCGACATAAGGTCGGATTCTTCCGTTTCTTCCACCAGCGGGCAGATCCAGTAGGCCTTCTTGCCATCCTTCAGCGCGGAACGCAGCCGCTCGACAATGTCGCCGATCCGTTCGGTGGGGATCGTCACCGTCTGGATAGGCTTGCGGCCGGCCGGCTTTTCGGTGAGCTTGGAGACATCCATGTCGCCGAAGGCGGCCAGAACCAGCGTGCGCGGAATGGGCGTGGCAGTCATGACCAGCATATGCGGGGTGATGCCCTTGGCGGTGAGGCGCAGGCGTTGATGAACGCCGAAACGGTGCTGTTCGTCCACCACGGCCAGCACGAGGTTCTTGTAACTCACGCTGTCCTGAAACAACGCATGGGTGCCGATGACGATCTGCGCTTCACCTGATGCGACGCGCTCCTCGATCTCGCGCCGCTCCTTGCCCTTGGTGCGGCCGGTCAGCACTTCGACGGTAATGCCCGCGGCCTGAGCGAGCTTGCAAATGGTGGCGTAGTGCTGCCGGGCGAGGATTTCGGTCGGGGCCATCAGCACCGCCTGTCCGCCGGCCTCCACGGCCGTTGCCATCGCCATCAGCGCCACCAGCGTCTTGCCTGCGCCGACATCGCCCTGCAGCAGGCGAAGCATGCGGTCTTCGCCGGCCATGTCAGTCAGAATATCCTTCACCGCAGCGCTCTGGCTCGGTGTCAGCGAGAAGGGCAGTTGCGACAGGATTTTTGCGGCGACATCACCCTTGGCGCGGATCGGCTGGCCCGCCACTTTGCGCAGCCGCTGACGCACCAATGCGAGTGACAGCTGCCCGGCGAGGAATTCGTCATAGGCAAGCCGCCTGCGCGCTGGAGCCTGCGGCTCGATATCGGCGCTGTCACGCGGGTCGTGCAACTCACGGAAGCTCGAAGCGACATCGCCGAAGCCTTGCCGGGTCTTCAGCGTTTCATCGATCCACTCCGGAAAGACCGGCAGCTTCGATAGCCCGCCTTCGATCGCCCGCCGCAGCACCTTGGGGGACAGTCCGGCGGTCATGGGATAAACGGCTTCCACAAGTGGCAGGTTTTCGGCCTCGGAAAGCTTCACCATGAAATCCGGATGCACCATGGAGGCGCGGCCATTAAACCAGTCCACCTTGCCGCTGACGAGAACCTCCTCATCGACGGGCAGCGCCTTGGACAGCCAGTCGCCCTTGGCGCGGAAGAAGGTCAGCGCCAGTTCGCCGGTCTCGTCATGCAGGAAGACGCGATAGGGCGCGGAGCGGTTTCCCGGCGGTGGCGGCTGGTGGCGGTCCACTCGTCCCTGAATGGTGACAATGGCGCCGGGTGCGGCAAGCGCGATGCCGGGGCGGTTGCGGCGGTCGATGACGTTGGACGGCGCGTGGAACAGGAGATCGATCACGCGGGTGTCATCGGCGTTTTCCCGGCTCAAGAGCTTGGCCAGAAGATCGGCAAGCTTCGGCCCCACACCGGCAAGGGTGGAGACGGAAGCAAACAGCGGATCGAGAATGGCCGGGCGCATGGTCAGCAAAATCGGGGAAGGGCACGGCTTATGCAAGACTTCGCAGGTCACAAAGGCGGGTTATCACCGGCAGTTTTTAGCGGCCGTGGCATTATTTCGATAAAAACTGGTTCCCAAGCGTTCGCCTCCTGTTCTATAGGAGGTCGCAGTCAACATCCTGTTGAATAGCCAACCGAAAGGTGAATGCGATGACTGGACTGGTGCGCACGAGTGCCGACCTCGATCCGAGACGCCGGCGGATTCTTTACCGCTGCTGGCACCGGGGCATTCGCGAGATGGATCTGGTGCTCGGGCAATTTGCGGAAGACAATATTGCCGGGCTTTCCGATGATCAGCTCGATGAGCTTGAGATCATCATGGCGGAAGAGGATAACGACCTCGTCAAGATGGTGACGGGTGCCCTTGCCATACCGGAAAAATTCCAGACCCCGCTGTTTGAAAAGATCGCCTCCTACCGTCCCGATTTTGATCTCGTCACCGCCGAAACCCTGAAGGCCTGAAACATGATAGCCGGATTCGATGCAAAGCTGGTGGCGTCGGCAGATACGCCGCTGACCATCGGAAATGTGCCCTCCGGCATGGAAGCCCTGCTTCTGGCTGATATGGCGCGGGCAGGGACGTCGGTCGCCTATGTCATGTCGGATGGCCAGCGGGTCGCAGATATCGAACAGATCCTCGGTTTCGTCGCGCCTGACATTCCGGTCATGACGCTGCCGGCCTGGGACTGCCTTCCCTATGACCGCGTGTCACCGAGCGCCGACACCTCGGCGCGCCGGCTGGCGGCGCTTTCCGGTCTCATCAGCCACGCCAGGAAACCGCATCCGGCCATCGTTCTCGTCACCGTCAACGCCATGCTGCAGAAGATGGCGCCGCGCGACATTATCGAGAGCCTCGGCTTTTCGGCGAAGCCCGGCAACCAGATCCGCATGGACGACATCGCCGCGCGGCTGGAGCGCAACGGTTTCGACCGGGTGGCGACGGTGCGCGAAGTCGGTGAATTCGCCGTGCGCGGCGGCATTCTGGATGTCTTCGTGCCGGGCACGGAAGAGCCCGTGCGGCTCGATTTCTTCGGCGATACGCTGGAAAGCATCCGTACCTTCGATCCGGCCAGCCAGCGCACCATCGGCCAGGCGCGCTCGCTCGATCTGAATCCGATGAGCGAAGTGACGCTGACGCCGGATACGATCAGCCGTTTCCGCAAGAATTACCTGTCGCTCTTCGGTGCCGCGACGCGCGACGACGCGCTTTATCAGGCCGTCTCTGAAGGCCGCCGTTATGCCGGCATGGAGCACTGGCTGCCGCTGTTTTACGAGAGACTGGAGACCGCATTCGATTATCTCGAGGGTTTCCGCATCGTCACCGATCACACGGCGCGGGAGGCGGCAAAAGAGCGCTCCAAGCTGGTGCTCGATTATTACGATGCGCGCCGCAGCTCCGGCGAAACCAAGGGATCGACGCAGGGCGCGCCCTACAAGCCGGTTTCGCCCGGCCAGCTCTATCTCGACGGCAAGAGTTTCGATGCCGCACTGGCCGCCGTCAATGCGGTGCGTCTGACACCCTTCAACGAGCAGGATAGCGAAGGCCGCCCGGTTGCCACGCTCGACGCCCATGTCGGGCCGCGCTGGGCGCGTCCGCCAACCGAAGGCGAGAGCGAAGAACGGGTCAATGTTTTCGATCTGGCGGTGAAGCATATTGCCGAGCGCCGGGCCAAGGGCTGGAAGGTGCTGATAACAGGCTGGTCGGAAGGTTCGCTCGACCGGCTGCTGCAGGTGCTGAACGAGCACGGGCTTGAGAAGATCAAGCCGGTCGCCTCGTTGAAAGAGGTGGAGAAGCTCGGCAAGGGCGAGGCGGCCTCGGCGGTGCTGAGCCTTGAGGCGGGTTTCGAAACCGGGACGCTCGCGGTCATCGGCGAGCAGGATATTCTCGGCGACCGCATGGTGCGGCGCTCGAAACGCCGCAAGCGCGGTGCGGATTTCATCTCGGAAGTGGCGGGGCTGGACGAAGGCTCGCTGGTAGTCCATGCCGAGCATGGTATCGGTCGCTTCGTCGGCCTGCGGACAATCGAGGCAGCGGGTGCGCCGCGCGCCTGCCTGGAACTGCATTATGCCGACGATGCAAAGCTGTTCCTGCCGGTTGAAAACATCGATCTTCTTTCCCGTTACGGCTCCGATGCGGCGGAAGCCACGCTTGACAAGCTCGGCGGCGGCGCATGGCAGATGCGCAAGGCCAAGCTCAAGAAGCGCCTGCTCGACATGGCCGACGAGCTTATCCGCATCGCGGCCGCGCGCCTGGTGCGGCACGCGCCGGTTCTGGCGGCACCCGATGGGCTTTACGACGAATTCGCCGCCCGTTTCCCCTATGACGAGACGGAAGACCAGCTGAACGCCATCGAGGCGGTCCGCGAGGATCTGGGTGCAGGCCGGCCGATGGATCGCCTCATCTGCGGCGATGTCGGTTTCGGCAAGACCGAAGTGGCGCTGCGCGCCGCCTTCCTCGCTGCCATGAACGGCGTTCAAGTGGCGGTGGTGGTGCCGACTACTTTGCTCTCTCGCCAGCATTTCCGCACCTTTTCCGAACGTTTCCGCGGCCTGCCGATCCGGGTGCAGCAGGCGTCGCGCCTCGTCGGCTCCAAGGAACTGACGCTGACGAAAAAGGAAGTGGCTGACGGAAAGACCGATATCGTGGTCGGCACCCATGCGCTGCTCGGCGCAGGTATCAACTTTGCCAATCTCGGCCTGCTCATCATCGACGAAGAGCAGCATTTCGGGGTGAAGCACAAGGAGCGGCTGAAGGAACTGAAGAGCGATGTGCATGTGCTGACGCTCTCTGCGACGCCCATTCCGCGCACCCTGCAGCTGGCCATGACGGGCGTGCGCGAACTGTCGCTCATTACCACGCCGCCGGTGGACCGCATGGCGGTGCGCACCTTCATTTCGCCGTTTGATCCGCTTGTCATCCGCGAAACGCTGATGCGTGAGCATTATCGCGGCGGCCAGAGTTTCTATGTTTGCCCGCGGCTTGCCGACCTCGCCGATATCCATGCCTTCCTGCAATCGGATGTGCCGGAGCTGAAGGTGGCGGTGGCGCATGGGCAGATGCCGGCAGGCGAACTCGAAGACATCATGAACGCCTTCTACGACGGCAAGTATGACGTGCTGCTTTCGACCACCATCGTCGAATCCGGCCTCGACGTGCCGACCGCCAATACGCTGATCGTGCACCGCGCCGACATGTTCGGTCTTGCCCAGCTTTACCAGCTGCGTGGTCGCGTCGGTCGTTCCAAGGTGCGCGCCTTCGCGCTCTTCACCCTGCCGGTCAACAAGGTGCTGACGACGATGGCGGAGCGGCGGCTGAAGGTGCTGCAATCGCTCGATACGCTCGGCGCCGGTTTCCAGCTGGCGAGCCACGACCTCGATATTCGCGGCGCGGGCAATCTGCTCGGCGAAGAACAGTCCGGCCATATCAAGGAAGTCGGCTTCGAGCTTTACCAGCAGATGCTGGAAGAGGCGGTTGCCGAAGTGAAGGGCGACGAACAGGTGCAGGATAGCGGCTGGTCGCCGCAAATCTCGGTCGGCACCTCCGTTATGATCCCGGAGGATTATGTTCCCGATCTGCATCTGCGCATGGGCCTTTACCGCCGTCTCGGCGAGCTTGCGGATATCAGCGAGATCGACGGTTTTGGCGCGGAAATGATCGATCGTTTCGGCCCCTTGCCGAAAGAGGTTCAGCACCTGCTCAAGATCGTCTACATCAAGTCGCTCTGCCGTATCGCCAATGTCGAAAAGTTGGACGCCGGGCCGAAGGGCGTCGTGGTGCAGTTCCGCAACAAGGAATTCCCCAATCCGGCAGCGCTTGTTGGCTATATCGGCAAACAGGGCACGATGGCGAAGATCCGGCCGGATCACAGCCTGTTCCTCACCCGCGATCTGCCCACGCCTGAAAAGCGGTTGACGGGTGCGGCGATGGTCATGACGCAGCTTGCGGAACTGGCGCGCTCCTGACCATGGCACCGGCAGAGTGCGGGCTGTCGTCCATATTACAGCGATGTAACTAAACGGACATGTGCCGGTAGTTTTCGCGGGCGTAATCTCCATTTCATACCCGGTGCGGCGGATCTGTAGATGCCGCCGGGTCATGAAGGAGCAGGACGATGTGGACCAACATCAACAGGTTTGCCACCGCTGGTCTGGTTGCTTTGACAATTGCGGGCACCACAATTGCCACCACCAGCCAGGCGGAAGCGCGCAATAATTTCGGCCGCGGCCTTGCGGCCGGCATTGCCGGCACGATCATTGGCGGAGCGCTGATTGCGGGTGCAAGACACCCGGGTTACGCCTACGCTCCGGCCTATGGTCCGGCTTACGGTCCTCCCGTCTACGCTGCGCCTGTTTATGGCCCGCCGGTCGCGTATGAACCCGTCTATCCGCGCTGCCACGTTGCCTGGCGACAGAATGCCTGGGGCGACATGTATCGGGTCAGGGTTTGCGACTGACAGCTGAGAGCGCCGGCGGCAGGAACAGTCGCCGGTCGTTCCGTATTCTTGTGACCTAAGTCTCGTCTTCCGGTGTGATGCCGACGGCCACGTTCTGATCGGTTGCGGCGATCGAGGCGGGCAGCGGCACTTTTCTCTGCTTCTCGCGGATCAGCGTCAATAGGCCGGAGCCGACGATGAGGGCGATGCCGAAGAGCATCCAGCCATCGATACGGTCGCCGAAAATCAGATAACCGAAAAGGATGGCCCAGAGCATCTGGCTATATTGCGTCGGGCCAATCATGGCGGCGGGCGCATATTGGGCGGCATACATGACCAGCACGTTGCCAAGTGCGCCGAGCAGGCCATACCCCGCCAGCAGCAGCCATTGCTCACCGCCCGGCATGATGAAGGTGGGGACCATGGCGATGCCGCTGATGGTGAGACAGCCCAGCACGCCAGCGCCATAAAGCGAGACATTTTTTTCCGAGGGCCCCATGGCGCGGAAGATGACGATGCTGAGCGCGCCGCTGAAGCCGCCGATGATGGCGCCGAGATGGCCGATACCCAGTTCACGGAAGCCCGGCCGCAGGATGACCAGTACGCCGAGGAAACCGATGATGACTGCGGACCAGCGACGGATGCCCACCTGTTCCTTCAGAAATACCACCGACATGATGGTGACGAAGGAGGGCAAAAGGAAGATCAGCGCAAAGGCTTCGGCCATGGAAAGATGGGTAAAGGCGGTCACGCTGCCGACAGCACCGGTGCCGGCGGCAAAAAAACGGATGATCCACAAAGGACGGTTCGTCGTCTTCACCACATCCACCCAGCGATCGTTGCGCTTGCGGATGAAGGGCAGGGCGACGAGCCCGAACAGGGCGCCGAAGAAGGCCGATTCGATCGGCGAAATCTGGCCTTCTATGAGTTTAACGCTGGCATCGCTCCAAGCGTAGGCAGCGAAGGCGGCAAAGGCGAGCAGAATGCCTTTCAGGGTCTGGTCGGACACGGAAACACCGGGGGAAAATCGAGTTGCAGAAAACCGCCGGTGGTTTGGCCGTCAGTTCATCGATCTATGCTCGTCCGCCTTGATTTTTGCAATATCCCGCAATGCAGCAATCAGGACATCAGGCGTTTGTGCACCGCTTATGGCGTATTTCTGGTCGATGATGAAGAAGGGTACGCCGGCGACGCCCATCTGCTGCGCCGCATCAATTTCGGCGATGACCGTGTCCTTGTCCGCCTCCGAAGCGAGAAGCCGTGCCACCACCTGCGCGTCCATACCCGCCTTTTCGGCCACATCGATCAGCACGGCGTGGTCGCCGATATTGCGGCCTTCTTCGAAGTTGGCCCTGAACAGCCCGGTCACGACCTTCTCCTGGACGTCGCGGCCTTCGGAATGGGCCCAGAGCGACAGGCGGTGTGCATCAAGCGTGTTCGGACCGATCTTGATCGCATCAAAATCGTAGTCGATGCCGACTTCCTTGCCGAGCTGCACCAGTGTGGCGTGGGCCTGTTCCAGACGCTCCTTGCCGAGTTTTTCCTCGAGAGCTGCTTTCTGGTCGACGCCTTCAGGCGGATAGTCGGGGTTGAGGCGATAGGGACGCCAGTTCACGTCGACGCTGATTTCATCCTGCACCTCGGCTATGGCAAGATCGAGCCTTGCCTTGCCGAGATAACACCAGGGGCAGACCATATCCGATACGACGTCGATAACGATGCGTTCCATGGCTTTATCTTCCCTTGTCCTGGACCGGGCAGGGGCGGGTTACTGCGCCCGCGCATCCCACCAGGTCTGTTTCTGATTGCCTGATATTGGCGTCATATCCGGGCGGTCGATATATTTCCAGCGCGCAACCCATTGCGCGCCGATATAATAGAGCGGAATGATGTAGTGGCCGGCAACCAGAAGGCGGTCATAGGCGCGCACGGCGGCCTGAAAATCTTCCGTCGAGCGCGCCTGCAGCAGCGCTTCGATCATCCGGTCAATATCGGGATTGGCGGCGCCCGCATAGTTGAAGCTGCCCTGCGCATCGCGTGAGAGCGAATTCCAGCGGTTGAGCTGCTCCATGCCCGGCGAAAGCGACGACGGCAGGGAGCGGATGATCATGTCGTAATCGAAGCTGTTCGAGCGGGCCTGATATTGCCCGTCATCGACCGAGCGGATGCCCATGGCGACGCCGATCAGATTGAGAGAACGCTGATAGGCAAGCGCGATGCGCTCCTGAGCGGGGTTCTGTGTCATGATCTCGAAGGCGAGCTGGCGGCCGTTGGCGTCGGACATCCTGCCGTTCCTGATGCTGTATCCGGCCTCTTTCAGCTTGTCGACGGCCATTTTAAGGACCTTGCGGTCCGCACCGGTGGCGTCGGTGGTCGGCAAGGCATAGGTGCCGGTCAGTAGCTGCGGAGGCATGGTCTTAGCCGCGTCGCCGAGCAGCGCCAGCTCGCGTTCGTCTGCGGCATTGCCATAGGCGCCGAGCGGCGAATTCTGCCAGTAACTCTGTGTGCGCTTGAAGGAGCCGCCGAGAATGTTTCTGTTCATCCACTCGAAATCGAACGCGTAGGTAAGGCCTTCGCGCACCTTCTCGTCGGCGAAGACGGCGCGGCGGGTGTTGAAGACGAGACCGAACATGCCTGTCGGCAGGCGCGGCTGGAAGACGTCCTTGACGATGTCGCCGCGATGGACGGCGGGGAAATTGTAAGCCTGTCCCCAATGGGAGGTGTCGGAGGTGCCGTTGATGGCGTCGCCTTCGGGATAGATGTCGATATCGCCCTTCTTGAAGGCCTCGAACATGGTGGTGACCTGCAGGAAATAGGTCACGCTGATCTCGTCGTAATTGTCGAAGCCGACCTTGCCCGGAATGTCCTTGCCCCAATAATCCGGATTGCGCTCCCAGATGATTCGTTCGCCCGGCCGCAGGGTTTTGATTCGGTATGGACCCGAGCCGACGACTGCGCCGAGGCCCGCCTGTTCGAATTTTTCCGGATCGATCGCATGTTTTGGCAGGATCGGGGTGGAGGAGGCGAGAATGAGCGGCGTTTCGCGGTTGGCCTTGTCGTTGAAGGTGAAACGCACGCTGCGATCACCGATCTTTTCCAGCTTCGCCACACCGTCCAGACGACTGTTGAAGGGCGGGCGGCCTTTTTCCTTCAGAAGATTGAAGGTGAAGATCACGTCATCTGCGGTCACCGGCTCGCCGTCGGACCATTTTGCCTTCGGGTTGATGTTGAACTGGACGAAGCTTCGCTCCTCATCCCACTCCACTGTTTCGGCCAGCAGGCCGTAAAGGCTGAAAGGCTCATCGCTGGAGCGCAGCATCAGGGGTTCGTAGAGAAGATTGCCGAATTCCGGGTCCCAGACGCCGCGCGCCGTGGTGCGCATTCCCTTGAGAACGAAGGGATTGAGGCTGTCGAAGGTGCCGACGACGCCATAGGAGATGCGGCCGCCTTTCTTCACATCCGGATTGACATAAGGAAGGTGCCTGAAGTCTGCGGGGAGCTCCGGCGTGCCGTGCATGGAAATGCCGTGCAGCGGCTGCGCCAGGGCGTTCCCGGCGGGAAGCAGGGATGATCCCAAAAGGAACAATGCGGGGATGAGGGCCGCAAGGTTGCGCATGTCACTGTCCTGTCTCAACTGTCCGTCCGATGTGCGTCACGACCGTTTATCATCATGATTCTGGCAGATATGTAGCACACGGACATGGTGCGACCCATCCAAGCGCGGGAAATCTTGGGTCAGCTCAAGAAAAAGTTAAAGAAGTGCTGGATATCGCCGCGATCGGCATGTAACAGGGTGGCCGGAAGAGACGGGTCACGCATTTGCCTCATTTAAACGACAGTTGAACGGGCAGAAGGATACCGCCATCGACGAACAGGGCCTTAACGGTTCTGTTCTGGCAGACATTCAGGAGACGGAACTCTTATGATGCAAAAGGCAAACACATTCACCCGGACGGCTCTGTCCGCTCTGGTCCTCTCTCTGGGCGCGGTTTCCGCTCCGGCCATCTCGCAGGCACAGGATGCTGCTCCCGCCGCTCAGGGCGCCGGCGCTCCGCCGCTCGGCTGGTTCAAGACCTGCTCCAAGCAGGAAGACAACGATGTCTGCGTCGTGCAGAACGTGGTTCTCGCCCAGAACGGCCAGATGATCACTGCCGTTGGCCTCATCACCGTTGAAGGCAAGGTCAACCGCAAGCTGCTGCAGGTTTCCGTTCCGACCGCGCGTCTCATTCCTCCGGGTGTGATGATGCAGATCGACGGCGGCAAGGGCCAGAAGCTCGATTACGCCGTTTGCCTTCCCGACAAGTGCACGGCTGAAGTTCCGCTGACGGACGCCATGATCGCTTCCCTGAAGAAGGGTAGCGAGGTGGTCTTCACCTCCATCAACTTCCGCCGCGCGCCGAACCCCATCAAGATCGCGCTCTCCGGCTTCACCGGCGCCTTTGACGGTCCGGCGATCACCCAGTCGCAGCTGGCCGAAAGCCAGCGCAGCCTGCAGGAAGGCATGCAGAAGAAGGCTGAAGAGGCTCGCAAGAAGCTGGAAGCCGCTCAGGATGCCGCCAAGGGCGCTCCGAAGCCCTGATTGCAGCGTAAGCGCTAAAAACAGAAAACCGGTCTGGCGACAGACCGGTTTTTTTATGTCCCTGGGAGGGTGGGGAGATGGTTGGCGGGCGTCAATGCGCCGTTGACATTTTCGGGCGCCATTCGCCGTTCGGCGCCTTGTCGAAGATGCGGCCGATATTGGGGTTTCGGAGCGGCGTCTCGTTTTCGTCGTGGACGAGGTTCTGCTCGGAAACATAGGCGACATATTCCGTCTCCTCGTTTTCGGCCAGAAGATGATAGAAGGGCTGGTCGCGATCCGGCCTGATTTCCGCGGGAATGGCGTTCCACCATTCCTCGGTATTGGCATATTCCGGGTCGACGTCGATGACCACACCGCGGAACGGAAACACCTTGTGGCGGACGATCTCGCCAAGCGTGAATTTTGCGTCTCTTTGTTTCATGGCATGAACTTCCTTTCCCACTAATAGTTGGGTGCGGAACGCAAAATATCAAGGGCTAGGGGGTATCCCGGCCCTTTCTCTCTATATGGGCTCAGGCCCGGCGGCCGAGCGGCGCGGTGGCGATGATGACGCCGCCGGTGACCAGCACGATGCCGATGGCGTGGTAGGTCTCGAACGTCTCCCCGAGGAACAGCGTGGCCATCAGGATCGAGACGGGCGGCATCATGTAAAGCGTGATGCCGGCCGTGGCGGGGCCGAAGACGCGCACCGTGTGGGTGAAGCAATAAAAGGCAAGCAGCGAAGCGAACAGGATGATGCCGCCGATCTTCGCCCATGCCATTGGCGTAGCGGGCAGCATGCCGCCCTGCGCCAGTTCCAGCGCCGCCGGCGGCAGAAGCACCAGCGCGCCGGAAAGCGCGATCAGACCGAAAAGGCTGAAGGACGCCATCTGCCGCGCCGCCGGCTCGCGCAGCAGCAGCGAATAGACGGCAAAGGCGATGGCCGCCGTCAGTATGGCGAAATCGCCGATGTTGAAGTTCATGTGCCGGAGAGCTGCGATATCGCCCTTGAGCACGATGGCCGCCACGCCGGCAAAGGCGATGATCATGCCCGCCACTTCGAGCTTTCTGATGGGACGGCCCTGAAAGATGCGCTGGAACAGGATGATGAACAGCGACGAAGTCGTGTAGATGAGCGTGCCGTTGGCGGCCGTGGTCATTGTGAGGCCCCAATAAACAACGCCGCCGCAGATGCCCATGCCGAGAACGCCGAGAACGAGCCAGAGCAACGTTTTCCGGCGCAGGAAAGCGATGCAGTTGCGCCAGTCGGCGATCATGAACGGCGCGATGATGAGTGTCGAGCCCATCCAGCGGATGAAGGCGGCGATGAAGGGCGAGACTTCGCCGACGACGCCACGGCCGAAAATGACATTGCTGGAGAAAAAGAACGGCACCGCCAGAAAGATGAGCCAGTCCGTGAGGCGTGTTTGCTGAGTGGCTGGCTTGATTGACATTCTTCGCGACATGGCTGGGCTTCAAAAGAAAACGGCGGCTTTCCAGGGAAAACCGCCGAGATGGATCGAGCGCCCCGGAGAGCGCTCGAAAGGCCGATCAGGCCGAGTAGTACATGTCGAATTCGACCGGATGCGGGGTCATTTCGAAACGCATGACTTCCTGCATCTTCAGCTCGATGAAGCTATCGATCTGGTCGTCATCGAACACGCCGCCGGCGGTCAGGAACTTGCGATCCTTGTCGAGGCTTTCAAGCGCTTCACGCAGCGAACCGCAGACGGTCGGGATCTTCTTCAGTTCCTTTGCAGGAAGGTCGTAGAGGTCCTTGTCCATCGGCTTGCCGGGGTGGATCTTGTTCTTGATGCCGTCGAGGCCGGCCATCAGCATGGCCGCAAAACCGAGATAGGGGTTCTGGGTCGGGTCCGGGAAGCGGACTTCGACGCGCTTTGCCTTCGGGTTGGAGCCGAAGGGAATGCGGCAGGATGCGGAACGGTTGCGCGCGGAGTAGGCGAGCAGAACCGGCGCTTCATAACCCGGCACCAGACGCTTGTAGGAGTTGGTGGTGGGGTTGGTGAAGGCGTTGATGGCCTTGGCGTGCTTGATGATGCCGCCGATGTAATAGAGGCAATTCTCGGAGAGGCCCGCATATTCGTCGCCAGCAAAGGTCGGCTTGCCGCCCTTCCAGATCGACTGGTGAACGTGCATGCCCGAGCCGTTGTCGCCGAAGATCGGCTTCGGCATGAAGGTTGCCGTCTTGCCATAGGCATTGGCGACCTGGTGCACAACGTACTTGTAGATCTGCATCTTGTCGGCGCTGGAAACCAGCGTGTCGAACTTCACGCCCAGCTCGTGCTGTGCGGCAGCCACTTCGTGGTGATGCTTTTCAACAACGACGCCCATTTCGGCCAGAACCGTCAGCATTTCGGAGCGCATGTCCTGAAGGCTGTCGATCGGCGGAACCGGGAAATAACCGCCCTTGACGCGCGGACGGTGGCCGAGGTTGCCGGTTTCATAGTCGGTGTCGTCGTTGGACGGCAGCTCGGACGAGTCAAGCTTGAAGCCGGTGTTGTAGGGGTCTGCCTTGTACTTGACGTCGTCGAAGACGAAAAATTCGGGCTCGGGGCCGACGAAGACGGTGTCGCCGATGCCCGAGGCCTTGAGGTAGGCTTCGGCCTTCTTGGCGGTGCCGCGCGGGTCGCGGTTATAGGCTTCGCCCGAGACCGGGTCGAGAATGTCGCAAAGGACGACCAAGGTGGACTGGGCGAAGAACGGGTCGATATGGGCGGTGGCCGGATCGGGCATCAGCACCATGTCGGACTCGTTGATGGCCTTCCAGCCGGCGATCGAGGAGCCGTCGAACATGACGCCGTCGGCGAACATGTCTTCGTCCACACAGACAACATCCATGGTGACGTGCTGCAGCTTGCCCTTGGGGTCGGTAAAGCGCAGGTCCACGAACTTGATGTCGTTATCCTTGATCTGCTTCAAGATATCGTTTGCGGTCGTCATTTAAACGTTTTCCTTGAGTGTGATGATGACGAGGTGAAAACCCAAGCCTCCCCGGCTCGGGACGTTCTTGATTATATGGCGTCCACGCCTGTTTCACCGGTACGGATGCGGATGACTTCCTCGATATTGGAAACGAAAATCTTTCCGTCGCCGATACGTCCGGTCTGCGCCGCATTGCGGATCGCCTCGATGACGGCTTCCGCATTCTCATCCGCCAATACGACTTCGACTTTCACTTTCGGCAAAAAGTCCACAACGTACTCTGCACCGCGGTAGAGTTCCGTATGGCCCTTCTGACGACCAAAGCCTTTTGCTTCCGTGACCGTGATGCCCTGAAGTCCGACTTCCTGAAGGGCTTCCTTCACTTCATCGAGCTTGAAAGGCTTAATGATCGCTTCGATCTTTTTCATGAGAAAATATCTCTCCGCTTCTCCCGTTAAAGCAGGTTATTCCCGCTCTGCCACAAGAATGCACGTATTGTGCCAGATCGGAAGCGGGCTTGAAGAAAAAACTTCGATCCCCCGGCCTTCCGACACAAAATGCATTCGGTTTTGGCGGTTTTCCAGCCAATTTCTCTCGGGAACCCGAAAAATCCATCAGCATTTCTGCCAATTCTTATTATTTTAGATGGTTTGAATATTTGAGAATGCGCGAGTGCGATGAAGTTGGTTTGTTTATATTTTATGCATTTGATTATTATTTGGACTTCGCTATCTGCTTATTTTTGTATCGATTGCCTTTCCGGCGTTTTGAAGGGATGATCGAGGCATGACATCCCTCTCTCACCTTTCCCTTTTTGACCCATCTGTTATGGCCCGCATCGATGCGGCGGCCGGTCAATCCGGCATTCCGCTTTATGATCTGATGGAGCGGGCGGGGCAGGCGGTTGCCGCCTTAGTGCTGCGGCACTATCCGCAGGCGCAACGTTTCGTCGTGCTCTGCGGCGGCGGCAACAATGGCGGCGACGGTTACGTGGCGGCGCGGGCGCTTATGGAAAGTGGCGCGGTCGTTGTGGTTCATCATCTCGGTGACGCCGGCACGCTCAGGGGCGATGCGCGGATGGCTTTCGAGCGCAGCGGGGTGGCGCCGCTGCCGCTTGGCGACTACGCGCCTCTTGCCGGCGACGTGGTGATTGACGCGGTCTTCGGGGCCGGATTGTCCCGCGATATTCCTCAGGAGCTTGCACGGATAATCGAGGTGGTGACCAGCGCGAAGGTGCCGGTTCTCGCCGTCGATCTGCCCTCCGGTCTCTGCGGCCGGCGGGGCGTGCCGCTTGGTGCCTCGTTCAGGGCCGAACGGACGGTGACCTTCATGGCGCGCAAGCCGGGTCATCTGCTGATGCCGGGGCGGGAGCTTTGCGGGGCGCTCGAGGTGTTCGATATCGGCATTCCCTCCCGCATCCTTACCGATCACGCAGGCTCGGTTGCGGAAAACCATCCGCTTGTCTGGCGTGATGCCTTGCCCGCCAGCGATATCGAGACGCATAAATTCCGCCGCGGGCATCTGACCGTCTTTTCCGGCCCGGCCCATGCGACGGGTGCAAGCCGCATGACGGCGCTTGCGGCGCTGAAGGCAGGCGCGGGTATCGTCGCTGTCGCCGCTCCGAGGCAGGCGCTCGACGTGCTGTCCGTGACGCTGACGGCCGTGATGAATGCGCCGATGGACGATGCCGATGATCTGCGGCTCTGGCTGGACGACCGGCGTCATGGAGCCTTCGTTCTCGGTCCCGGTTTCGGCGATCTAGAAAAGGCGCGGCAATTCGTATCCCTGCTTGGAGACAAGGCGGTCGTGCTGGATGCCGATGCAATCACGGCTTTCAAGGATCACACGGAGACCCTGTTCGAGCGTATCACCTCAGGCGCGGGCAAATTCATCCTGACGCCGCATGAGGGCGAGTTTGCGCGATTGTTTCCGGATCTTGCCGCCGACAGGGTGCTGAGCAAGATCGAGAAGGCGCAGGTCGCCTCGGCGCGCAGCGGTGCGGTGCTGGTCTATAAAGGCGCGGATACCGTGATCGCTGCGCCTGATGGCCGGGCGCTGGTCAACACCAATGCGCCGGCGAGCCTTGCGACGGCCGGATCGGGTGATGTGCTGGCCGGCATCATCGGTGCGCTGCTGGCGCAGGGAGCCCCCGCCTTCGAAGCGGCTGCGGCCGGCGTCTGGCTGCATGGGCAGGCGGGCCACAGGGCAGGTGACGGCATGACGGCGGAGGACCTTGCCCATGCGGTTCGGCCGTTTGGGTGAATTGGTCTCCGATTATGTTCGCTGTTTGCTGGCCGCTGACAGATCCGGTGGTTTGGCACAGTTCCATCATTCTCACTCCGTCACCCCGGACTTGATCCGGGGTCCAGTGCGATCAAGTCCTTGATCGCGAAAGGCTCGTTCACGGCGCAGGCGCGCGTGGCTGGATGCCGGATCAAGTCCGGCATGACGGGGAGAGGTTTCTACCTCCGAATCGAGGCCTTTTGCGTTTGTGGCCCTTGCCACGCACTCAATGCGCGGCTTTGCCCTGGCTTGCCATTGCCATCCGCGAGGCGCTGATCAAGAGCTTGCGTTCGGCACGCTCCTGCTGCGGCGTGCGATTGTAGATTTCGCGATAACACTTGGAAAAATGCGAGGCGGAGACGAAACCGCAGGCGACGGCGACTTCGACCACCGGCATGGCAGACTGCACCAGCAGGTGGCGGGCGCGGTCGAGACGGATTTCGAGGTAATAGCGGGCAGGTGAACGGCCCATTTCCTGGCGGAAAAGGCGTTCCACCTGCCGGCGCGACAGATCGGCGGCATCGGCGATATCGAGCAGCGACAGCGGCTCGGCGAGATTGCCTTCCATTAATTCGATGATCGACAGGACCTTGCTGTTCTGGACGCCGAGGCGGGCGCGCAGCGGCAGGCGCTGGCGGTCGTTCGGGCTGCGCACCCGGTCGGTCAATTGCTGTTCGCAGACGCGGTTGACGAGGTTTTCGCCGAAATCCTGGCCAATCAGGCTCAGCATCATGTCCAGCGAGGCCGTTCCGCCGGCGCAGGTGTAGATGTTGCTGTCGACTTCGAAGAGGTCGGCATAGACTTCCACCTGCGGGAAGGCTTCGGAAAAGCCGGGCAGGTTTTCCCAGTGGATCGCGCAGCGCTTGCCGTTCAGGAGGCCAGCCTGTGCGAGGATATGGGCGGCGGTACAGAGGCTGCCGATGGCGATGCCGCGATTATAGGCTTCGCGCAGCCAGGCATTGACCGACTTGTTGATGTGTTGATCCACATCGATGCCCGAACAGATGATCGCCATTTCCGGGCGGTTTTCGCCGCTGACATAACGCCGCTCGTCGGCAAGACAGGTATCGGCCTCAAGACAGATGCCGCTTGACGACATGACCTTCTGGCCGTCTAGGGAGGCAAGGCGCCATTCATAGGCCTGATAGCCCAACATTCGGTTGGCGATGCGAAGCGTTTCAACCGCTGCGGCGAATGGCAGCATGGTAAATTGCGGAATGAGAAAAAAGACGATTGAGCGTTTCTTCTGGGAGTTTCTGCTCATTTGCCCGTGCTCCGTTGCGAATACGCAATTCCTCCCTTGGAATTGGTCTTCTGGATGTCCTGATTACGACATCTTTAACGAAAAATACGCCTCGGAATCGGAGCTGTCAAAAAATAGCTTTTGAAATATGCAAATTTCGCGACAAGCCTTTAAAAAAGGCGATGTGTCGCATGCAAAACAGGCAGGCTGTTTTGCGCCCTCGTCCTGCCGTTCGGGCGCGGGCAGGGATGGCTCGCAAGACGCGCAATGGTTGCGAGCCATCGGTTGGACATCATTTGCGGATGGTGTGTATGCGGGTGGTGTCGGTGGTCGGCCATCCGATATCCTTCAATGTTTCAGGCGGCAATGCCTCCAGTGCGCGGAGCATCCTGGCGCGGCGCCATTCTGCGTAACGGGCGGAAACCTGGTCGGACAGGCGATGGAGCCAGCCAATGGGTGAAGGACGGTGCGTAGAACGGTTCGTCACCGGGAGATAATGTATCATGGTCATGTCTTGATCCTTTCGTGAACCACGATCCTGTTTGCGACTTCGATATGCGCTTGCCTGTTTCATCAAGCAAGATAATGAATCTTATGTCATTCATCATCTTTTGGAATGAATTGCCGGCGACGCCTGCGGGGAAAATTCCAATCCGCGAGATCGTCAGCGCTTCATTCCGACGAGGCTCAATTCGCCCCGTCAATCGATGTCCCGGATGGTGCGCGCTTGTTGACATTCAATCAAACGAAATGATATCCATCTATAAATCAAAATATTTGAAGGTGCGTGCCATGACCGTGACTTTCCGCCAACCGCTGCCGTTGCTGGATAACGACATATTGAGAACCTTCGTCGCCATTGCGGAAACGGGAAATTTCTCCACCGCCGCTGAAGTGGTGTTCAGAACGCCTTCCGCCGTTTCCATGCAGATCAAGAAACTCGAGGAGCAGTTGAAGACGACGCTGTTCCTGCGCGATGCCCGCTCAGTCACATTGACGGCGCATGGGGAGACGCTGCTGACCTATGCGCGGCGCATGATTGCGCTCTCCAACGAGGCCGTATCGCGTTTCGTCATGCCGGAACTCTCAGGGGTCGTCCGGCTCGGCGCGCCGGAGGATATTGGCGAGCGTGGCCTGCTGCCGGGTATTCTCAAGCGTTTTGCCGAGGCTTTCCCCGGCATCATGATCGACGTCACCATCGATTCCAGTTCCAATCTCTACAAGCGCATGGACGAGCAGCGGCTCGATCTCGCCCTCGTCAACTGTGCCTCGCATCCGCTGCGCGACACCGGCGAGGTGCTGATGCGCGAACGTCTGGTCTGGGCAGGCGCGAAATGTGGTACGGCCTATCTGCGCGATCCGCTGCCCATTTCCATCTGGGAAGAGGGCTGCATCTGGCGCTCGGAAGCGATCAATTCGCTGGAACGGCGCGGGCGCAATTTCCGCGTGGCCTATCTCAGCGGCCATACCATGGCGCAGCGCGCGGCGATTGCCGCCGATCTCGCCATTGCGCCGTTGCCGCGATCCTATGTGCTGAACGACATGGTCATTCTGGGCGACAAGGAAGGCCTGCCGGAACTCGGCTCTTTCGATATCCGCCTGATCATGGGCGACAAGGCGTCGCGCCCTGTTCTTGCCGTGGCTGAAAGCATTCGAAACGCTTTTGTCGAGGTCGCCAAGGCGGCCTGAGGTCCTGATAATGCGCGGCGGCCGTGGCCCGTCGCGCTGTCAGGATGGCGGCTTTTAGCCCGCCATCGAATCCTGTGATGTCGAACGGTCCGCGCCGCCGGTTTGCCAGCTTCTACGCTTGACCAGCCAGTCGGCTGAATTCTGCAATCCGCCAAAGGGAAAGACGTGAATCTGCCGTATAGGCCCCTGCGGATTGGCCTGCCAGCGCCGCTCGATCGGCCCGACGATGCTTTCCGGCGAATGGCCCTTCGCCAGCGTCGTCAGGGAAAGCGCGTTTTTCTTGAGATAGGCAATGGAATTGCCGACGCCGCAGAGTGCGGCATATTTCAAGAGCGTCGTGATCTTGGCCGGGCCGGAAACGCCGATATGCACCGGCAAATCGATGCCTGACGCCGTTAGTCCTTCCGCCCAGGCGATGAAACGCGCGGGATCAAAACCGAACTGCGTGACGATGCGCATTGCGGCATCGCTTCTTTCTGCAAAATCGCGTTTCAGCCTGAGTGCGGCCATCGCCGTGTCGTCGTTGAAATCCGGGCTGCCTTCCGGGTGGCCGGCGATGGCGATCTGCCTTATTCCGCAACGGTCGAAAATGCCTGACGACAGCATGTCCATGCTGGATGCGAAGGGACCGGCCGGCCGGTCGACACCGCCGCCGACAACCAGAACGTCCGTGACACCCGCTTCTCCGGCAAGCCGTCTCACCTGTTCCTCAAACCCCGTGCGGGAAGGTATGCGCCGCGCTGCAAGATGCGGCACTGGCTCGTAACCGAGGTCGCGCAAATGTCCTGCGGCATCAACGAGCCTTTCCTGCGAGGCAGCTCCGGTGTCGGTGAGATAGACGCGGACACCCTGCGGAAAGAGACCGGCAAGGTCGCTCGCACCAAGTACCTGAGCGGGCGAGGCTTCGATGGAGGCGGGAATGATGGAAGCGGCGGAAATATCGGGCAATTTGTGCATGATCCTTTTTATTATCATGCACCGATTTTTCGGCGAAGTCTGTGCCTGTTGCGGCAAGACAGGCTTGCATCTGCGACGAAGCTCAACCCCGGTTCGGAGAGTTTCGGTTTCACCAGATCCGTTTCGTCAGGCCGTTCCACAGCCAGGTCCAGATGGTCGGTGGAAAACGCAGCACCGATTTTCCGGGCGAGGGCGGCTGCGGCGCGAGGCTGCCCGAAAGGGCGTCCTCGATGGCGCTGACGGCGATATCCACCGAAGCGGCGGTCAGAAGCAGCGGATAGGTGGCGATCGTGTCGGAAGGCGATGGTTTCAGCCGCTTCTCGTAGAGTGTGGCGCCGGTATCCACACCCTTGTCGACCAGATGTACGGTCGCGCCGAAATTGCCTCGGTCCTTTTCCACCAGCGCCCAGTAGCCGCCCATCTGCCCGCGATAGGCGGGGTTGATGCCGGCGTGGAAATTGATGACCGGGCATTGCAGGGCCTGCAGCGTGGCAGGTCTCAGCAGACGGCAGGAAATGGTGAAGATCGCCGCCGGTTGCAGCAGATTGGCGGCCTTGCGGCATTCCTCATCGTTGAGCGAGGCGAATTGCGTAACGGGAAGGCTGTGGTGGAGATCGGGAGAAAGGCCGTGCTCGGTGATGATCTCGTTGCTTCTGCGAACCGTGAAACGTTTGCCGAGCCGCGAGGCGATCATCGTCGCTATCTGGCCCGCAGCGACAATCCAGCCCAGCCGTCTCGCGCGTCGCCTGAGAATGACCGACTTGCTTTCCGGCTGCTCCATGAAGACGTGGATATCGGGAAATCGGGCAGCCAGAGCATTGATCATGACATTGGGGTTCACGCCGCCCGCCGTCATCACCAGAAGCCGATTGTTGATGTCAGTCATATCACCCACGGGATTTTCCTAAGCCATGATGCAGTTGCCGAGTGTCACTCGTGAACTTCAAAACCATGTTAATTTTCATCGACAGGATTTTTTGAAATGCTGCTGGAACCGTTTTTTGGGACTCACGTTATTGTGACGCATATCACATTGGCGCTTGCCTTTGGACGGCAAGTCATAGGGGAGTAGTTTCACATGATCACACGCATTCTTTCGACCGTTTTCGTGGCTTTGCTGACTGTCGTCACCCTCAGCTCCTGCGGTAATACCATTCGCGGCATGGGCCGGGATACGGCAAACGCCGTTGACGCGACGCAGGATGCCGGCCGCAACGTGGACCGCGCAGCGCGTCGTTAATCAAGGCTCCCCTCCCGGAAAGGCGTTACCCGAAAACCCGGGTGACGCCTTTTCTTTGACCGAATTTCCCTGCGAATGTTCGCCTGACGAGAATCAAAGGGGCGGGCATGATTTCATCGATGAAGAAACTGGCAAAGGCGCTGCTGCCGTTGTTGTTGCCATTCTCCGCGCAGGCCGGTGGGCAGCCGGATTTCTGCAAGGCCATCGACCATGCGGGCGGGCGCTACACCGTCTGCAGTTTCGATCCGGCAAGGAACGCCATCCGCATTTATGACCGCGACCATGTCTCCGGGCAGGGATACCGCAGTTTCGCCGATCTGTCGTCGGCCTTGTGGCGGCAGCACATGTTCAGCATCTTCGCCATGAATGGCGGCATGTATCATTCCGACTATTCGCCCGTCGGCCTCTACATTGAAAATGGGGTGGAGCGTTCGCCGCTCAGCACCCGGGGCGGCTGGGGCAATTTTCACCTTTTGCCGAACGGCGTGTTTTATCTGAAGGGTGCAAAGGCTGGCGTGCTGGAAACCGCAGCCTATCTGGCGGCGAATCCGAAAGCCGATTTCGCCACCCAATCCGGGCCGATGCTGGTAATCGACGGCAAGCTGCATCCGCGCTTCCTGCCCGATAGCGACAGCCTGAAGCGGCGCAACGGCGTCGGCGTCTCCCGCGACGGCATGGTGCATTTCGCCATTTCGGAAAATACCGTGCGCTTTTACGATTTCGCCACGCTGTTCAGGGACGTGCTGGATGCGCCGAATGCGCTCTATCTCGACGGCACCATATCCAGCGTCGATATTCCCGCGATGAACCGCCGGGATTCGCTGTTTCCCATGGGGCCGATCATCGCCGTTGTCGATCGGGTGCCGGATTAGCTGGAAAGATCAGATCGGCGCCTTGGGATAGGCTTTTTCGAGACCGGCCGATGCCGTCAGCCCTTTGCGGAAGGCGAGATAGGCGGGGTGCTGACTCGCTCTTGCGGTTTCCGTGATGCGGATCTGCAACCGGGAAGGGGCATTGCCGCCAAGCCATTCGCCGGCCGTTTCCAGCTTCAGGCTGTTCAGGAAACGGGCATTGGTCTGCTGGTCGAGATAAAGATTGAGGCCAGCCAGCAGGTTTTCGTCCTGCAGGGCGTTTTCCATCAACAGCAGCACCCACGCTTTATCTTCGCTTGTCAGCGAAGTGAGCTTCGACGCGACCGTTTCACGGTCGGGAAAAGAGGATGCCTGCTGCATTGGGTGACTCGCATCGTTGCCGTTGCCATCGTCGATAAAGCAGCACTGGCGGCCTTTCAAGGCGCGACGCTTCAGTGGAAGAAATTCGACTGCAACGTGTTCGGTCGCGAGGGTTTTCAACAGGCGTTTGTAGGAAAGCTTTACATAACGGTTACACTTTAGCCTAAATTGCGGCGAAGCCCGAAATGACGTCTTTTTGCGTGCCGCGCTAACACCTTGTTTTTTCACATACCTATGCACGGGGCGAATGGCAGCCCATCGAAAACGCCTTCATTTAGCCGCTTTTTGCATTTGCGTTCGCCGCCGGATTTTAATAAATGCTTGCCTCAACGGGCCGGGTCTTGAAGATCCCCCGGAGAGTGAATAGCTGGAGTAATCATGGAAGAAACCGCTCAGAAATCCTGCTGGGGCGTCACCTTGCGCGCACTTGCAGGCTTTGCCGCTTTTCTCGCATTGACGTACATTTTTGGCAGCCCATAAGCATCTCTCCTGAATGACGGGTTTTGAAACGGCGCGGTTTTCCTCTGGAAACCGTGCTGTTTTCGTTTCTGGGACGCTCATGTCGCAGCTGCGCAAACCGCTGACGCTCTTTTGTGGCGATCCGTTTCGGCTTTGGATATGATGATGCAGGAATCCATTCTTATTCAGGGCGAACTTCATGTTTCTTTCGGTCTTTGACGTCTTCAAGATCGGTATCGGTCCTTCGAGCTCCCACACGATGGGGCCGATGACGGCTGCAAACCGCTTCCTGGCGCTGATCCTCAGCGATGAGTGGCCGCGGCCGGCGGGTGCAGCCGTTGCGCAGCTGAAGGTCAGCCTGCATGGCTCTCTCGCCTTTACCGGCATTGGCCACGGCACAGGGCGTGCCGTCATTCTGGGCCTCACCGGCGAGCGGCCGGACCTTGTCGACCCCGATGCGATGGACGCCATTATCGATGCGGTGGAAAAGGCAGGCACGGTAACGCCGCCCGGCCATCCGTCCTATGAGTTTCGGCCCGCAGAGGATCTGATCTTCGACAAGAAGAACCCGCTGCCCGGCCATGCCAACGGCATGATCTTCTCCGCCTTCGACAATCAGGGCAGGCTGCTCATCAAGCGCATCTATTATTCCGTCGGCGGCGGTTTCGTCGTGACCGATACGGAACTGGAGGCGATCAAGCAGCGCGGCAAGACCATCGATAATGGTCCGCGCGTGCCTTATCCCTTCGGGACGGCGCGGGAAATGCTTGAGATGGCGGCCCGTTCCGGCCGCACCATCGCCCAGATGAAGCGCGCCAATGAGGAGACGGTGGTTTCCCGCGAAGAGCTGAACGAGCGCCTCGACCAGATCTGGGAAGCCATGAACGGCTGCATTGAGCGCGGTCTGAAAGTGGACGGCATCATGCCTGGTGGCCTGAAGGTGCGCCGCCGCGCCCGCTCCATTTACGAGAAGCTGAATGCGGAATGGCGCAGCAACCGGCTGAACCCTGTGATGGCCAATGACTGGCTGAGCGTTTACGCCATGGCCGTGAACGAGGAAAACGCCGCCGGCGGCCGCGTGGTGACCGCGCCGACCAATGGTGCGGCAGGTGTCGTTCCGGCGACCGTCAGATATTTCCGGCATTTCCACGAGGATGCGAGCGTCGACGACGTGCGCGACTTTTTGCTGACGGCGGCCGCCATCGGCGGCATCATCAAGCACAATGCCTCGATTTCAGGCGCGGAAGTGGGCTGTCAGGGCGAGGTGGGTTCGGCTTCCGCGATGGCGGCGGCGGGTCTCGCCGCGGTCATGGGTGGATCGCCGGAACAGGTGGAAAATGCCGCGGAGATCGCGCTCGAGCATCATCTCGGCATGACCTGTGATCCGATTGCCGGGCTTGTGCAGGTGCCGTGCATCGAACGTAATGCCATGGGCGCAGTGAAAGCGGTGACGGCAGCCTCGCTGGCGCTAAAGGGCGACGGCCAGCATTTCGTGCCGCTCGACGCCTGTATCGAGACGATGCGCCAGACCGGCAATGACATGAGTGAGAAATACAAGGAAACCTCCACCGGCGGCCTTGCCGTGAACGTTGTGGAGTGCTGAGCGGGCAGGGCGTCCGGCATGGTTGCCATGCTTGACGCCCGCTGCAAAAAGGCATTGATAGAACCATGCCTTTACATCTCATCAAACTTTGCGTCGGTGCGGATTCAATCCAGGACTTGAGAGACTGGGTCGCGCATCGCGCGCTGACCGCAATTGCCGCAGGCCTTGAGCCGCACAGTGTTCACACCACCCGGATGATCCCGAAACGGGTCGAGGAATTGCTCGAGGGCGGTTCGCTCTATTGGGTCATCAAGGGGCAGGTACAGGCGCGGCAGAAACTTCTCGATATCCGCTCCTTCAAGGGCGAAGACGGTATTTCCCGCTGTGACCTCATTCTCGGCCCGGAGGTTATCGAAACCTCACCGGCGCCGAAGCGCCCGTTTCAGGGCTGGCGTTACCTGAAGGACAATGAAGCGCCCCGCGATCTCGGCGGCGGCACGGGCGGCGAGGACATGCCTTCCGATCTCAGGCGTGAACTGGCCGAGCTTGGTCTGCTCTGACGCCTGACGGATGAAAATGAAAAAAGCCGGCCCCTTTTAGGGAGCCGGCTTTTTTCGTTTGGGGAGACGGGTTGTTTTCTGGCTTCAGTTGATGCCGCCGACCGCGGTGGTGGCGCGACCATCCTGAATTTTGACCCAGCGGCCGGGGTTGGCGGTGTCCTGACGCTTCAGGTAGGTATATTCGGTTTCCGACCAGTTCATGACCTTGTTGCGCATGTTGTCGAGAACGAAATCGCCACGATCGGTGCGGACGGTCAGAACGGCATGGCCTTCGCCATTCGGCTGCAGAACGACCGTGATCAAGAGGTTGGAGGCGGAGAAGCCCTTGTTCATCAGCATCTTGCGCTTCAGAAGCACGAAGTCTTCGCAATCGCCCACCGTGGTGGGATAGGCCCAGCGCTCTTCGACGCCATAGATTTCCATGTCGGTCATCGGCGTGATGGTGGTGTTGACGGTGTAGTTGACGTCGAGCATCGTCTTCCAGCGCTCTTCGGTCAGTTTCATCGGGCCGTTGTCCAGCGATGTCGGCTGGCATTCGCTCTGATAGGTCTGGCAGAATTCATAGTGGCCGATTGGCGGATTGGCCTTGCCGATGACGCGCATGACGGCGGCCGGCGACGCGCTTGCCTGATGCGCGAAGGCGCTGACGATGAATGCGATCAGAGTGAAAACGAAACGGTTGTTCTTGTTCATTGCTTGTCTCCCCGTGTTGAGGAGACATTCGCAGGTATATTTTGACCCGGCGGAAATTTGCGAAGCGCAATTTGAGCTTAAATTTCAGCAAATTAGCCGTTGTTTTGAACTGTATTCGAGTTAGTTTTTATGCGTGTTTGAAGCAAATTTTATTACAATTTTACGCATCTCACCCTTAGGCTTTTGGTAGCCATTTAGGCCCCTGTATTGAAAGCAATTTTCGGCACGGGGGTATTTCCGGAGCGCTGTACAGCCAGTTGGCGAACGGTACCGCAGGCGTGGATTTCTCGTTTTGGGATGGCTGTTTCAGGCTGGGACAGGCCGGAAAAAGCGGCAAAAAAAACTTCTAAAAAACTGCATTTTTTCTGGAAAAAAGTTTTGCGGGTCGATTTTCGTGCCGTGGATGATCTGATCAAGGGCGCGACATGTTCCGCCGCGCTTATCCTTTTGCCGAATATGGTGGACCGATCTGCCGCACAGCTGTCCCTGGTAGTTACGTTTTCCGACCGGCACGCTGAGCGTGCGCAGGATGTCGTGCGCGGTCAGGGCATGAAAATGGAAAAGTTCGGCAGCGAGAAGTAGAGAATGGAGCGCCGGAAGCTATCCGCGGCTCGTGAACCCGATACAGCCGCGAAGGACAAAGCATAGACTGCCAAACTGCGGTCCGGGAATCGTCTCAATCATGCGACTAGGTTGAGCGCAAAGCACGCCAAATGCCGCACTTATTCGTACGGGCTCAGAACCTGCCGCGTTTGGTGAAGCGTCCTAGAGAAATTCAATCAGTGCGTCGGGCGACTGGACGCGGTCGAATTCGACGGCGACGCCTTCCATGAAATGGCGCACGATCTTGCCGCTCATGTTCTTGCCGAGCTGGACCCGGCTTCCGAGCGGCGGCCGGTTTTCGATCTCGATTGCCGCACCCGACAGGGAAAGGTCAATCAGTCGGCAGGCGACAAGCACGCCGTCTTCCAGAACAAGCTGGGCTCTCGCGTTGCGCGGCGTCAGGCGGTCGTGACGGCGGTCTTCCGGCAGGCCGAGCAATTGACGCTTGGCGATCCATGCCAGCTGGGCGGCGAGTTTTTCCCGCTTGCGCTCCGGCGCGTTGATGGCGATGAGGAAGCCCGATGCGGTGAGCGATGTCACCGTGCCTTCGATCCGGCCGATATGCTGGAGATAGGCGATGACGCGGTCTCCGTGGCGGGCAATACCCGAGCAGGTGAACTGCGCTCTTTCGGCGGTCATCTCGGTCGCGGTGCAATCATATTCTTCATGGTCGGGCAGCATCAGGCGGCCGGTGAAGGACACACGGACGGCGTCGTCAAGATGAGCTTCCTCAACCGGACGCAGGATTTGGGCGGTGTTGACCGAACGGGACGAAAACATGAGCAGCGCAATTGTAATGATGATGACGCTAAGTTTCTACCTTGCACGAGTTAACAGACTGTATTGTTTAATCTCTACAATTTTTCTGATCGGCAATATCGTTACAGTTCTGACCTATTTTGTTGAGGTTTCGACGCCGTCGCACCTTTTCCAGACGGGTTTGGGAGCGGTGAAACAGGTCGGTCAGCAGCTTTCGGCGCGCAGCGTATCCATCGGATATTCTACGGGCGCGATGTCCAGGCGCAGCAGGCGGCTGCTTTTCATTGACAGATGCTGGATGGGCGCGGCGAATTCGTGTCGCGGCCGCTCCGCAAGCAAGGCCCCGAGCAACCTTGGAGCGGCGTCCGGATCCGTGCGCAGCGGCAGGAGCAACATTTCATATGCCAGCGGTGCGGCGCCATGGCTGTCTTCTGCCTCGAGATCGAAGACCACGGGCAACTGATGATGAAGGATGCCGCGGGCAACGCGGCAGGGGAAGGTGGCATTTGCAGGCTGCCACAGTTCCGAAAACGGGCGATCCCGCAACTCGCGGCCGAAGAGGTCGCAGAGACGTGTGCCGGCAAGGCGGAAGAACGGGGTGTTCTCTCCCTTGTCGGTGAGGATGAAAAGATCGCCCAGGTGATGCTTCAGCTTTGCGGGATCGATGTCCTCGCGTCGAGGGGCCGATCGCTTGCCGCGCAATTCATCCCAATAGGCATATATGTCCAGTCCGGCCATGCTCTTCATAGCATCTCTCCATGTTCGTTTTTGGGACATCATGTCCATCCGAACGTCTGTATTCTGAGGTGTAGCGATTTTCGTGCCAACTCGATTTGTTAAGGTTAACAAAGGGTTGATGTTGAATGGCGGCAATGGCCGTGGCATCGGTGCGGCCATGTCGGGGAAAGCTCCGTCAGCACAATTCGATGGCGCCGCCCGTTATTTTACGGCGGGCCCGCAAGCCGGACCGTCCCTGGCCCGGCGTCTTGACCGATTGCGGTTTGGGCGTCGCGCGCTTCAAAGGCGGGACGGCTTTTTTTTCGTTCGGGCTTCCTATATTGCTCGGGGAACGCAAAATTCGACCAAGACAGGGATGGGATCATGTCCTACGGGGACGGCGAACAGCCGCCGGTTTCGGAAACACCGGAGCCGAAAGACGATACGAGTAATCCCGTCTTCAACCTGCCATCGCTGCTGGTCGGCATACTGGCCGCGCTGATCATCGCTTATGTGGTTCCCGCCTATCTTCTGTCGGAGGAAGGCAATGGCTGGTTCATCTTCACCTTTGGCTTCATTCCGCTGCGTTATGCGGTGCCTTTTTCGCAGCAGGGGCTGGAATGGCTCTGGACGCCGGTGACCTATTCTTTCCTGCATGGCGGCATCGAGCACATTCTCTTTAATGGCTTGTGGCTGATGGCCTTCGGCGCGCCGGTTCTGCGCCGGATCGGAACAGTGCGCTTCGTGCTGTTATGGTGCATTTCCGCCGCTGTTTCGGCCTTTGGTCATGCCGCGTTGAACTGGGGTGATGTGACGGTACTGATCGGCGCATCCGGCGTCGTTTCGGCGCTGATGGGGGCGGCCTGCCGCTTCGCTTTCCCTGCGCGTGGCGGATATAGCGCCTCCTTCGGCCATCTGATGCCGCGGCAGAGCATTCTTGCGGCGCTTTCCAACCGCACGGTGCTGATCTTCACGCTGATGTGGCTGTTCGGCAATGTGCTGATTGCGGTGGGCGTGCCGCTGTTCGGCGATGTCGGCGGTGAAATTGCCTGGGACGCCCATGTTTTCGGTTTTCTGCTCGGCTTTCTGTTCTTCGGCCTTTTCGATCGTCCGTTACGCTAGGCCGATCACGCTCCTTGTCGGCCATGGCGCAAATTTGCTTTCGCACGTCCCATGCGGGATTGCATTCATGCGGGCCTCAGCGCACCATATCTCATGATTTGCAACCGCCGGGGGAGACTGCGGCACTGCGGATCGCTGAAAAGAGGAGGAAGGCATGCCAACATTCGTAAAGGATCTTCTCGACCGCAAGGGCCGGGACGTCGTGACTGTCGGTCCGGAGGTCAGCATCGGTGAAGCGGCGGCAACGCTCAATGCGCATAAGATCGGTTCCGTCGTCGTGACCGACGCCGATGGTGTCGTTCTCGGCATCTTCACGGAACGCGATCTGGTGAAGATCGTGGCGGGCCAGGGTGCCGCTTCCCTCCAGCAATCCGTTTCGGTGGCCATGACCAAGAATGTCATTCGCTGTCATCACAATTCCACCACCGATGAGCTGATGGAAATCATGACAGGCGGACGTTTCAGGCATGTTCCTGTTGAAGAGAACGGCCGCCTTGCCGGTATCATCTCCATCGGTGACGTGGTGAAGGCGCGGATCGGCGAGATCGAAGCAGAAGCGGAGCACATCAAGGCTTATATTGCCGGATGATTTTGCGTCCCGGCGTCAGATGGCTGGAAAAGGTTCAATCTCGGGCCGGGACTCACGCATCGCCCTTGGTAACAAGTCGCCATTGAAGAAAGTCGGCTATTTTCGCCGATATTTCCACGTAGAAGTTTTGCGTCTCATAATCAGAGCAGACAATTTCAACCCGATTGAACTGTGAAATGAATTTGCCGCGGCTGGACCAGTTGCCATCGGCCGCTTCTTTCACGATGACGATGTCGATCCAGGGCTGACCGTCCGCCGACGTAAAGGTGACGTCGTTTGTCCGTTTGAGCTCAGGCTGTCCCTCCAGAAACCCGATCAATCGATTCGTGTCGCACAATATGTTTTTGTCGGTCGGGGGCAGGACTGAGATATACCAATACATGGTCTCACAATCTCCGGGCGTTTCATCTATTCATTCTGGGCTTTGGAGACGTTTTTGAAAGTGGCGTATTAGCGCCGGAACGCCTGCTGCATGCGCTCAAGCTCCGGAATACGGGAGCGCGTCTCCTCATATCCACGATCGATAGCTTCGCTGGCGCGATGGAATTCCGAGAGGCCGATATGGTTGATGCGGGGATGAAGCATCAGATCGGGCGGGTCGCCCGCCAGACGCGAGCGGGAAATCCGGTCCTGAATGATGTTGAAGGCCTGCACCATGACACCCGGCAGGCCGGGACGCGGCGCCGTTTCCACCGGCGGTGTGCCACCGCCATGCGGTGAGGCTGCGTGCTTGACCACGGCGGAACGGCCGAAGAGATCGTAGTTGAGGTTGACGGCGACGACCAGCGCCTGCTCATAGGCGCGGCAGACGGAAACCGGCACGGGATTGACGAGCGCGCCGTCAATCAGCGTGCGGCCGTTGCATTGCACGGGTTCGAAAATGCCGGGCAGGGCATAGGATGAACGCAGCGCGGTAACGAGATCGCCCTGATGGATCCACACTTCGTGGCCGGTGCGCAGCTCCGTGGCGACGGCGATGAAGGGATGATCGAGGTTTTCAACGCGCAGGCCTTCGAGATGCTCCTGCATGCGCTTGGTCAGCCGCATGCCGCCAAAAAGGCCGCCGCCGCCGATCGTCAAATCGAGCAGGCCGGCAATGCGGCGCATCGTCAGCGAACGGGCGAATTCCTCCAGCTCATCGAGCTTGCCGGCGAGATAACAACCGCCCACCAGTGCGCCGATCGATGTGCCGGCGATCATGCCGATCTTCACGCCGGCCTCGTCCAGCGCCCGCAGGACGCCGATATGGGCCCAGCCGCGGGCCGCGCCGCCGCCAAGGGCGAGCGCTATGCGGTGTTTGTCGACGATCTGGGTGACGGGCGGCTCATTGCCGGTGGCTTCGGGATTTCCAGCCGCAAGATGATTGTGACGATTTCCCCATCCCAACATGACCGCACTCCCTGCCAATTCTGTGAAGCTCCGCCCTTATCCCCGGAGCCCGCTATATTGGTAGCAAATTGGTGCGGCCGATGGAAGGTGGCCGTTTATTTGTCCGAATAGGTGGTGGCCGGATCGAAATGGTGGGTGTCGTCGGTGATCTTCGTCACAGCATCGCCATTGGAGAGCTCGACGGTGCGATAAAAGCACGAGCGGCGACCGGTATGGCAGGTCGCATCATGGCCGGCGACGGAGACCTTCAGCCACACCGCGTCCTGATCGCAATCAGTGCGGAATTCCTTCACCGTCTGCAGGTTGCCCGATGTTTCGCCCTTCTTCCAGATCTTGTCGCGTGAACGGCTGTAATAGTGGGCGATACCGGTCTCGAGCGTCAGCGACAGGGCTTGCGCATTCATATGTGCGACCATCAGCAATTCGCCGTCGCGTGCATCGGTAACCACGGCGGTGACAAGGCCGTGGGCATCGAATTTCGGCGAAAAGAGACCTGCGTTTTCGAGCACTTCCTTGTCCGCAGGCGCGGACGGAAACGAAATGGACATGGCTACCCCGGGAGAAAAGCGGAAGGTTTCAGAGCGGCGGGGAAAATGAGATCACTCCGCCACTCCAAAATTTGTCTGAGCATCGGGTTTTCAAAAACCCGCGCTATACTTTTCGGTCCGATGCCTAGCGGTTGCGCACCATGGTCATGAAGCGCACCTGCTCGGCCGGATCGTTCTTGAACGTGCCGGTGAAGCTGGTGGTCAGCGTCGTGGACCCCTGCTTGTTCACGCCGCGCATGGACATGCACATATGTTCGGCGTCGATCATGACGGCCACGCCGCGCGGTTTCAGGGTTTCTTCGATCGATCTTGCGATCTGCGCTGTCATGTTTTCCTGCGTCTGCAAGCGGCGGCCGAAGATTTCAACGACGCGGGCGATCTTCGACAGGCCGAGCACGCGCCCGGCCGGAAGATAGGCGACATGCGCCTTGCCGACGATCGGCACCATGTGGTGCTCGCAATGGGAGAAGAAGGGAATGTCGCGCACCAGCACCACATCGTCATAACCGCCGACTTCCTCGAAGGTCGTGCCGAGCACGTCCTGAACGTTCAGCTCATAACCGGCAAAAAGCTCGCGATAGGCCTTGGCGACGCGCTTCGGCGTATCCAGAAGTCCTTCGCGGGCGGGATTTTCTCCTGCCCAGCGCAGAAGAACGCGCACTGCTTCTTCCGCTTCGGCCTGGCTTGGGCGAGCTTCTGCCACGTCGGGTTTTGCGCCAGCGCCGGGGAAATTCTTCACGATCGCATCCATTCCGTCTCTCCCGATGCGGGTAAAGGCCGCACCTGAATTCGTTTTTCATCGCGAACTCTTGTTCGCAGTTGCTGCTATCTGGTTGTTTTACAGCATTTTGGCAAGACCGATGCTGTTATTTCGGTATCGGAGCCGTTAATTTCATCACGGCTTGATGTCCAGAAAGCTCGTTAGCATATAATGAGAATGAAGGGCAGGAAAGCTTCACTGCGACAAACGCTGTGTTTGAAAAATTTGACCTGTCCTGTTTTTGGGCAATCTTGAGCGCGCCGGGCACCTGACGATGGACGACATCTACAATAATCGCATTCTGGACTTTGCCGGGAATATTCCGCTGACGGGTGTTCTTGAAGATGCCGACGCCAGCGCCGAAAAACACTCGCGCCTGTGCGGCTCTAAGCTCAAGGTTTATCTGAAGGTCGAAGGCGGCATCGTGACGGCGTTTTCCCACGAGGTGCGTGCCTGCGCGCTCGGCCAGGCCTCCGCCTCCATCATGGCGCATCACATCATCGGCGCTTCCAGCGGCGAAATCCGGCAGGCGCGGGATGACATGCTCGCCATGCTGAAACAGGGCGGCGAGGGGCCGACGGGCCGTTTCGAAGATATGCGGGTGCTTCAGCCCGTGCGTGATTTCAAGGCGCGCCATGCCTCCACCATGCTGACCTTTGAAGCGGTGGTCGATGCTCTCGACCAGATCGAAGGCCGGCCGGCTCTCAACGCGGCGGGTTAGGTGATGTGCGGCGAACCGGGCTGCCGGCATCAGCAGACGGCGGAAAAAGCGGGCCGATCCCGCAACTGGGTGGGCAGCTTTGCCAAAACGCCGGGGCGGTTGTTTGGTGTCGGCCTTATCCGGCTTTATCAATTGACGCTTTCCGGCTTCATCGGAAATTCCTGCCGTCACATCCCCACCTGTTCCGAATATGGCTATGAGGCCATCGCCCGCCACGGGCTGTGGGCGGGCGGATGGATGACCCTGTTTCGCGTTGCGCGCTGCGGCCCTGGCGGCACGAGCGGACTGGACCCGGTGCCGGAAGCGCTCGGCAGCACGAGGCGCTGGTGGGCGCCGTGGCGTTACTGGAGCCTGCATCGATGAAGGATCATGTGGCGCTGCTGCACAGCATCGTCCTTGGCGCGGGCAAGCGGCTCATCATGGCCGATCTGCGCGCAATGGCTGAAGAACTGGGATTTGCCGAGTGCCGGACGCTTGTAGCCACCGGAAACCTGGTCTTTCGTGCGGAGGATGCTCCCGTTCGCGAGATCGAGGACAGGCTTGAACGCGCCTTCGAAAAGCGTTTCGACAAACATGTCGATATCATGGTTCGCCCGGCTCGCGACTGGCTGAAACTGGCGGCTGAGAATCCGTTTCCGGATGGCAATCCATCCGATGTCTGCGTTCGGGTGATGCGCGAACCGCTCGGCGAGGACGTTCTCGGATTTCTCGAAAAATATCGCCGGCAGGAGAAGATCGCCGTGATTGGTGGCGATTTATGGATCGATTTTCTGGGAAAGCCGAGCGAGAGCCGGCTTCTCCCGGTCCTGACCACCAGGAGGCTCGGCATAGGCACGACCCGCAACGCCAATACCGTCAATGGTCTCGCGGAAATGCTTCGCTGAACGACCCTTCACCTTTGACTGGAATGGCAAAAGCCTTTATCAGGCTGCCTGTCCGTTTTCAGCGGGCAGATCATTATTCCAACACCACCCGCATTCGTTGGCGGGACTGGACAGGAGCACTAGACGATGTCTGAAGCCATTTCCCTTACATTTCCCGATGGATCTGTCCGCAGCTACGCCCCCGGCACGACCGGCCGCGAGGTTGCCGAATCCATCTCCAAATCGCTTGCCAAGAAGGCCGTCGCCATTGCGCTTGACGGCACCGTGCGCGATTTGTCCGATACCATCACCGATGGCAAGATCGAGATCGTCACGCGTGAAGACAAGCGTGCGCTGGAACTCATCCGCCACGATGCCGCCCACGTCATGGCCGAGGCCGTGCAGGAGCTTTGGCCCGGCACGCAGGTGACGATCGGCCCTGTCATCGAGAACGGCTTCTATTACGACTTCGCCAAGAACGAGCCCTTCACGCCCGAAGATCTGCCGAAGATCGAAAAGCGCATGAAGGAAATCATTCAGCGCAACAAGGCGTTTACCCGCGAAATCTGGTCGCGCGAAAAGGCCAAGGAAGTCTTCGCCGCCAAGGGCGAGAATTACAAGGTCGAGCTGGTTGATGCGATCCCCGAAGGTCAGGACCTGAAGATCTATTACCAGGGCGACTGGTTCGATCTTTGCCGTGGCCCGCATATGGCCTCCACGGGGCAGGTCGGCACCGCCTTCAAGCTGATGAAGGTGGCGGGTGCTTACTGGCGCGGTGACAGCAACAATGCGATGCTGTCACGCATCTATGGCACCGCCTGGGCGACGCAGGAAGAGCTGGACAATTATCTGCATGTTCTGGCCGAAGCCGAAAAGCGCGACCATCGCCGTCTCGGCCGCGAAATGGACCTGTTCCATTTTCAGGAAGAGGGCCCGGGCGTCGTATTCTGGCACGGCAAGGGCTGGCGCATGTTCCAGACGCTGACGGCCTATATGCGCCGTCGGCTCGCCAACACCTATCAGGAAGTCAACGCGCCGCAGGTGCTGGATAAGTCGCTGTGGGAAACCTCCGGTCACTGGGGCTGGTATCAGGAAAACATGTTTGCGGTGAAATCCGCCCATGCCTTTACCCATCCCGATGACGAGGAAGCCGATCAGCGCGTCTTCGCACTGAAGCCGATGAACTGCCCGGGCCACGTCCAGATCTTCAAGCATGGCTTGAAGTCTTACCGTGAAATGCCCGTCCGCCTTGCGGAATTCGGCAATGTCCATCGCTACGAAGCATCCGGTGCTCTGCATGGCCTGATGCGTGTTCGCGGCTTCACGCAGGACGATGCGCACGTCTTCTGCACGGAAGAGCAGATGGCGGCGGAATGCCTGCGCATCAACGACCTGATCCTCTCCGTCTATGAGGATTTCGGTTTCAGCGAGATCGTCGTCAAGCTGTCCACCCGTCCGGACAAGCGCGTCGGTTCCGACGATCTCTGGGACCGCGCCGAAAGCGTGATGCTGGATGTTCTGAAGACCATCGAGGAACAGTCCGGCGGCCGCATCAAGACCGGCATTATGCCGGGCGAGGGTGCTTTCTACGGGCCGAAGTTCGAATATACGCTGAAGGACGCCATCGGCCGTGAATGGCAATGCGGAACGACGCAGGTGGACTTCAACCTGCCGGAACGTTTCGGCGCCTTCTATATCGACCAGAACTCCGAAAAGACGCAGCCGGTGATGATCCATCGCGCCATCTGCGGTTCGATGGAGCGCTTCCTCGGTATTCTCATCGAGAACTTCGCCGGCCACATGCCGCTGTGGTTTGCGCCGCTTCAGGTCGTCGTCGCCACGATCACGTCGGATGCGGACGATTACGGCCGCGAGGTTGCCGAAGCGCTGCGCGAGGCGGGCATGGCGGTTGAGACCGACTTCCGCAACGAGAAGATCAACTACAAGGTCCGCGAGCATTCGGTGACCAAGGTTCCGGTCATCATCGTCTGCGGCCGCAAGGAAGCGGAAGAACGCACCGTCAATATCCGTCGTCTCGGTTCGCAAAACCAGACGTCGATGTCGCTCGAGGAGGCCATTACAAGCCTCGTGGACGAGGCGACGCCGCCGGACGTGAAGCGCAAGCTTGCGGCGAAGAAGCAGGTTGCCTGATAATAGAACGGCCCCTTCGGGGGCCGTTTTTGTTTGTGGGGCAAGGGACGCTTAAAGCTCTCTGAAGTCATCCTCGGGTCAAGCCTGAGGATGACGTGGAGTATGATGGGCCTTCTCAACCGCCCGCGTCGGAAGAGGCAGTGAATGTGCAGCGTCGACTACTCGAAATCCCCGGTCATATCTTCCGGCGCCTGATCTTTCATCAGCACTTCCACATCCGAATCCCGGCCCGACGTGACCTTGAAGTTACGCTGGTAGACCTTTTCCTTGTTACGGGCGATGGCGGTATATTCGCCTTCCGCCAGAACCATGGTCGAAAACGCGCTGACGCTTTCGTTCACCACGTCGCCGCCGCCGTTCAGCACGGACCAGGCCGTATCGGCAATGGCTTCGCCACCCTCTTCGGACACCAGCTTGAGGGTGATCTGCGCGGCCTGGTGCTGCAGCGTCGCTTCGGTCAGCTTGCCGGCTTCCACCTGAATGTCGGCGCGCACCACCGCATTAACGTTGCCGTATTCGGAAACCACGTGATAGGTGCCGGCATTCAGCCGCACGATGGTGTTGGGCTTGATATCGGCCATGACGAGGCCGCGTTCGCCATCCGGCCGGGCGTCCGACGAATAGACGGAAAATTTGAGCTGGGTGCTGGAAATCTGCTTGTCGGACCCTGCGACCGCGTTCAGCACGAAGCCGCCGGCATCGAGAATCAGCACCTGTTTCTGAACGTTGCCAGACGTTGGGATATTGAGTTTCTTGGTGACGCCGGCGCGGCCGAAGGCGACGTTGACGAAATATTCGCCGGGTACCAGATTGAAATGGGCCGAGCCGCCCTCGGAGCTTGCCAGCATCGGCAATTTGCCGTCTGCGCCGGGAATGGGGCTGAAGACGCGCCAGGACAGGCCTTCCTTCACGGCCTCGCCTTCGCTCGTCAGCTTGGCTTCCATGGCGATATCGCGGGCGGTGCTTGCGGGGGCATTGGGTGCGGAAGGGGCGGTGAAAGCGTTGAGTTTCGGCATTTTCGGCGTGCCGCCGAGTTGCTTGAAGTCTTTAAAGGCATCCTGCGAAAAAGCGGCCTGTGATAAAAGGCCAAGCGCAGCACATGCAATGGCCAGACGTGCCGCGATTTTGATTGCCGACATTTTCGATACCGATTGACTTCTTGATTTTCCCGCATCACTTCAAAACCAATGCCATGGCTATTTCAAGGCCCATGTTTCGCGATGACAGCAGAATGGAAGATTTTTGATCATGACAAGTGATATCAAGCTCCTCGATTATCTCAAGGCTCGCCGCTCTACGCCGGCCCTGCAACTTGCCGAGCCGGGACCTTCGAAGGGGCAAATCGAGGAAATCCTGCGCCTTGCCGTGCGCGTGCCTGACCATGGCAAGCTCGCGCCGTGGCGTTTCGTGGTTTATCGCGGCGAGGAGCGTGTGCGTCTCGGTGAAACGGCGCTCAGGATCGCGCTTGAAAAGAACCCGGAACTGGACCTGCAGCAGCAGGAAGCGGAGCGCACGCGCTTCACCCGCGCGCCCGTCGTTATCGCCGTCATCAGCACCGCCAAGCCGCATTTCAAGATCCCGGAATGGGAACAGGTCATGTCCGCCGGCGCGGTGTGCCTCAACGTCATCTTCGCGGCCAATGCCAGCGGTTTTGCCGCGAACTGGCTGACGGAATGGCTTGCTTTCGACCCGGCATTCCTTGCTGAGACCGGCGTCGGCGGGGAAGAGAAGGTCGCGGGCTATATCCACATCGGCTCAACGACATTCCCGCCGGTGGAGCGGCCGCGGCCGGAGCTTGCCGATGTCGTCACCTGGGTCGGGGACGTCTGATGTTCTACACCACGGACACCAACCAGCATGGCCTGCCACATGATCCGTTCAAGGCCATCGTCGCGCCGCGGCCGATCGGCTGGATTGGCTCGAAGGGCAGGGACGGTTCCATGAACCTCTCGCCCTATTCCTTCTTCAACGCGATCTCGGACCGGCCGAAGCTGGTCATGTTCTCGTCCAGCGGCAGGAAGGACAGCCTGCGCAATGTCGAGGAAACCGGTGTCTTCACCGCCAATCTTGTCAGCCGCCACCTGGTGGACCGGATGAATGCGTCTTCTGCGCCTGTCGCCTATGACGTTGATGAATTCTCCCTTGCCGGCCTTACCGCCGTCGGCGGGCGGGTGGTGGACGCGCCTTTCGTCGGCGAAGCGCTGGCTGTTCTGGAATGCCGGGTGACGCAGATACAGCAACTCGGGGATGTCGACGGCAAGCCGACGGATTCGTGGATGGTGATCGGGCAGGTCATGGCGATCCATATCGATGAAACGATCATCCGCGATGGCCGCATCGACATGGGCCTGTCGCGCCCCGTGGCGCGCATGGGCTATATGGATTACTGCGATGGCGGCAGCGATGTATTCCAGCTGCAGCGCCCCTCTACTGCGCCGTAAATATAGTCCTTCTTCGGATGCGGTTAATTTTTATGGTGAACCAAACGTAAACCATTTGCGCCTAGAGTTTTATACATGGTGGCGGCGATGATGCCGCCATCCATTGTATGAATGTGTTTCGAGGCTCAGGTGATCGTACAGGCATTTCTTCGCTGGTCTGAAAAGGCTGGATCGACCGAGCGGGCGAAAGCTGCCAATGCGCTCGGCCGCGCCTATCTGCAGTCCGATATGGCGCGGGAAAACCGCGATGCCGCCTATATGGCGATGACCTATCTTCTCGATGACCCTTCACCGCGTGTGCGGCTGGCGCTCGCCGAAGCGCTGGCGGATGCCCAAGACGCGCCGCGCGCCATTCTCGTTTCGCTTGCCGAAGACCAGCCAGAAATCGCCTGCACGGTGATTGCCCGCTCGCCGGTTCTCGGCGAAGCCGACCTGGTTGATCTGGCCGGACGCGGCGAAAGCCTGACGCGCGCGCTCATTGCCGCAAGACCCGGCCTGCCGCGCGGGGTCTGCGCCGCCCTTGCCGAAGTCGGCGATCTGCCCGAAACCATTATCCTTCTTGAAAACGACGATGCCTTCATCACGCCGTTCTCGCTGCGTCGCATTGCCGAGCGCCATGGCCGCGACGCCGATATTCGCGACCTCCTGCTGCGCCGCGAGGCGTTGCCGGCCGATGCGCGGCACCTGCTGATGGGCCGCATCAGCGAGGCGCTCGCCGGCTCGGCGCTGGTTCACGCGATGATCGCGCGCAACCGTGCCGACAGTATTTTTCGCGAGGCGGAAGATTCTGCCACCATCCTCATCGCATCAAGCGTTTCCTCACCGGAACTGCCGGCGCTGGTGGAGCATCTGCGCCAGCGGCTGGAACTGACGCCGGCGCTGCTCATCCACGCCGTCTGTTCGGGCCGGCTGGAGTTCTTCACGGCGGCGATGGTCAATCTGTCCGGTCTCGATGACCGCAAGGTGCGCGCCATTCTGGCGACGGGGCGGCCGCATGCGCTGAAGGCCCTGTTCCAGTCCGTCGGGCTATTTGGCGATGTCGTCGACGTCTTCATCGAGGCGACGCTGATGTGGCGCCGTGCCGCCCGCTCGCAGCTTTCTGAGGCGGCAGCATCCGTCTCAGCCGAGTTGCTGGCGCATTTCCGCGACGTCAACGGTTCCGAAACGCTGTTCGAACTGCTGCATGCCGTGCGCAAGCTCGCCATCGCCGAAGAACGGCAGAAGGCGCGGTATTATGCGGAAGCGCTGACGGTCGAGGCGGCGTAAGGTCCGGGGTTCCGCAGGTGCATCTTCTCACCCTCATTCCTGTGCTGGTCACAGGAATCCAGCCAGCCCAAGTCCTTGGGCTGAAAAAACTCCTTGCGCCGCGCAGACGCGCGTCGACTGGATTCCTGTGACAAGCACAGGAATGAGGGCCGTGGGCGCTTTCCTGTCAGAGGAAACCTCTGCATTGCAGCGGCAAAGAAAGCTGGCGTGGCATTTCCCGCAATCACTTATCGAACCGCTTGGCGATCCATGAATAGCTGTTTTCGACCATCCTGACCGGCGTTCCCAGGAGGTGCTTTATGCCTTCTGTGGACGGCAGGATACGGCTGACGCGGCCGATCGCCTGTTTGGTGAGGCTCTCTTCTTCCTTCGGCGTTACCTCTGCGGTCGCCTGCTGCGTTCCGGCAGGTGCTGCCGCGGCGGGAGGCTGCGCGCCGGGCGTATTGCCCGCCGTCTGCGGGGCCTGCTCGCCCGGTGTCTGGCACACGGCCACCACGACCGGGTAGGGCGCATTGGCGTAACGCTCCAGCTCCTTTTCCGACACGGCGTCACATAGCTCGATGCTCGTCCAGCGCTGCTGCGAGGTGGCGATGTAATGGCAATCGGTGGCGCTGTCGTCACAGCCAAGGAAGGTCATGAGAACGAGGGCTGTTTTCATGGGGTGTGTTGCCTCTGTCGGGAGTAATGCTCTAGAAACTCATCTATCCCGATTGCAGTGACATTACGACGAAATACGCATTTTTATAGAGAAGGCAGGCATCGCATTGGCCACCGAAATCAAGCTTGAAACACCACGGCAGGACGCGGTTCTGCGCCTCATCGATCTCTCCAATACCTATATGGCGTCGCTTTATCCCGCCGAGAGCAATCATCTGGTCGATATCGGCCAGCTGGAAAAGGACAATGTCTCCTTTTTCGTGGTGCGACACGATGGCCGCGTGGTCGGCTGCGGCGCGCTGGTGGAGGCGGGTGATGGCACGGCGGAGGTCAAGCGCATGTTCGTTGATCCCGAGGCGAGGGGATTGCGGATCGGCAAGCTGATCATGGATACGCTTGTCGCGCGCGGTACCGAACTCGGCCTTTCCGCCATCCGGCTGGAAACCGGGATCAGCCAGCCGGAGGCGATCGGCCTTTACCGCAAGGCGGGGTTTGTGGAGATCGAGGCCTTTGCGCCCTATAAGCCTGACCCGCTCAGCCTGTTCATGGAAAAGGTGCTTTAAGGCGAAGGCACCGATCGGTCGGATGGGCTGGCGATGTGACTGTTTGAGGTATAGCCGCAGCATCCGCCCACGTCACCCCGGACTAGATGCGGGTCCAGCGCGATCAAGTCTTTGATCGCGGAAGACTCTTTCACTGCGCAGATGAGCCATGGCTGATGCCGGTATCCAAGCCCGGCATGACGAAAGAGAGGGAAGCGGCCTTGGCCTGTCGGCTGGCGCTCCACGTCATCGCCGCTCACCGCAGGCTTCACCAATCAAAAAGCAGCTTTCCGAAATGCCGTCGTTTCCTCGCTATCCTCTTCGAGCGCAGCAACCTCATCAACGGGATCGTCCTCTGTTGGCGGCGGGGGCGGAGCCTCGGTGGTGGCGGCGGCGGACAGTTCCACCTCGCGCACCCATTCGCGCCAGATTGCCACCAGCAGCGCCATCAGCACCGGGCCGATGAAGAGGCCGAGGAAACCCATGGTCTTGACGCCGCCGACAAGGCCGAAAAAGGTGGGCAGGAACGGCAGCTTGATCGGTCCGCCGACGAGTTTCGGCCGGATGGTCTTGTCGACGATGAAGAGTTCGACCGAGCCCCAGACGAAGAGCGCCAGCCCGTGGGCGGGCGAGCCACTGGCGACCAGATAGATCGACACCAGCGTAAACGAGAGCGGCGCGCCACCCGGAATGAGCGCCATGACGCCGGTCAGCACGCCGAGCGTGACGGGCGAGGGCACGCCGGCGATCCAGTAGGCGATGCCGAGGATGATGCCTTCGCCGATGGCGATCAGCGTCATGCCGGTTACGGTGGAGCTGATGGTGGCGGGCACGACACGGGAAATGCGTTCCCACCGTGTCGGCAGGATGCGTTCGCCCACCAGATCGACCTGACGGGTGAAGCCTGCGCCGTTGCGGTAAACGAAGAACAGCGCGATCAGCATGAACAGCAGGGTCAGCACCAGGTGGAACGCGCCGTTGCCGGCGGCGAGGATCGCCCGGTAGATATTACCGATATTGGCGCCGCTGACGAGCTGGATGAGCTCGCCGATGGCGCCCGGCGTGCCGATATATTTCACCCATTGTTCGCCGAGCCAGGGGCCGACGGCGGGAAGGGCGGCGATCCAGTCCGGCACGGGCGCACCCGTCTTGTTGACGTGCACCGCCCAGCCGAACCATTCGCGGATTTCGGTTGCCGTATAGGAGGCGGCGATGAAGATCGGCACCACGAGGAAGGCAATGATGAGGATGATGGCGATGGTGGCACCGAGCGTCGTGTTGCCGCCCACCTGCCGCAGAAGCCGCGTATAGACCGGCCAGCTGGCGAAACCGATGACGAGGGCGGCGAGAACCGGAACCAGAAAGCCGTTGAAGAAATAGATGCCCGCAAGGACGACCAGAAGGAGCAGCCAGCGCGCAGCCGAAATAGGCGGGATCAGGGCGATCCGCGTCGGGCTGGCGGGACCAAGCCATCTCGGTTCGCCACTGGGCTTACGGCTGTCAATGTTACTCACGGCAGGCTCTTTCTCGCATTCTCCCCGCAAGGGGTGCATTCACTCTGTCACACCGATACATATAAGTGCAATATAACCCGATCACATTACCGTTGTGTGTTTATTGCTGAACCTATTGAACGATTTTGGTAAAAATAGAACATCGGTCTTGGCGCGCGCATTGAAATATGACAATTAAACTCCGTTTTTATTGCGGCGTAAGGTTGCCGCGCCCGATCTCCAGGTCATGCCATGCTGCGCCGTTTCTTCGCCTATTATCGCCCCTATCGCGGTCTGTTCATTCTCGATTTTTCCTGCGCGGTTTTGTCGGGCGTGCTCGAACTCGGCTTTCCGATGGCCGTGAAGACCTTTGTGGACGTGCTGCTGCCGGGCGGTGAATGGGCCATCATTCTCGCCGCTTCGGTCGGGCTGCTCGTCATCTATGTGCTGAATACCGGGCTGATGGCGACCGTCACCTATTGGGGACACATGCTCGGCATCAATATCGAGACCGACATGCGGCGTCTGGCTTTCGATCACCTGCAGAAGCTCTCCTTCCGTTATTTCGACAACCAGAAAACAGGCCATCTGGTCGGGCGGCTGACGAAGGATCTCGAAGAGATCGGCGAGGTGGCCCATCACGGCCCCGAAGACCTGTTCATCGCCATCATGACCTTCATCGGCGCCTTCCTGCTGATGCTGTCGGTGAATGTGCCGCTGGCGCTCATCACCGCCGCCGTCGTGCCCGTCACCGCCTGGGTGACCAGCCGTTACGGCGGCCGCATGACGCAGAACTTCCGCGCGCTTTATGGCCGCGTGGGGGATTTCAACGCGCGTATCGAGGAAAATGTCGGCGGCATGCGGGTGGTGCAGGCTTTCGCCAACGAGGACCACGAGCGCGCGCTGTTCGAGAAGGACAACCAGAAATACCGCCGCACGAAGCTCGATGCCTACAAGATCATGGCGGCCAGCACCTCGCTGAGCTACATGAGCATGCGGCTGACGCAGATGATCGTGATGATCTGCGGCGCATGGTTCGTGCTGACGGGCGGTCTCACGGAAGGCGGCTTCGTTGGCTTCCTGCTGCTGGTCGGCGTGTTTTTCCGCCCGGTGGAAAAGATCAATTCGGTCATCGAGACTTATCCGAAGGGCATTGCCGGTTTCCGCCGCTTCACCGAACTTCTCGACACAGCGCCTGACATTGTCGATGCGCCTGATGCGGTGGACGCGCCGCTGCTGCGCGGCGATATTGAATATCGTCATGTCGGTTTCGGTTATGCCGAGGGCAAGCAGGTTCTCACCAATATCGACCTGAAGATCAGCGCCGGCGAGACGGTGGCCTTCGTTGGTCCTTCGGGCGCGGGCAAGACCACGCTCTGCTCGCTTCTGCCGCGATTTTATGATGTGACCAGCGGTGCGATCACCATTGACGGCATCGATATCCGACAAATGAAACTCGCTTCGCTGCGCAATCAGATCGGCATCGTGCAGCAGGATGTCTTCCTGTTCGGCGGCACGATCCGCGAGAACATCGAATATGGACGGCTTGGCGCATCGGATGCGGACATCATGGAGGCGGCGCGGCGCGCCCGTCTCGATGGCGTCATCGAGGCCATGCCGCTCGGGCTCGACACCGTCATCGGTGAACGCGGCGTTAAATTGTCCGGCGGCCAGAAACAGCGTCTCGCTATTGCCCGCATGTTCCTCAAGAACCCGCCGATCCTCATTCTCGACGAGGCGACCTCCGCGCTCGACACGGAAACCGAGCGCGCCATTCAGCAATCGCTGACCGAGCTTGCCAAGGGGCGCACCACGCTCGTCATCGCCCACCGGCTGGCGACGATCCGCGATGCCTCGCGCATCGTGGTGGTGGACCAGACCGGCATTGCCGAAACCGGCGCCCACGCCGAGCTGCTGGCCGCCAAGGGTCATTATAGCCGGCTGCATGAGGCGCAGTTTAGCGGCCATCTTGCGGGCTTGAGCTGAGAGCGGCGCGTTTGCGCCGCAGCTTACCCGCCGGCCTCCGCTGCCTGTTCCTCCACGATGCCGGGGTTTGGCTCCGGCTTGCCGGGATGGCTGGTGACGAGATAACCCATGGCAACCGCGGCGGCGACGATGAACAGCAGCACGATGCCGCTGATCGTCATCAGCCAGTCGCGCGGCCTTCGATACGCCATGATATATTTCGGCCATCGGCTCGGATGGTTCACCAGGCTGAATTTATGGCCATGTCGCATGAACTTCCCCGGTATTAGAGTGTTCCTGAAATATAAACGCAGACAAGTGCGGCGCTGTTCCGCAAGGGCGGAGCAGGGGCGATGACAAGGCCGTGAGCCAGGCTGGCTGTAGCTCCGTCGTCTACACCTGTCGGCATGGCGGTCTCCGTATTTGCTACCACCCTTTCTCATCCGACCTCCGTCATTCCGGCCCTGAGCCGAAATTCAGCAGAGGCGCGTCTCCGCGGCGAGACGAGTCTTTTCAGCGGCAGGATCTGGGCTGGGCATTGGCAAGGGTCGGAAGGACGGGAAGGAGGGGTGTCAGCCCCCAACGGAACGTGGAGGTGCGCCGGATTGCGTTCAAACCGGACAAGTTCCCCCGGCACCGTCTGCATGGCTGCAAAAACTCCCCTTGTCAGCCGCTATTGCTTATGCGAATGATTTGCAACTGCACCAATTCAACCTTCCCTTTGAAAGCGCATAAAATGGACAAGCCAGTCTTTGGATGGCGACGAAACGGCGACGACCTCTCGTTATCCGACGTTCACAGTTCGATCAGGATCAATCCGAATGCCGGCACGTTTCGCCGGGCGATGGCGTTTTTCGGCCCCGGATATCTCGTTGCCGTCGGTTATATGGATCCCGGGAACTGGGCGACGTCGCTCGCCGGCGGCTCCAAATTCGGTTACACGCTGCTGACGGTTGCGCTGGTCTCGAACATCATGGCGATTGTTCTCCAGTCGCTCTGCGCGCGTCTTGCGATCGCATCCGGCCGTGATCTTGCACAGGCCTGCCGTGACGCCTATCCGAAACCGGTGGCAATGGTGCTCTGGCTGCTCGCGGAAATCGCCATTATCGCCACCGATATTGCCGAGGTCATCGGCACGGCCATCGGCCTCAACCTCATCTTCGGCATTCCGCTCGAACTCGGCGTCCTCATCACCGCGCTCGATGTGTTTCTGATCCTCTATCTGCAGAAGCTCGGCTTCCGCTGGGTGGAGGCGCTGGTCATCACGCTGCTTGGCGTCATCGCCGTATGTTTCGCCATTCAGGTGGCGCTGGCTGATCCCGACTGGGGGCAGGTGATTCTCGGTTTTGCGCCGACGACTGAGATCGTCACCAATCCTGATATGCTCTATCTGGCGCTTGGCATTCTCGGCGCCACCGTCATGCCGCATAATCTCTATCTGCATTCGGGCATCGTGCAGACCCGCGAAATCGGCGAGACGGTTGCCGAAAAACGCGAGGCGCTGAAATTCGCCACCCTCGATTCCACCATCGCGCTGATGTTCGCCCTGCTCATCAACGCCTCGATCCTCATCCTCGCGGCGGCGACCTTCAACAAGACCGGGCAGACGAATGTCGCCGAACTCGGTGAGGCGCATAATTTGCTCGCGCCGCTGCTCGGCCTTGCCATTGCGCCGACGCTGTTCGGCGTGGCGCTCTTATGCTGCGGCATCAATTCCACCGTCACGGCAACACTCGCCGGCCAGATCGTGATGGAGGGTTTCCTCAAGATGCGGCTCGCCCCCTGGCTGCGCCGCCTCATCACCCGCGCCATCGCCATCATCCCTGCCGCCGGCGTCACCATCTTCTATGGCGACAGCGGCACGGCCGAACTCTTGATCATGACGCAGGTGGTGCTCAGCCTGCAACTCTCCTTCGCCGTCTTCCCGCTCGTCATGTTCACCGCCGACCGGACGAAGATGGGCGAGCTGCGTTCGCCGCTCTGGCTTTCGGCCTTCGCCTGGCTGATCGCGGTGGTGATTGCGGCGCTGAATGTGAAGCTGCTGGTGGATTTTATGGGATGATAGAGGGGGGCGGGCCGCGCCTTTTCGAGGCGCGGCTGCCACGTCCCGTACGACGTCGACATAATCGTCTTGTCGGCCTCGATAATCTGCGTTATCCATCGATACAATAATTCAAGGATTGTTGAAATATGGATGAGCGTCAGGCCCTGCTGTCATTTTCGGCTCTCTCGCAGGAGACCCGTCTGTCCATCGTACGAGCACTTGTTATCGCGGGACCTGAAGGATTGGCCGCGGGCGTGATCGCCGAGCGCATGGGCGTCTCGGCAACGAATGTGTCGTTCCATCTCAAAGAGCTGGAACGGTCTGGTTTGATCTCACAGCGACGCCTGTCGCGATCGATCCTCTATAGCGCGAGCTACGATACTCTGGCGTCCCTCGTGAAATTCCTGATGGAAGACTGCTGCGCCGGGCATCCGGCCGTCCGGGAGGATGTCGAGCGTGGCAACAGCTGCCACCCTGCCGATGGCCGTGCTGAAGAGGGCAACATCGTTGCGTGATTTCAGGGCGTCTGCGGCCACCGTTTCTGCGCTCGGCCTTACACAGATCGTGGGTTATGGCACCCTCTATTATAGTTTCAGCATCCTTGCGCCCGGCATGGCGAAAGATCTGGGCCTGACGCTCTCTCAGGTGTTTGCCGTTTTTTCGGTATCCCTTTTTATCGGCGGTCTTTCGGCAACCTATATCGGTAGGCAGATGGACCGGATCGGCGCCGCAACCATGATGACAATCGGTTCGTTTCTTGCGGCATTGACACTGGCGCTCTGCGCTTTATCGCCCTCGGTTGCGATCTTTGCCGCTGCGGTCATCCTGCTCGAAATATCCTCCGGTATGGTGCAATATCAGGCGGCGTTTGCGGCTCTGGTGGAAAACAATCCTCGTTCGGCGTCCCGAAACATCACCTATCTCACTCTCATCGGTGGTTTCGCATCGACCATTTTCTGGCCGATCTCGGCTGCGTTAGCCGTCCACCTCGATTGGCGGGAGATCTATCTCGTCTTCGCGGGACTTAATCTTTTTCTTTGTATGCCGCTTCACTTCTGGATTATGCGCGCAGGAAAGACGGGATCGAGTGCCGACACGACGAGCCGCGCGCGCGAGACCGTCGTGGGTGCGCTCCCTTCGCATACGAGACGCCGTGGGATGATCTTGGTCTCCTTCGCTTTCGCGATACTGGGTTTTACTCTCTCCGCTATCCTCGCCCATATGGTGCCGATGCTTGGAACCATGGGGCTGGGAGCGGCAGCTGTCGTGATCGGCTCTCTTTTCGGTCCGGCTCAGGTTCTCAGTCGCTTGATCAACATGATCTTCGGCAAGAGCCTCCCGCCGCCAGCACTTGCGGTGCTTTCCGCTGTTTTAATCGTGCTGGGCATATTGATCCTGCTGGTGACAGCCAGCTGGCTACCGGGGGCGGTTGCCTTCGCCATCTGCCTTGGTCTGGGCTCAGGCATCAACAGCATCGCACAGGGAAACCTGCCGCTCTATCTATTCGGATCCGAAGGCTATGGGGCAATTACAGGAAAGATGGCAGCCGCTCGGCTTGCGGTGGGTGCCGGCGCGCCGTTCGTCTTTGCGGCGCTTACGGAGAATCTTGGCTTGAGCTTCGCACTGACGCTTAACGCGTGTCTCGGGATGGTCAGTATTGCCGCATTCGTTGCGGTTGCGGTTTATGCGAAGGCATCTGGAACGCCAACAACTTGATCCAATCGATGTCAGACTAATGGCGCTTCAAGGCCCCGTTGCTTCTTGGCTGCGCCGGTGTAGCGGGTCGCAGGTCATGGCCATCGGTATCACGGTCATGCCAGCGTTGACGATCCCCGTGCTTGTTTCATGGTCATTCTAAAAGAAAAATCCGGGCACTTTTCAGTGTCCGGATTTCCATCATTTGCGCAATTGGCCAATTTCAGGTTCTGAGAAACCTTGTTGCCCTTACTTAGCTGCAGCCGCTCGTCGCACCGCAGGTATCGCACTTCTCGCAAGTGCCATTCCGCACCATCGTGAAGTTCTGGCATTCCGAGCACATGTTGCCGGTATAGCCCTGTGCAATCGAGCGCATGCGGCGTTCGTTTTCCACCTTCTTGGCTTCCGTCTTGGCCGATGCAGCGTCGGCGGCGGCCTTGTCGGAGAAGAGGGCCGTGGCGGTCTGCTTGGTTTCCTGAACCACGTCGTCGATTACCTCTTCGGCAATCTCTTCCGCCAGTTCCTTGGCGCGCTCTTCATAATCGCGCTTGAAGGAGACGATTTCCGAGGTGGAAATCGCGACTGTCGGTTCCAGCTTGCGGGCGGCGGAGCCTGCAAACGAGGTCACGTTGGCCGACGCGCGGGCAGGGGCTGCCGTTGCCGAGCCCTTGGGTTCGGAACCGGCGCGTTCGCCTTCGTTGCTGGAAACCAGCGTCGGCTTGTAACCGCGTGTCCAGCCGGTGGAGAGCAGATTGGTCTTGCCTTCCTGGATACCCTTGCCGAGTGCGGTATTGGAGAAGTCAGACGTATCGACATGGGCGAGATCGTGGCGGCCGAGATAGGAGACGGCGAGTTCGCGGAACACGTAGTCGAGGATCGACGTGGCGTTCTTGATCGCGTCGTTGCCCTGCACCATGCCGGCCGGTTCGAACTTGGTGAAGGTGAAGGCCTCCACATATTCCTCCAGCGGCACGCCATATTGCAGGCCGAGCGAGATGGCGATGGCGAAGTTGTTCATCATCGCACGGAAAGCGGCGCCTTCCTTGTGCATGTCGATGAAGATTTCGCCGATGCGGCCGTCACCGAATTCACCGGTGCGCAGATACACCTTGTGACCGCCGACGGTTGCCTTCTGGGTGTAACCCTGACGGCGGTTCGGCAGCTTTTCACGCTCGCGCGAGACACGCTCGATGACACGCTCGACGATCTTCTCGGTGATCGTCACGGCCTGCTGGGCAAGCGGCTGCTGGATCAGCTCCTCGACGAAATCTTCGTCGTCCTCATCTTCCACCAGCGAGGCGTTGAGCGGCTGGGAAAGCTTGGAACCATCGCGGTAAAGGGCGTTGGCTTTCAGCGCCAGCTTCCACGACAGCATGTAGGCGCTGCCGCAATCCTCGACAGTCGCATCATTCGGCATGTTGATCGTTTTGGAGATTGCACCCGAGATGAAGGGCTGTGCCGCCGCCATCATGCGGATGTGCGATTCGACCGAGAGGTAACGCTTGCCGATCTTGCCGCAGGGATTGGCGCAATCGAATACCGGCAGGTGCTCGTTTTTAAGGAACGGTGCGCCTTCCAGCGTCATCGCGCCGCAGACGTGAACGTTCGCCGCTTCGATGTCCTTCTTGGCAAAGCCGAGATGCTCCAGCAGGTTGAAGCTCATGTCGGAGAGCTGCTCGTCGGAAACCTTGAGCGTCTCCTTGAGGAAGTCAGCGCCGAGCGTCCACTGGTTGAAGACGAACTTGATGTCGAAGGCGCTCTTCAGCGCAGCGTTGACGGCTTCGATCTTCTCATCGGTGAAGCCCTTGGCCTTCAGCGTGGAGGGGTTGATGGCCGGCGCCTGATTGAGATTGCCATGGCCGACGGCATAGGCCTCGATCTCGGCGATCTGGCTTTCGGAATAACCGAGCGAACGCAGGGCATCCGGAACCGCGCGGTTGATGATCTTGAAGTAACCGCCGCCGGCGAGCTTCTTGAACTTCACCAGCGCGAAGTCGGGCTCGATGCCGGTCGTGTCGCAATCCATCACGAGGCCGATCGTGCCGGTCGGCGCAATAACGGTGGTCTGGGCGTTGCGGTAACCATGCTGTTCGCCAAGCGCCAGCGCCTTGTCCCAGGCGGCAGTGGCGTGGGCGATGAGGTCCTGATCCGTGCAATCGGCGTGGATGAGTGCGACGGGGTTGACCGACAGGCCCTCATAACCATCCGACAGGCCATGGGCGGCGCGGCGGTGGTTGCGAATGACGCGCAGCATGTTGTCGCGGTTCGGCGCAAAGCTCGGGAAGGGGCCAAGCTCGCCGGCCATTTCAGCCGAGGTTGCGTAGGAGACACCGGTCATGATCGCGGTCAGTGCACCGGCAATGGCGCGGCCCTCATCGCTGTCATAGGGGATGCCCGAGGACATCAGCAGGCCGCCGATATTGGCGTAACCGAGACCGAGCGTGCGGTATTCATAGGAGCGTTCGGCAATCTGGCGCGACGGGAACTGCGCCATCATCACGGAAACTTCGAGCACGACGGTCCACAGGCGGACGGCATGTTCATAGTCGGCGATGTCGATGCGCTTCGTCGCCTGATCCTTGAACTGCAAGAGGTTCAGCGAGGCAAGGTTGCAGGCCGTGTCGTCGAGGAACATGTATTCCGAGCACGGGTTCGAAGCGCGGATCGGGCCTTCGGCCGGCGAGGTGTGCCAGTCGTTCATGGTGGTGTTGAAGTGCAGGCCCGGGTCGGCCGATGCCCAGGCGGCATGGGAAATCTTTTCCCAGAGATCGCGGGCCTTCAGCGTCTTCATCACCTTGCCGTCCTTGCGGGCGGTGAGGTTCCAGTCGCCGTCATTTTCGACAGCGCGCAGGAAGTCATCCTTCAGCGAGACGGAGTTATTGGAGTTCTGGCCTGAAACCGTGAGGTAGGCTTCCGAATCCCAATCCGTGTCATAGGTCTTGAACTGGATGTCCTTGTAACCCTGTTCGGCGAACTGGATGACGCGCTTGACGTAGTTTTCCGGCACCATGTCCTTTTTGGCGGCGCGGATTTCGCGCTTCAGGGCAGGGTTCTTGGCCGGGTCGAAGCAATCGCCGTTATCGGCCTCGCAATTGACGCAGGCCTTCATGATCGCCTTCAGGTGCTTGGCGACGATCTTGGAGCCGGTCACGAGAGCAGCAACCTTCTGCTCCTCGTTCACCTTCCAGTCGATATAGGCTTCGATATCGGGATGGTCGGCGTCGACAACGACCATCTTGGCGGCGCGGCGGGTGGTGCCGCCGGACTTGATGGCGCCGGCTGCGCGGTCGCCGATCTTGAGGAAGCTCATCAGGCCGGAGGAGCGGCCGCCGCCGGAAAGCTTTTCGCCTTCGCCACGCAGATAGGAGAAGTTGGAGCCGGTGCCGGAACCATATTTGAACAGGCGCGCTTCACGCACCCACAGATCCATGATGCCGCCTTCGTTGACGAGGTCGTCTTCGACGGACTGGATGAAGCAGGCATGCGGCTGCGGATGTTCGTAAGCGGACTTGGACTTGGTCAGCTTGCCGGTGAAGGGATCGACATAGAAATGGCCCTGGCCGGGGCCATCAATGCCATATGCCCAGTGCAGGCCGGTGTTGAACCATTGCGGGGAATTCGGCGCAACGCGCTGGGTGGCGAGCATGTAGGCTAGCTCGTCGCGGAAGGCGAGGGCATCTTCTTCGGACGAGAAATATTTGCCCTTCCAGCCCCAATAGGCCCAGGTGCCGGCCAGACGGTCGAAAACCTGACGCGCATCGGTCTCGGAGCCGAAACGTTCGGCTTCCGGAACGTCCTTCAACGCCTTTTCATCGGGAACAGAGCGCCACAGGAAGGAAGGAACGTCGTTTTCCTCGACCTTCTTCAGGAACTTCGGCACGCCGGCCTTGCGGAAATATTTCTGCGCCAGAACGTCGGTGGCAACCTGGGAAAACTGCGCGGGAACGTCGATGTCAGCCAGACGGAACACGATCGATCCATCCGGGTTCTTGATTTCACTGACGGCCTTGCGGAAGTCGATCTCCGCATAAGGCGATTGGCCGGGCTTCGTGAAGCGGCGTTCAATGCGCATGGTTTCTGTCCTCGTCCATTGGGCGCCCGGTGGAGGGCGCAAAAATCCGGTCCAGCCGTGCGATGCCTTCGCGCAGCCGGTTGTTGCCGATCTGTAAGGGATGTTCATCCTTGGATGTCATCCCTGTATCTCGTGGCTTATTCGGCTGCAAGCATGTCATGGAATACTAAATATAGTATCAACAGCTTCCTGCCGCCAGTCCCCGCGTCATGTTTTTGGCGGTTTCCGAAAGGCGCGCAAAAGCCTGCGGCGAACCGCCCCCTCATGGCCGGGACGCCGCTTTGGACATGCGCGCTGAAGATGGAGAGGAACCGGCCTCGTTACTTTCCGGTCCGTTGCCGCCGCAACATAAATGTCACTTTCCTCTCGCGGCACAGATTCGTCAAGCCATAGATTGAAACCCATTTTTAACCACAAGATATTGTGTGAAGTGCCTGTGGAAAACGGGGATAGCAAAAGCGATTAGAAAAATCAGTGACTTGGCGGGAAAATTTGAAGCTTGCGCGAGGCTGGTTTCCGCAACGGAAAGGCAAAACCCCGCATTTCCGGGGTGAGGCATAATGGCGACACTGCGGTTTTTCCGTGTTTTTCCGCTGTCGTCAAAGAAGGCTTTTCTCCAAAAAAAAACCGCCCTCGGCGGGGCGGTTTTTCATGTCCGATTTTCTAATGGCGGCCGGCAATCAGCCGCGTGATCCCTTGGCGATCGGCTCCTGATAGGTGAAGCCCATGTCCCAGGGAAAATAAATCCAGGTATCCTGGCTGACTTCGGTGACGAAGGTGTCGATGGTCGGCACGCCCTTCGGCTTGGCGTAAACACAGGCGAAATGCGCCTTCGGCAGCATTTCGCGCACTTCAAGCGCGGTCTTGCCGGTATCGGTCAGGTCGTCGACGACGAGCACGCCTTCGCCGCTGTCGGACATCAGCTCCGGGGCCACGCCCTTCAGCAGAACCGTGTCGCCCTGGTTGACGTAATCGTGGCGGGTGGCGATGCAGACCGTGTCGATCATGCGGATGTTGAGTTCACGCGAGATGATCGCCGCCGGAACGAGGCCGCCGCGGGTGATACAGACGATTGCCCGGAACTCTTTGTCGAGACCGGCAAGACGCCAGGCAAGCGCACGGGCGTCGCGGTGGAACTGGTCCCAGGAAACGGGAAAGGCTTTATCGGGAAGGGACATGTCGTCTACCATCTGGTCAAAATTGTCGATGGCTTTGGCTAATAGCCGCAAGACCGGCAAAAAGGCAAGCTTTCCGCATAACAGGCGTTGTTTTGATTGCGAGATCGCGCCTTGTTTCTTCTCCCCGCCGGGGAAAAGGTGGCCCGATGGGGGGACGTTGCCGAATATCTCTACCCTTACCACCTCATCCCGCTGCCCCGGACTTCTCCCCGGCGGGGAGAAGAAACAAGCGGTAGTCGCTCGCTCCATGCGGGACGCCGAGGGAGCTTGCGGCGCTGTTTGCGCCGCATCCATTTTTAACGCGACAGCAGCGTCATTGCGGTCATGGAATCGAGCAGGGTGCGCGTCACGCCGCCGAACAGCAGCTCCCACCAGCGGGAATGGCCATAAGCGCCCATGACCAGAAGGTCGATGCTGTTGTCCGACAGGCGGTTCTCGATGGCGGCCTGCGGCGAGATCCCTGCGATCTTTTCCTGCGAGGTGACGGTGACATTGACGCCGTGGCGGGCGAGGGTTGCGGCCAGTTCCGCGCCGGCAAGGCCGGAAGACTGGGTTTCGCTTTCGGCCTGATCGACGGAGAAAATCTCGACACTGTCTGCGGCCTTCAGGAAGGGCAGGGCGTCGAAGGTGGCGCGGGTTGCCTCGCGCGAGCCGTTCCATGCGATCAGGACGCGCTTGATGGGTTTCGCAACGGTCAGCACATGCGGCACGAGGAGAACGGGGCGGCCGCTTTCATAAAGGAAACCGTCAATATCTGAGCGGCTGTCTGAAAGTGCAGAGGAGTTGCTCTGGCGGGCGACGATGAGATCGGCGCAGCGCGCGCTGTCGATCGCCGATGCGGAGGCGTAACCCACCGAGGTGACGAAGCTGCGCCATTCATGCGAGATGCCATTGGCGGACAGGGTGTGCTCGAAGGCGGTTCCCACGTCGGTGGTTTCCTTGTGTGCCACATCCTGCAGCGCCTGCACGGTGGCGGGATCGGGAATTTCCATCGGCGCGACGAGCGGAACGGCGGCCAGCGTTTCCATGTGCAGGCCAATCACATGCGAGGAAAACTGGTCGGCAAGGCTCACCACGAATTCGCCGAGCTTTTGCGTGTTCGCAACATTGTCGACCACTGCCAATATCGTTTTGTAACCCATTTCTCTCTCCTCGGTGACATCTAGTTTCTAGGGGGAGAGTGGCCGTCTTCGCCGATGGCCACCTTGATTTTGGTCAAACCTTTTCGTCTCAGGCCTTTTCCGTTTCAGGCGGTTGCGTCGCCCTGGCTTGCCGCCAGTCTTTTTTCCTGGCTGATGGTTTCGATCATGGCCGCAACCGCTTCGGTTGCCGCCTTCAGCACGCCGGCGTCGCGGGCGCGCACGACGATCTCGGTCGAAAAACGCTGCCCGTCATATTTCGGATAGGAGCCGATGCTGGTTTCGGGGTGCTCCTTCTGGATGGCCGTCAGCGGCGTGCCGATATCACCTTCGCCATAGGGCGAACGCACCGCCTGCGACATGACTTTCGCGCCGGTGCGCAGCGTCGGCATGACATTGTCGAGCATGGCCTGGAACACCTGCGGCACGCCGGCCATGACGTAGACATTGCCGATGACGAAGCCGGGGGCGACGGAAACGGGGTTGGCGATATGGGTCGCACCTCTCGGCATGCGCGCCATGCGCTTGCGCGCCTCGGTGAATTCCATCTCGCGGACGCGATACATGTCACCGAGCAGGCGCAGCGCCTCGGCATCGTGTTCGCAGGGCAGGCCGAATGCCGCAGATACCGCATCCGCGGTGATGTCGTCATGGGTCGGACCGATGCCGCCTGATGTGAAGACATAATCAAAGCGGCTGCGCAGCGCGTTCAGCGCTTCCACGATCGCTTCCTCCTCGTCGGCGACGATGCGCACTTCCTTCAGGTCAATTCCGGACATGGTGAGCACATCCGCGAGGTGCCCGATATTCTTGTCCTTGGTGCGGCCCGAGAGCAGTTCGTCGCCGATGGCAAGCATGGCGGCGGTAACAACGGATTGGGCGGAGGAGGGATTGGACATGGTTGCACTCGTCATCTGTTTTGTCAGACGTTAGCCCCGCGACCAGGGAATGCAAAGTGCTTTTGAAGAAATGTCTTTTTGTAAATGGTTGACGTTCCGGTTTTCCGTTCACTCATCGTGAACAGTGCGTATGCCAATCCCCGGCTGGCGGGATAAGGGCCTGTCGGCTAGGTTTCCTTCACATACATTTGACGGGTCAACGCCGATGATCATTGAATTTTTGAAGAAGCTTATCGCCGGTACGCCGGAAACAGTTACAACAAAGGAAACGAAGAGAATGACGAAGGTTCTTGTACTCTATTATTCTTCTTACGGTCATATTGAAACGATGGCCTATGCTGTCGCCGAAGGCGCAAAATCGGCGGGCGCCGATGTCGTCGTGAAGCGCGTTCCGGAACTGGTGCCGGAAGAAGTCGCCAAGGCCTCGCATTTCAAGCTCGATCAGGCAGCGCCGATCGCAACGGTCGACGAGCTCGCCGAATACGACGCCATCATCGTCGGCGCCGGTACGCGTTTCGGCACGGTTGCCTCGCAGATGCGCAATTTCTGGGACCAGACGGGTAGCCTGTGGTTCAGTGGCAAGCTGGTAGGCAAGATCGGCTCGGCCTTCACGTCGTCCGCAACGCAGCATGGCGGCCAGGAATCCACCATTCTCGGCTTCATCCCGACCTTCCTGCACCACGGCATGGCCGTTGTCGGTCTGCCCTATGCTTTCCAGGGCCAGATGGGCGTTGATGAAATCAAGGGCGGTTCGCCCTATGGCGCCTCCACCATCACCGATGGCGATGGTTCGCGTCAGCCTTCCGAAATCGAGCTGGAAGCCGCTCGTTATCAGGGCGCCCATGTCGCCAAGCTGGCGGCCAAGCTTTCTGCCTGATGTGATGATTTGTTGAAACAGAAATGCGGCCGAAAAGGCCGCATTTTTTATGCCGGAACGTCAAGTTGCCGGTTCTGTCAGAGATAAATTTTTGAGGCGGGTCAAATCGGCAGGTTGACCATGAAAAGGCAGCTTGCGACCACGAAGCCGATCATCGAGATTTCGAGAAAACCGTTCAATCCGTCACGCATTCCAACCCTCCTCCTGTTGATTGAAAAGAGAACGGTCAAAGTTTATCGCGGTTCCATAACGAAAGAATGAAATTCAGGAAATTCTAAAATCCAGCCTCTCGCCTTCCGACGGAGGGCATTTTCGCGCTTCAGCCTGTGACGACAAAGGCGACCACGAGGTGACCAAGAAGGCCGATCGCCAGGCAGGAGAGGAGAAAAATGAACAGGGCTTTTTTCATGTTTCCGGAAGCTTCCATCTGTTGCGATCCATCGAACCTGTTTTGTTGAAAACGCAGCGTTGCAGGCGACATTTATAGTCTGCGGCCCCCAGGTATTCCGCCGTCAGGCCTTGATATCGAGACCCGCTTCGATTGCGGCTGCGATGAAGGCCTTGCGTGCGTCCTCGGGTTTTTTCCGCCCGGCATCGACGGCGGCGCAGATCAGCAGCGCCTTGTCCAGCGCATCGCCGTCTTCTATCGGCCAGTCCTCGATCAGCGCCCAGGAGGCAGCCTGCGTGGTTTCGATGCTCGTGTAATCGCCCGGCGTTTCGAACGCGATCAGGACGGGTTTTTGCCAGCGCGTATTCATCGCTTATCCATAGTGATTGTTGCGCCCGGCTCTAAACGAAGCGGTCAGGATGCGCAATCCCGTTGCGGGGGCGTTTCTGCCGGTTGCGGTGCGGTCAGTCGTCGCGCCCGAACAGCCAGTCGCGAATGATGCGCCGGTCGATGAGTTCCAGCGAGCGGTCGGGCGCAATGCGATAGGTTTCCACCGCCCTTGTGCTGCCGTCGATGCGGAATTCATGGCTGAAGGTACTGCCGATCGGCGATTTCGTCAGCTTGGTGCGCGGCTGGCCCCTGTAGATGATGCTGCCGGGGATGGGTTCGACATAGGGCGCGGGGCCTACATAAGCGGTCGGGCCGGCGGTGCATCCGGCAAGTGCCAGTGCAAGCGCGATAGTGGCCGATGATGCGAGCGTTTTCATCCTGTCCTCCGAAGTGCGTCTGTGAAAACGAGATGGAGGCGCGGCGGTTCCCGGCGGGCAAGGGGCCGGAGAGGATTTCCCCGACTATTTGCTTTTCGGATTCTGAATGTCGCGCGCGACCCAGCGAAAGAAAAAATAGACGAGCAGGCCAAAGATGAAAAGCGGGATGAGGTTCGCAAAACCGGACATATGATTCTCGTTTCTCCCTCCCGGCACGGGGTCTAGCCGGAGTGAAACCGGCAAGGCAAGGCAAAGGCGTGACACGGCCGGTAAAATATCCGTGTGCCTGCAAAGGAGAATTTGAGGGCCATGGGGAGGGGCGGAGAGATCTGGCGCACTGCCAGTGATGCCAGATCTCTCCGTCTCCCGCCAGTTTCAGGGTACGGGGGACTGGCGCTAATATGACGGACAACTGCCGATAGACATAGGCCGAGAAATTACCACGAATAAATCGCTGGTTTGGTCGATGCGCCTGAAGGCAGGCCTGTCATTCGCATCGGGAGCTTCCCGTCGCGATATAATTAGCCAGAGAATTACTTCAGGAGACGGGAGCAAGGGCCGCATTCTTGAACTGCCGGTGTAACCCGTTGAAACGGAACAGGATGCCTGCCTGCAATTATGCTGCCGGACCTGCAGGAAAGGGAACTTTTTGCGCGTTTCATCATTCAATCAGGCAGACACATGCCAACAGTGGAGGGTTACACATGCTCGGCACCATCCTCGTCATCCTGCTCATTCTTTTCCTGATCGGCGCGCTGCCCAGCTGGGGTTACCACAATTACGGCTACGGCCCTTCGGGTGGTCTCGGACTGGTTTTGGTCATCGTCTTGATCCTGGTCCTGCTTGGACGGATCTGACCGATCGGCATATAAGATGCAGCATTGCCCGCGACGGCGCAAACGCGCCGGATGCGGGCTTTGTTTTCTTCTGAGATATGAAGCAGATACAAAAAGCTTCGGAATCTTAAGCGCTTAGGTGACCCACCTTTGCTGCGTGCCGGTCCTATCCGAAAAAACACTACATTCGGAACGAACCCTCTTGCGCCCATAATGGATTCGTTCTAAATGCCCGCCATCGCTTGATTGATGAGCGTGTGAGGCCTCGTGGCGGAGTGGTGACGCAGAGGACTGCAAATCCTTGTACCCCGGTTCAATTCCGGGCGAGGCCTCCAAATTTCTCCACCATCGGCATTACATCAGATCTGCGACCCGTAGATGACGCGCATGCGCGCTGTTTTTTTGGCCAGAATGCAGGAGGAGAGCGTGGATCAGGATCGGCAGGACAAGGTGGGCAACGGCAGGAAGCGAAGGCTCTGGCCATGGCTGCTCCTCGGTGTCGTGACTGTCTTGGCGATCTATGCCTATGTGACGACAATCCAGATGATCGAGGACCTGACGCAGCTTTGGAGCGATCTCGTTCAGCTTTTCTGGTGGATTATGCCGGATATTCCTGCTTCCTGACGATGCGATTCACGCCAATCGCGGGAAATTTGCATCACCCTCCGGTGCTTTTTAGGACCCCAGCCAATGAGCGCGCTTGAAAGCGCAGCCTCTGGCAATTATGAGATTGTTTTAACGGTCGGCTGCATCTTCCGACTTGGGCTGGTTTTTGGCCCCTATCCGTGAAATTGAGGCGATAAGGACATGATGGATTTCGAAACCGCACGCGCCAATATGGTCGACAGCCAGTTGCGCACGACCGACGTGACGTCGCATTCCGTGCTGAAGGCGTTTTTGAGCGTGCCGCGCGAGGCTTTCGTGCCGGCGGGCGTGCGGCAGATTGCCTATGTGGACGAGGACCTGCAGATCTGTCCCGCCCGCGACGGCCGCCCGGCCCGTTATGTCATGAAGACTTCGCCGCTGGCGAAGCTGCTGCAGCTTTCGGCCGTATCGAAGGAAGACGTCGTCCTGGAAGTCGGCGGTGGTGCAGGTTATGCGGCTGCCATTCTTTCCCAGCTTGCCGGTTCGGTGGTTTCGCTCGAAAGCGATGAGGCGCTGGCCGCACAGGCGACCGAGACGCTGGCTTCGCTCGGATATGACAATGTTGCCGTCGTGACCGGCGATCTCGAAAAGGGCTATGCGGGCGAAGCGCCCTATGACCTCATTTTCATCAATGGCTCGGTGGAAGAAGTGCCGGCGGCGTTGATCGATCAGCTCCGCGACGGCGGACGTCTGGTTGTCGTTGTCGGATATGGCGGAGCCGCGAAGGCCACAGTCTATCGCCGCGACGGTAACGGCACATCGGCCGCTACCTTCTTCAATGCGTCGGTCAAGCCGGTGCCGGGTTTTGCCAAGGCGGCCGAATTCGTTTTCTGATCGGCAAACGATCATCGTCTTTTTGACGCCGGGGTGGACTTTCCGCCCCGGCGTTTTTGCGTTTGGTTTGCCGGAAGAGCGCTTCCTCCCGGCCGCTCTCACAAAGCTGTGCATCATCACGAAACTTGTCGAATCAGTGATTTAGTTCCTCGCTATGCTGACCTAAACTAAGGGTGATTCGGGGTGTGCGTATTTCTGCCCCGCATGATCCTGCGACAGGGACGGCAAAATTGCTCAAGCGCTTTGGCCGACCATGTTTCAGAGCATCGGTGTGACGATCGATTTTGGTTGTCGGAAACGCGATGTGCGAATTGAACAGGTCAAGGAGCCCTTCATCCGATGTCCGTGGGATGCGGTAAGGCGCTCGAAGAGTGGAAACCGGGGATTGATATGGCTCAGCCAAGCGTAGCGCGTGAACCGTCCATGGAAGAGATTCTGGCGTCTATCCGCCGGATCATCGAAAGCAACGAGACCGGACCCACCGGCGCGTTTTCCGGGCAGTTGCCGCCGGTCTATGACGATGAAGACGAGGCTGCAAGCGAAACAGCTTTCGTGGCGGAGCCCATCAGCCCGCCGGCACGCGTTCCCCCCGCTGCAAACCAGGCTTTTGGCGCACGGCCTGCGCAGGATTTTTCGCCGATTTCTGAAGGGCCCATGGCTGAACGGCAGGAAAGCTCTGCCGAGAAGACCATGTCGCTTGCCGATGTCGCCGCCCGTGTGCGTGCTGCCGCCGACCGTAACGCCGCCATGGGACCGCAGGCTTTCGCCGCGCAGGCGCAGCGTGGCGCGGCCGAGACCGGGTTGCCGGCCGCAGCCGCCCCGAATGTATCGCAGCCTTCGTCCGTATCGTCTTCCGACCGCGCCGCGCCGCAGCGTCCGACGGATGTTCGGCCGCTGATGGCAGCCGTGGCGGCCGCAGGTGTGAACGAGCAGCCGGCATCTTTTGCCGCTGAGGATCGCGCCGCCGCTGCCGCCGTCGAAAGCGCGCCTTCGGCCGAAAGCCGTTTCGATCAGCTTACCCTGCGCGGTGCTATTGAAACGCCGCTGACAGCGGAGCGTTTCGACATCACGGTGCTGAACCCTGTCGTTGAGACGCCGACATTCGATCTGGCCGAGGTGGAGGCAAAAGACGAGGCGGATGTTGAGGGCGGCCTGTCGCTCAATCTGCTTTCCGCCGCTGCCGGTGCGCAGATCGCCCGTTCCTTCAGCGAGCTGGCGGAGGTTTTCGACGGTGTCGAGCGGCGCTCGATCGAGGATATGGCCGCCGAGATGCTGCGCCCGATGCTGCAGGACTGGCTGGAAGACAATCTGCCGACGCTGGTGGAGCGTCTCGTGCGCGAGGAAATCGAGCGCGTGGCGCGCGGTTCGCGCCGCTAAGTCCCGCTCTTGTCGCATCTGCAATTGCTGATGATGCGATGAAACAACGGCCGCTCCGGCAACGGGGCGGCTTTTTTGTTGAAGATGAAGGTGTTATGGGGTCATAGTCACCCGTGGGTCCGCTCAATGGTTGGCTCGCGGGCGGGTTTCTGTTGACTCTCTCCCGTCCATCCTTATTTAAAAAAATCCACACAAGAACTCTAAAATTCAGGTCAGGAAATGCTCGAAAAGACCTACGATTCCGCATCCGTCGAACCGAAGATCGCCAAAGCCTGGGACGAGGCTAATGCTTTTCGTGCCGGCGCCAACGCCAAGCCGGGCGCGGAAACCTTCACCATCGTCATCCCGCCGCCGAATGTGACCGGCTCCCTGCATATGGGCCACGCGCTCAATAACACGCTGCAGGATATTCTGGTCCGCTTCGAGCGTATGCGCGGCAAGGACGTGCTGTGGCAGCCGGGCATGGACCATGCCGGCATCGCCACGCAGATGGTCGTCGAGCGCAAGCTGATGGAAAGCCAGCTTCCGGGCCGCCGCGAGATGGGCCGCGAGGCTTTCGTGGAGAAGGTCTGGGAATGGAAGGCCGAATCCGGCGGTCTGATCTTCAACCAGCTGAAACGCCTTGGCGCATCCTGCGACTGGTCGCGTGAGCGCTTCACCATGGATGAAGGTCTCTCCGAGGCTGTACTCGAAGTTTTCGTCACGCTCTACAAGCAGGGCCTGATCTATAAGGACAAGCGTCTGGTCAACTGGGACCCGAAGCTGCTGACCGCGATTTCCGACATGGAGGTCGAGCAGATCGAGGTCAAGGGCAATCTCTGGCACCTGCGCTACCCGCTCGAAAAGGGCGTTACCTATCAGTATCCGATCGCTTTCGATGAGGAGGGCAAGCCCACCGAGTTCGAGACCCGCGATTATATCGTCGTCGCCACGACGCGTCCGGAAACGATGCTTGGCGATACCGGTATTGCGGTGAACCCTGAGGATGAGCGTTACAAGGGCATTGTCGGCAAGCACGTCATCCTGCCGATCGTCGGCCGCAAGGTCCCGATCGTTGCCGATGACTATGCCGATCCGACCGCCGGCACGGGCGCCGTGAAGATTACGCCTGCGCATGACTTCAACGATTTCGAAGTCGGCAAGCGCTGCAGCCTGCGCGCCATCAATGTCATGAATATCGACGGCACGATCACCATCAAGGAGAACGAGGATTTCCTCGAAGGCCTCAGCCATCCCGCTGCGCTCCACGGCGCATGGGATCGTCTGGAAGGACAGGATCGCTTTACCGCGCGCAAGATCATCGTTGAAATCTTCGAAGAGGCCGGGCTGCTCGACAAGATCGAGCCGCACAAGCATGTGGTGCCGCATGGCGACCGCGGCGGCGTGCCGATCGAGCCGCGCCTGACCGACCAGTGGTGGGTGGACAACAAGACGCTGGCGCAGCCGGCGATTGCCTCGGTTCGCGAAGGCCGCACCAATTTTGTGCCGAAGAACTGGGAAAACACTTACTTCCAGTGGATGGAGAATATCCAGCCGTGGTGCATCTCGCGGCAATTGTGGTGGGGACACCAGATTCCCGCATGGTATGGCCCGGACGGGCAGGTCTTTGTTGAGAAGACCGAAGAAGAGGCCCTGCAGGCCGCCATCCAGCACTATATCGCCCATGAAGGTCCGTGGAAGGCCTGGGTCGAAGAGAAGCTCGAGAACTTCGCGCCGGGCGAAATCCTGACGCGCGACGAAGACGTGCTCGACACCTGGTTCTCGTCGGCGCTCTGGCCGTTCTCGACGCTCGGCTGGCCCGAACAGACGCCGGAACTGGCGCGTTATTACCCGACCAACGTGCTGGTCACGGGCTTCGACATCATCCCCTTCTGGGTGGTGCGAATGATGCAGATGGGCCTGCATTTCATGAAGGACGACGCCGGCAATCCGGTCGAGCCTTTCAGCACGGTCTATATTCACGCACTGGTTCGCGACAAGAACGGCCAGAAGATGTCGAAGTCCAAGGGCAACGTCATCGACCCGCTGGAACTGATCGACGAATACGGCGCGGATGCGCTGCGTTTCACGCTGGCCATCATGGCGGCGCAGGGTCGCGACGTGAAGCTCGATCCGGCACGTATCGCCGGTTACCGCAATTTCGGCACCAAGCTCTGGAACGCCACGCGCTTTGCCGAGATGAATGGCGTCAAGCGCGATTCGCACTTTTTGGCTGAAACCGCGTCGCTGACCATCAACCGCTGGATCCTGACCGAGCTTGCCAATACGGCGCGCGACGTGACGGCGGCGCTTGAGAATTTCCGCTTCAACGATGCGTCAGGCATTCTCTATCGCTTCGTCTGGAACCAGTTCTGCGACTGGTATCTGGAACTGCTGAAGCCTGTCTTCAGCGGCGAAGACGAAAAGGCGAAGCGGGAATCCCAGGCCTGTGCGGCCTATGTTCTGGAAGAAATCTACAAGCTCCTGCATCCCTTCATGCCCTTCATGACCGAAGAGCTGTGGGCGCACACGGCGGGCGAGGGCGAGGAGCGGGATGATCTGCTGTGCCTCACCGACTGGCCGACGCCGGAGTTTCGCGATGATGCCGCAGCTGCGGAAATCAACTGGCTGATCGATCTCGTTTCCGGCATCCGCTCCGCGCGCGCCGAAATGAACGTGCCGCCGGGCGCCACCGCGTCGCTTGTGGTCGTCGGCGCCAATACCTCCACCGAAGCACGGCTCGACCGCCACGCCGCCGCCATCCGGCGTCTGGCGCGGGCGGATGAAATCCGTGCCGCCGAGGTTGCGCCGAAGGGTTCCGCGCAGATCATCGTCGGCGAGGCGACGGTATGCCTGCCGCTCGGCAACCTCGTTGATCTCGCGGCTGAGCAGACCCGTCTCGAAAAGGCGATCGGCAAGGTGGATGCGGAAATGGAACGCATCGACAAAAAGCTGTCGAACGAAAAATTCGTGGCCAATGCCGATCCGGAAGTGGTTGCCGCCGAGCGCGAGCGCAAGGCCGAGCTGGAAGTGCAGCTTGCAAGCCTGAGAACGGCGCTCACACGGGTCAGCGAAGCGGGGTAATACCGCTTACGGCTTTGGAGAAACAAAAACGCCCCGTTTGAAACGGGGCGTTTTTTTGCTTTGGTATAACAAGTCGTCTCGATTGATTGCTGCACTGCAATGGCGAATCATGCGCGCTCGAAAGCGCGATTATTTCACGCCATTTTCAGCCAGAAATTGTCCGAACAGTTAAAAAAGCCAACAAAAACGGCCTGATAAGCGCGTTTCCTCGGGAAACCCGTGAGTGTGGTTATTTGGAGACAATTCCCATCTCAAGTGGGAATTTGTTTCATTTTATGTCGGATTGCTTCAATTGGATTAGAAAAATAACCTAAAATGACTATGCAAGGGGATCGACATCAAATTCTTACGTAAAAAATGGAGAAGTGTCGCAGAACTGTGCCAGTGTGCGGCAGATTGTCATTTGCTGCGAAGCGCTTCACTCTTTTGATGATCACATTGCCTTGATTGGGGAGAGAGATGGCAAAAACTGCAATTTTTCGCGGCGCGGTATGTTTCGCAGTCAGCATCGCGGCGGTAACGCCCTCACTGGCAGGTGGCCTTGAGCGCGGTGGTTACAATATCGACCTGCTGTTCGATCCGTCCGATTACGTTCTCGACAGTTCCGCGACCTTTGTCGCGCCGCAGCGCAAGGTGGAGAATGCGCGGGACAATCCGCTGAAGAGCGGTGGTCCGCTGCCTGGCTCTTGGTCCACCACGGCCGACGATTCTGAAAACTACTGGTCGACGCGCGTTGGCGCCAAGGCGGCAATCGGCGATTTCGGCGACTGCATGTTCGATTATTCGCAGCCCTGGGGCGCGGATCTGAACCCCGGCATTTGGCAGGGATCGAGCTACAATATCGAAACCAAGGTCAAGTCGCACAATTACGCCACCACCTGCCGGGTGAAGTTCGATCTTGGCAAGGGTGACTTCTCGATCATCGGCGGCGGCTTCTATCAGGAGATCAGCGGTTACAAATACCGTCAGGTCGTATCCCCGACGGCGCTTGGCCCGGCTTATCCTTCCCTGTTTTCCGGTGTCGGAAAGCTTGATATGGAAGGCGACGGCTGGGGATGGCGCGCAGGTATCGCCTATGAGATTCCGGAAATCGCTTTCCGCACGAGCCTCGTTTATAACAGTGCCGTCGATCACGATCTGAACGGTACGGTCGACCTCAGAAGCCTTCCGGCTGCTGGCAGTCCGGCCCTAATCGCTTACGGCGGCAAGGTCACTCCCGTCTATGGCTCGGTTTCCATGCCTGATAGCCTGGAACTGAAGGTGCAATCCGGTATCGCGCCGAACTGGCTTGCCTTCGGCTCGGTAAAGTGGACGGACTGGAGCCAAATTCAGGTCGTGCCTTTCTGCCAGGTTGGCGTGCCGACCTGTATTGCGGGTGTCACCTCGCTCACGACGCTTGACCTTTATTATCGCGACGGCTGGACGGTTACCGGTGGTATTGGCCACAAGTTCAACGACCAGTGGAGCGGCGCTGTCAGCCTGACCTGGGATCGCGGCACATCGACGGTTATCGGTACGCAGACCGATACCTGGATGGTTGGCACCCAGCTCGTTTATTCGCCCACTCCGAACGTCGAGTTCAAGATTGCCGGCGCTCTCGGCCTGCTGACATCGGGTGAATCCTCGATCCGCGGCGGCCGCTGCAGCAACATCGGCACGGCGACCTGCGGCGACGAGGCTGGTTACAGCTTCGGCAGCGACCTCGTCGCAGCAATCTCGACCGGCGTGAAGGTCAAGTTCTGACACCATCCTTCCGCAGATGCTAAAATAAAGGTCCGGTTTACCAACCGGGCCTTTTTTCATGCGCGACTATGATTCCTGCTCGATAAAATTTTCTAGCCCGAAAGTTTTGTGACGATTTGGCAACACTTTTCTGCAAGCGTGTGGTCGCGTTGGAATGTGAGCATATCTGTCCATTTCCCGCCACAAACAGGGTGCTTGGCTTATGTTTAGGGACGCGGGAATGAAAGAACATGCAGGCGTTTGATGTGGTGGTGCGCAAGGCCGGAAAGTGAAAACGGGTTTGGATTCAGGGTTTAAGCAAGTAATACGGGAATTTGGTCCGGCTTTCTTGTTTGGCGCTGACCGGTGGACGGTGAAATGCCGTTATATTGCCGGAAATTATGCCTATATCTGTCTCACTGGAAAATGAGGGCAATTGCCGCAGATGACCACCGGTGGTGCGCTGGAAAGTGCTGCCGGAAAGACGCAGTGTGTTCGAAAAATCGCGACCCGGCGGGTTCGGCTTTGCAGTATTCCGCAAGTATTGGCTATATGCCGGGAAGAGTGAGAGAAGTTCGCTGAAATGCTGAAATGTGAAGCCAACGTTTTAAAGCCGCTCCTCATGGGCATGTTGCTTGCGTCGCTCGCAATGCCTGCTGCGGCTTTTGACATCAATGCGGGCGTGACCAAGGAATCCGGCCCCTTCGACCTGTTCAAGTTCGGCTTCAAAGCCTACAAGAACGGTAACAAGGGTGAAGCCGTCGAGGCCTATCGCTACGCGGCTGAAAAGGGTCATACCGGATCGCGCTGGGCGCTGGCCAATATGTACGCCTATGGCGACGGCGTCGCCAAGAACGACTTCGAGGCTTTCAAGATTTACAGCGAAATCGCCAATCAGGGCGTCGAGCCGGGTTCGGAAGATACCGGCTTCTTCGTTAATGCGCTGCTTTCTCTCGCCGATTATTACCGTCACGGCATTCCCGGCAGCCCTGTCAAAATGGACCTTTCGCAGGCCCGCCAGCTTTATTTCCAGGTGGCCTCCACCTTTGGTGTTGCTGAAGCGCAGTTCCGTCTGGCGGAGATGATTCTCGCCGGCGAGGGCGGCCGCGCTGATGTGCAGCAGGCCAAGAAGTGGCTCAACCAGGCCCGCAAGCACGGCCATGCCGGCGCCATGTCGATCTTCGGCAACCTGATCTTCCAGGAAGGCCAGACGACGCAGGGGCTGGCCTTCATGACGGCCGCGCTCGACAAATGCACGGCGGCGGACTGCACCTGGATACAGAACCTGCAGGAGCAGGCTTTTTCGCTCGCCGGCGAGAATGATCGCCGCGCGGCAATCGCCATGGCGCAGAACATGCAGTTCAACGATCCGGATTGAGAATCGCGATCAGGGCGGCTTTTTCCGCCTGAAGAGGGCCGGTCGTCAGCCGGCAGGACTGAACGCGAAATAACCGCAGACCGGCACATGGTCGGACGGTTTTTCCCAGGCCCGCACATGTTTTTCGATGCTGACGGATTGCAGCCTGTCGGCAGCTTCCGCCGATAACATCAGATGATCGATGCGGATGCCGTTGTTTTTCGGCCATGCGCCGGCCTGATAATCCCAGAAGGAATAAAGTCCTGCTTCATCCGTCGTCGCCCGCGCGGCATCGGTGAAGCCCAGATTCTCCAGCTTGCGGAAGGCTGCGCGGGTCTTTGGCAGGAACAATGCGTCGCCTTCCCACACGCATGGGTCGTGGCAATCGAAGGGCTCGGGAATGACGTTGTAGTCGCCCGCCAGAATGAGCGGTTCCTCGAGCGCGAGGCGATCTTCGGCAAAACGCCGCAGCCGCTCCATCCAGGCAAGCTTGTAGGGATATTTGACCGGATCGTCAGGCGGATTGCCGTTCGGCAGATAGAGCGAGCAGACGCGGATCGCGCCGCCTTCCACGGAAAACACGCCTTCGATGAAACGCGCCTGTTCGTCGGCGTCGTCGCCCGGCAGGCCGCGATTGACTTCGTCGGGCTTTACCTTCGAGAGCAGCGCCACACCATTGAAGCCCTTCTGGCCGTGAGTCTCGACGTGATAACCGAGGGCTTCCAGCTCAAGCCGGGGAAAACCCTCATCGACCGATTTGATTTCCTGAAGGCAGACGATATCAGGCGATGAATCCTTCAGCCACTGGCAGAGGTTTTCGATACGCGCCTTGACGCCATTGATGTTCCAGGTGGCAATCTTCATCGGAGTTTCCCTTTTGTGAGGGTACTTTTACCCGATGCAAAATCGATTGCCACCGTTTTTGGAAAATGGCCGTGCGGATGTGGTGGAAAGACGCCGGGCGGGCGGGATCACTGCCTTTTCTCCTCCCTCATTCCTGTGCTTGGCACATGAATCCAGCCAGCCAAGTCCTTGGGCTGAAAGGAGTCCTTCCCGCCGCGCAGACGCGCGTCGATCGGCCTCCTGTGACAGGCACAGGAATGAGGGGAGGAGAGAGGCGAGTTACTTCAAAGCTTGGTGGCTGGAATGCGGATTGCGCGCCGGTATTTCCAACTCAAATCGAGAAGCTCGTGCCACAGCCGCAGCTTGCCACCGCGTTGGGGTTCTTGATCTGGAAGGATTGCCCGAGCAGATTGTCGACGAAGTCGATTTCGGAGCCGGCCATATAGACAACCGACAGGCTGTCGATCAGCACCTTGGCGTCGCCGCGGGCGATCACGATGTCGTCATCGGCTTTGTCTTCGGCCAGATCGAACTTGTAGGAGAAGCCCGAGCAGCCGCCGCCTTCCACCGAGACGCGCAGCGCCTGTTTGCCGGCGTCGGCCGCGACGATCTGGGCGATTCGCTTCGCCGCTGCTTCCGAAAGGGTAATGTCGCTGTTTTCCATGTCGTTTCTCCTGCCGGGGTCAAGAACCGGAGAGCAATAATCTCGTTGTCACCATTATAAACCGGTCAAATTACCGGTCTATAGCCTGTGTGAAGGCGGTCAGCGCGGCGATGATGCTTTGCGCTGACCTCTGCGATAGGTATGAAGGGTGAATGAAAAGGTCAATGGCCGAGACCAAAGGAAGTGCCGGCCAGAGAAGACAACAGGTGGATGCATGATCATAGACCAGCGCGCATTGGGTTTCGGAAGCGGCGAGAGGGCGGTTTTCGCCTCTGATCCATGGACCACGCGCGGACGTCTTTTTCCGGAAGAGGGAAGCCTGACGCGTTCCGAATTCCAGCGCGACCGTGACCGCATCGTCCACACGACAGCTTTTCGCCGCCTGAAGCACAAGACGCAGGTCTTCATCAGCCCTGACGGCGACCATTATCGCACGCGTCTCACCCACACCATCGAAGTCGCGCAGATTGCGCGAGCGCTTGCCCGCGCGCTGAAGCTGGACGAGGATCTGGCTGAGGGCGTGGCGCTGGTGCATGATTTCGGCCACACGCCTTTCGGTCATACCGGCGAAGACGCGCTGGATGCCGTGCTGTTGCCCTATGGCGGTTTCGACCACAATGCGCAATCGCTGCGCATCGTCACCAAGCTGGAGCGCCGCTACGCCGAATATAACGGTATCAACCTCACATGGGAAACGCTCGAGGGTCTCGTCAAGCACAACGGCCCGCTGGTCAATGCCAAGGGCGAGGGGATCAAGGGACCGGTTCCGCTGCCCATCCTCGAATATTGCGAGCTGCAGGATCTGGAAATCGGCAGCTATGCGAGCCTCGAGGCGCAGGTGGCGGCGATTGCCGATGACATCGCCTATAATACCCACGACATCGATGACGGCCTGCGCGCCGGTTATCTCACCTTCGAGATGCTGGAGGAGGTGCCTTTCCTCAGTGGACTGATGGCGCAGGTGCGGGCGAAATATCCCGTGCTCGACAAGGAGCGTTTCGCCAATGAGATCATGCGCCGGCAGATCACCCACATGGTCGAGGATGTGATCGGTGTGGCGCAGCAGAATCTTGCCCGCCTGAAACCGCGAAGCGCCGCCGATATCCGCGCCGCCGATTTCACCGTTGCGACCTTTTCGCCTGAGATGGCCGAGACCGACCGGCAGATCAAGAAGCTGCTGTTTGGCCATATCTACCGGCATCCGGAAATCATGCGCATCCGCGCCGGCGCGACACAGATCGTTACCGATCTTTTCCACCGTTATATGGAAACGCCGGCGGAAATGCAGAGCCACTACTGGGTGGACAGCATTTCCGGCATGAGCGTGGCCGCAAAAGCCCGGCATGTGGGCGACTATCTGGCCGGCATGACCGACAGTTATGCACTGCGCGCCCACCAGCGTCTGTTTGACCACACCCCCGATTTGAGATAGGGCAGCGGGCAATCGCGGAGCCGACCCGGTTATGATGGCCGGACATAAACAGAAGCCCTTCGCGCAGGTTGGAACGATGAACATTTTTGCTGATTTCGATACCAGGATCAAAAACGCGCTCGAGACCCTCGATCTCGTGAAAGAGAACCGCGAAAAGGTCGATTTCAGTCGAGTTACGGTCGAATCCCCGCGTGATCTGAGCCACGGCGATGTAGCAACCAATGCCGCCATGGTGCTGGCGAAGCCGCTCGGCACCAATCCGCGCGCGCTTGCCGAACTCATCGTGCCCGCACTTCAGGCGGATGGCGATGTCGACAGCGTCAATGTCGCCGGTCCGGGCTTCATCAATCTCAAGGTTTCGGTCGGTTACTGGCAGCGTCTTCTGGCCGATATGATCAGTCAGGGCATCGATTTCGGCCGCTCCACCGTCGGTGCTGGCCAGAAGATCAACGTCGAATATGTCTCCGCCAACCCGACCGGCCCGATGCATGTCGGCCATTGCCGTGGCGCCGTTGTCGGCGACACGCTGGCGAACCTGCTCGCTTTTGCGGGTTACGGCGTTACCAAGGAATATTACATCAACGATGCCGGCTCGCAGATCGATGTGCTGGCCCGTTCGGTGTTCCTGCGTTACCGCGAGGCGCTTGGTGAAGATATCGGCACCATTCCGTCCGGTCTCTACCCCGGTGACTATCTCGTTCCCGTTGGCCAGGCGCTGGCGGATGAATATGGCATCAAGCTGCGCGCCATGCCCGAGGAAAAATGGCTGCCGATCGTAAAGGACAAGGCGATCGACGCGATGATGGTGATGATCCGTGAGGATCTTGCGCTGCTCAACGTCAGGCACGACGTGTTCTTCTCGGAGCGCACGCTGCATGAGGGCAATGGCGGTCCGATCCTCTCGGCCATCAACGACCTCACCTTCAAGGGCCATGTCTACAAGGGCACGCTGCCGCCGCCGAAGGGAGAATTGCCTGAGGACTGGGAAGACCGCGAACAGACGCTGTTCCGCTCCACGGAAGTGGGCGACGATATGGACCGCGCGCTGATGAAGTCGGACGGCTCCTACACCTATTTTGCCGCCGACGTTGCCTATTTTAAGAACAAGTTCGATCGCGGTTTCTCCGAGATGATCTATGTGCTCGGTGCTGACCATGGCGGTTACGTCAAGCGTCTGGAGGCTGTCGCGCGCGCCGTCTCCGAGGGCAAGTCGAAGCTGACGGTTCTTCTGTGCCAGCTCGTCAAGCTGTTCCGTGACGGCGAGCCGGTGAAGATGTCGAAACGCTCCGGCGACTTCGTCACGCTGCGCGATGTTGTCGATGAAGTGGGTCGCGATCCCGTGCGATTCATGATGCTTTATCGGAAGAATTCCGAGCCGCTGGACTTCGATTTCGCGAAAGTGACCGAACAATCGAAGGATAATCCGGTTTTTTACGTGCAATATGCGCACGCCCGCTCAATGTCGATCTTCCGGCAGGCGCAGGAAGCGTTTCCGGGGCTTGCTCCCTCTGCGGAAGAGATGGCGGCATCTGTCGCTTTGATCAGTGATATCAATGAGTTGCAGCTGGTTGCAAAGCTCGCCGAATACCCGCGCCTGATCGAATCCGCAGCCCTTTCGCATGAGCCGCACCGGCTTGCTTTTTACCTCTATGATCTCGCCAGTTCCTTCCATGGACACTGGAACAAGGGTAAAGACCAGCCGGAATTACGTTTTATTAACGATAAAAACCGAGAATTGAGCATTGCCAGACTTGGGCTGGTGAATGCTGTCGCAAATGTTTTGAGGTCCGGCCTTACGCTTTTAGGAGCGGACGCACCTGCTGAAATGCGATAACATATCACCATTATTTGCTCACAATACGCTGGCAAGAGCTGCAATGCGTAGATGGTGGAACACGTAATGGTCGAAAAAAATGTCGCGTATAACCGGGACACCCGGTCCGAAGGCTTCGCTGACAACGATCCTCTGGCAGAGCTGGCACGTATCGTCGGCTTCGAAGATCGTCCTTCGCATGCGGGTTCCGAAGCTGCGCCACGCGCTGCCTCGCCGGCAACCCGCCGCGAACCCGAATTCAACCTCGAAGACGAGCTGCTTCGGGAGTTCGAGGTTTACGATGCGCCGCACGCCGATCCGGTCGTTCTTGATCCGGCAAACGATGTCCGTGCGGGCATCCATCCCAACGATTTCATGCAGCGTGTCGAATCCGTTTTCGCCCGCCGCGAGCCGGAGCTTGCGCCGGTGGCCGAACCCGTGGCCGCATCTGCGCCAGAGGTGAGGGAAGAGCCGCTTCCGGAAATCGATCAGGCCTATATTCACAACTACGTCGAAACGACCACCCAGGATATTCGCGCGGATTTCCGTGACGATGCCGGCGCGGTGGCCGAAGTTTTCGATGTGCATTCGCGCCAGTCGCGTCCCGCCGAGCCGATGGTTTATCAGCCGGCCGCCCAGCAGGTGGCATGGGAAGAGCCGCAGGCCACTGAGCCCGTGCAACCCGAATGGCACGCCATGCCGGAACTCCCGGCCGATGTTTCGAGCAATGTTCAGACCTATGCGCCGGAGCCGCAGGCTTTCGATCTCGCCGATGAGGTGGAAATAGCTGTCGCCGAGGAAGCGCCCGCACCGATTTCCGTGCGTCCGCCGTCGCATGGCGGCCGATCTTCGCTGGAATTCTCCAGCCTGCGGCTGCCGCTTGCCAATTTCGGCGCGCGCCGGGATGTTTCGGCTGTCGATCCGAAGCGGGTTGAGCCGCGTTCCGAGCAGCAGCCTGCCGCGGCCCGTATCGAGCCGCAGGTCGAAGCCGCTCCCGCACCTGCCTTCGTTCAGGCGGAAGAGACCGCTCCGTCCTTTGCACCGCCGGTTGCCGAGACCTTCACGCCTGCCGCAGAGCCTCTGGCGTTTGAGGTTGCCGAGAAGCCGGCATCGAAACATCTCTCGCCGATGGACGAGCTGATTTACGACGTCGCGAAATATTCCATTCCCGGTCGCGGTGAAACACCGCTCGTGCAGGACGTTCCCGCTGCGCAGGCTGCGGAGGTGGAGCCGCCCGTGGTCGCCGCCGCGCCGGTGAAGGCAGCGCCGATTGTCGCTGCTGCGCCCGCAGCACCCGTCGAAGAGTTGGATTTCACGGATTTCGCCGGCTTCAACGATGATGATTTCGAGCTCGCGCTCGACGATCTCGATCTTGATCTGGATTTGTCTGAAATCGCCGAGGCGGAGGTTGCACCTGCGCCCGCGCCGCAACCCGTTCGCCAGCAGCCGGTCGCTCCGGTTGCCGTTGCTGCCGTTGCGCCGCAGCCCGTGAGAGAACAGCCCGCGCCGCAGCCGCGCCCGGCTCCCGTTGCCGCACCGGTCGCTGCTGATGCTGTTCAGCCGCGTCCCGCTGCTGCAGCACCGCAGCCGGCACCGCAGACGCTGGAAAGCCTGCCTTTCGATCCTTCGCAGATCGGCGAGACGGAAGAACATCCGGAAACCATCGTCGAAATGGATGTGCCGGAACTGCCGGTCGGGGTTTTTGAACCCAAGCCGGCCGCGCGCCGTCACGAAGAAGATCTAGATATCGATACCGAGCTTGCGACGCTGTTTGCGCCTGCTGTCGCCGGTGGTCTCGACCGTCACAAACATGCGGAAAATCGCGGCGCCGCCCAGGCGCGTCCTGTTCAGGCTCCGGAAGAGGCCGATGAATTCGAACGGGCGCTGGAAGAGGATTTCCGTCGTTCCATGCAGGAGGCTGCGGCGTCCCGTGGCAACGCGTCCCGCGACGCCGAGAATACCTATGTGGAGCATCCGGCGGCTTATCGTGACGAGGATGAACGCGGCGGTCGCCGCTGGATCATGCCGGTTGCAGCCGCAATCGGTCTGGTGCTGATCGGTGGCGGCGTTTACGCGCTGGTTTCCGGCGGCTCGTCCAGCACGGGCTCCAATGGCGCACCTGTCATCATCTCCGCCGACAATGACCCGATGAAGGTCGTGCCGGAAAATCCGGGCGGTCGCGTCGTGCCAAATCAGGACAAGGCGGTTTATGACCGCGTGGCTGGCGGCAGCGCTGCCGATCCGAAGCAGCCGGCGCTGATTTCCAGCAACGAGCAGCCGGTGGATGTGGTTCAGCGCACGCTGATCCCCGAACAATTGCCGCTTGAAGGCGAAAACGACGCGGATATGGAAGCCGCCGGCACGCCGGTTGGCGAGACCGAGGATCCGCGTCTGCTTTCGCCGGAAGAAAAGGCCGCACAGAACGAAGGTTCGGCTGCAACCGGCGTTTCGCCGCGCAAGGTCCGCACCATGATCGTCAAGCCTGATGGCACGCTGGTTGCCCAGGAGGTCGAGGTACCTGCAGCCCAGCCGCCGAAGGCCGACAAGGTCGAGGAGCTTGCAGCGCCGCAGACCGCGAAGCCCGGTGAGGGCGCTCCCGCCGTCATCGCCGCATCGCGGGTTCCGGTCGCGCCGGAGCAGGCTCAGCCGCAGGCCAACACACCTGCCGCCGCCGCCAAGCCGGCAGCGCAGTCGGCAGCACCGCTTCCAGCGGCACGTCCGTCCTCGCAGCCTGCCAATGTGGTGGCAACGGTGACCAACCAGGGCAATGTGCGCCCCGCGACCGCTCCGGCACAGCCGCAGGCCGCGCAGCAGCAGACGGCAGCCGCGACCCCGGCAGCGACCAGCACGCCTTCTGCCGGTGGCTACTACATCCAGATCGCCTCGCTGCCGAGCCAGGCGGAAGCCCAGAAGTCCTACCAGAACATGTCGGCCAAGTTCGGCTCGGTCATCGGTGGACGTGGCGTCGACATCAAGGCCGCCGAAATCGCCGGCAAGGGCACGTTCTACCGCGTCCGCATCCCGGCGGGTGACAAGAACGAAGCCGTGGCGCTGTGCGAAAAGTTCCGCTCAGCCGGCGGCAGCTGCCTGGTAGCGCGCTGATAGAGGCTGATCCGGCGTAGAAAGATTGGGGCTGCCGCATGAGGCAGCCCTTAGAGTATTTGGACCTTCCATCACACTCTGCATCATCCTCGGGCTTGTCCCGAGGATCCACAACCCGGAGCGATGGATCCTCGGATCAAGCCCGAGGATGACGGCGGAGAGGTTATCGGACGATTTTCGCAGTCCCGATGGCGCAGTCTCCTTACCCTTACCCCTATCTTCCCTGAGAGCGTGACATCATGACCGATTGCAAAGCTATGATCCTCGGATGCAGCGGGCTTTCGCTGACCGCCGACGAGATTGCCCTTTACCGCGATGAACAGCCTTGGGGCTTCATCCTGTTCGGGCGCAATATCGGCGAGCCGCAGCAGATCACCGATCTCGTCGCCGCCATGCGCGACGCCGTCGGGCGGCCAGACGCGCCGGTTCTGATCGATCAGGAGGGTGGGCGTGTTCAGCGCATCAAGCCGCCGATCCTGCAGGCCTATCCGAATGCCCGCATTCTCGGTGAAATCTATGAGCGCGACCGGGGGGCGGGTCTGCGTGCCGCCTGGCTGATGTCGCGCCTGCACGCCTTCGACCTCATGAAATTCGGTATCAATGTCGATTGCCTGCCGGTGCTTGACGTGCCGGTGGAAGGCGCCAGCAACGTCATCGGCAACCGCGCCTATGGCTACACGCCGACCATGGTGGCCGAGATGGGGCAGGCGGCCGCCGATGGCCTGAAGGCGGGCGGCATGCTGCCTGTCATGAAACATATGCCGGGTCACGGTCGCGGCATGGTGGATTCGCATCATGAACTGCCTGTTGTCGACGTACCGCTCGATGAGCTGGACGCCCATGATTTTGTGCCGTTCCGGGCGCTGAACCACGAATTGATGGCGATGAGCGCGCATCTGGTATTCAATGCCGTCGACCGCGAACGGCCGGCGACGACCTCGCCGAAGGTCATCGAGGAGATCATTCGCGGCCGCATCGGCTTTGATGGCCTGCTGATGTCCGACGACAGTTCCATGAACGCGTTGAAGGGTACGCTGGGCGAGCGGGCTGCGAATATTGTTGCGGGTGGCTGCGATATAGTCTTGCATTGCAATGGCGTGATGGGTGAAATGCTTGAAGTCGTGAAGGAGGTTCCCGTTCTTTCCGGCCGCTCGCTGGAGCGGGTGCGGGCAGTTGAAGCGGGTTTCCCGACTGCGGACCCGTCCGACGAAGCGGAACTGAGAGCCGAATTCAACGCCATGTGGGCCGTTTCCTGACGATCTTGGGGGCGGCCGCTCACTCGGGATCAAGGCCGGACGCCCGGCGGATGGAACAATGGCCGCAGACAAGTCTCGCAATTCAACGCCGATGGACAAGCTCTGGCAGGATGTGACGCCGGAGCGGTTGACGGGTGAGGCCGGGCTGGTCATCGATGTCGCGGGTTTTGAAGGCCCGCTCGATCTTCTCCTGCATCTTGCGCGCACGCAGAAGGTCGATCTGTCGCGCATTTCGGTGCTGGCGCTCGCCGAGCAATATCTGCAATTCGTGGAAAGCGCGCGCCGCGTGCGCATCGAACTGGCGGCCGATTATCTCGTGATGGCGGCATGGCTCGCCTTCCTCAAATCCAAGCTCCTCATTCCGCAGCAATCCAAAGATGACGGCCCCTCGGGCGAGGAAATGGCCGCGACGCTGGCCTTCCGGCTGAAACGCCTGGAGGCGATGCGCGAGGCGGCGGAACGCCTCGTCAACCGCGCCCAGCTCGGCCGCGATGTTTTTGCCCGTGGCGCGCCGGAGCATATTCCGCATATCAACCGCTCGGCCTATGAGGCCAATCTTTACGATCTGCTCAGCGCCTATGCCAATCTGCGGCAGCGTCAGGCGATTACCCAGGTCACGATTGAAAAACGGCAGGTCTGGTCGCTTGTCGAGGCGCGCGAGCTTCTGACCCACCTCCTTGGCGATGTCGGGGAATGGACCGTGCTCGATCAATATCTGCTGCAATATGTGCCCGATCCGGCCATGCGCGTGACGGCGATTGCCAGCGCCTTTGCCGCTTCGCTGGAGCTGGTGCGCGAGGGCTCGCTGCAAATCCGGCAGGACGGTGCTTTCCAGCCCATCTATATGCGCCGCGGCGCAAGGGACGACCGTGCCGTGAATGCCGAAAGGACTGATAATGATGAATGATGATGAGACCGCCGAGGTCACCATTGCGGCAGATGGGGCCGAGCCCGAACAGACGGTATTTTCCGAACGGCAGGTGAAGGAGGCCGAGCGGATCGCCGAGGCTTTGGTCTTCGCCTCGTCCGAGCCGGTTTCCGTCGGTTTCATCGCCGAGCGCCTGCCGCGCGGCATGGATGTCGTCGCCATTCTGCAGCGTCTCAAGGTTCTCTATGCGGAGCGGGGCGTCAATCTCGTGCAGGTGGGCGGGCAATGGGCCTTTCGCACCGCCGGGGATCTTTCCTTCGTCATCCGTGCCGAGGAGAAGGAGCCGAAGAAGCTGTCGCGCGCGGCGCTGGAAGTTCTTGCGATTATCGCATATCATCAACCGGTGACACGCGCCGAAATCGAGGAAATCCGCGGTGTTCAGACCTCGCGCGGCACGCTTGATGTGCTGATGGAGGCGGGCTGGGTCAGGTTCCGTGGCCGCAGGCGTACACCCGGCCGGCCCGTGACGATCGGCACCACGGTGGAGTTTCTCGACCATTTCGGCCTTGAGGAACTGCGCGATCTGCCGGGCCTTGAGGAATTGAAGGGCGCAGGGCTGCTTTCCGGCCGCATTCCCTCCAATTTCGGCGTGCCTCTGCCGATGATGAGCGACGAATTGCGTGAGGACGAAGACCCGATCACGCAGCTTGATCTTGAGGAACTGGGCCTGCTTGCGCCTGGCGGCGGCGATGGCGACGATTGATATCGCCATCCTGTTGGCGCGGCCACGAAAACTTTATGCGCACTCGCTGTTGAAGCGACGATTTGTCGTTTGAAAAAGCCTTTCAAACGTCTTACATCGTCTGAAAGCGAAATTCAGGAGTTTCAGTTATGGGTTCTTTTAGTGTGTGGCATTGGCTCATCGTGCTGGTGATCGTTCTCGTCCTCTTCGGACGCGGCAAGATTCCGGAATTGATGGGTGATGTCGCAAAGGGCATCAAGAGCTTCAAGAAGGGCATGGCTGACGAAGACCAGACGCCGCCGCCGGCCGATGCCAACACGAAGACCGTCGACCACAAGGCTGACGAGATCAAGTAAGCGGCCTTGCCGCTTGGTGTGAGACTGACGGGCGTTAGGGTCTCGGGAGCATATTGATGTTTGATATCGGCTGGAGCGAGCTTCTGGTGATTGCGGTCGTTTTGATCGTGGTCGTCGGACCGAAAGACTTGCCGCCCATGATCCGCGCCTTCGGCAAGACGATGGCCGGCCTTCGCAAGATGGCGGGGGACTTCCGCACGCAGTTCGATGAGGCGCTCAAAGAGGCCGACATGGACGATGTGCGCCAGACGATCTCCGATGTCCGCAATCTCAACCCCACCAACTCGCTGCGCGATGCGATGAACCCGCTTCGCCAGCTCGGCAACGAGATCAAGTCCGATCTTCAGAAGGCGACGGCTGCGCCGGATGGTCTTTCGTCCACGCCGGCGCCGGCGACAAGCGAGCCGGTCGCGCCGCTGGTCAGCGTGCCTGAGCCTGAAATGAAGCTGCCGGATGCGCCGCCTGTTGTAGCCGCACCCGCTGCGCCGGTTGCCGCGGCCGTCGCTGCGGAGGAGAAGCCGAAGCGCGCGCGGGCGAAATCTATTGCTACTGTTGAGGCCGAAGCGGTTGCCGCCAAGCCGAAACGTGCAGCCCGGAGCAAGGTTGCCGCAGCGCCCGAAACCGCCGTCACCGCGAAAACCAGTGAGCCCGCCGCCTCGAAGCCCGCCGTGAAGACCGTCGCCAAAAAGGCGGCCGTCCGGAAGTCTTCCGCAGACAAGGCGGCGGTGGCCGATGCCAAGCCGGCGAAGACGGCAAAAACCAAGGCTGCAAAGCCCACAAAGGATGAAGCATGAGCGGGGATATCGAGGATAAGCCGCAGCCGCTTATTGAGCATCTCATGGAGTTGCGCACGCGGCTGATCTGGGCGCTCGGCGCGTTCTTCATTGCCTTCATCGGCTGCTTCGCCGTTGCCAAACATCTCTTCAACCTGCTTGTCATTCCCTATAAATGGGCCGTGCTCTGGGCGGGTCTGGATGTGACGAAATCGTCGCTGATCTATACTGCGCCGCAGGAATTCTTCTTCACGCAGATCAAGGTTGCGATGTTCGGCGCCATGGTGATCTCCTTCCCGGTGATCGCCTCGCAGCTTTACAAATTCGTGGCGCCCGGTCTCTACAAGAACGAGCGCGCCGCCTTCCTGCCATTCCTCATCGCTTCCCCGATCCTGTTCCTTATCGGTGCGGCGCTCGTCTATTTCTTCTTCACGCCCATGGTCATGTGGTTCTTCCTCGCCATGCAGCAATTGCCGGAAGATGGCGAAGTCGCGATTTCGCTGATGCCGAAGGTGTCGGAATATCTGAGCCTCATCATGACGCTGGTGCTGTCCTTCGGTCTGGTGTTCCAGCTGCCCGTCGTCACCACGCTTCTGGCGCGTGTCGGGCTTTTGACCAGCGACTGGCTCAGGGAAAAGCGCAAGTTCGCCATCGTCATGGCCTTTGTGGTTGCCGCCGTGCTGACGCCGCCGGATCCCATGTCCCAGATCGGTCTTGCACTGCCTGCGATCATTCTCTACGAGATTTCCATCTACATGGCTCGACTCGTGGAGAGGAAGCGCGCTGCGGAATCCGCAAGCACGGAGCTGGAGGAGACCTGATTTTCCTGAAGGTCTCGCCGCTCTGAAAATCTCCTCGCGCCGGGTTCATGCCCGGCGTTTTGCTGTAAAACACGGGCAATGCAACAACGGTCTGGAACGACGATGCACGACATTAAATGGATACGCGAAAACCCCGAAGCCTTTGATGCGGCGCTTGCGCGCCGTGGCGCGGAGCCTGCTGCCAGCGGCCTGATCGCGCTCGATGAAAAGCGCCGTTCCGTCATCCAGTCCCTGCAGGACATGCAGTCGCGCCGCAATGCCGCCTCCAAGGAGATCGGCGCCGCCATGGCGCAGAAGAACATGGAGCTTGCTGAAAAGCTTAAGGCCGAAGTCGCCGACCTCAAGGACAACATGCCGCGCGCCGAGGAGGAGGACCGTCAGGTCACCGCCGAGTTGAACGACGCGCTGTCGCGCCTGCCCAACATACCTTTCGACGATGTGCCCGACGGCAAGGACGAGCATGACAATGTGGTCGCCCGTGTGGTCGGCCAGAAGCCCGGCTGGAACCATGAGGCAAAGGAGCACTTCGAGATTGGCGAAGCGCTCGGCTATATGGATTTCGAGCGTGCCGCCAAGCTTTCCGGCGCACGTTTCACCGTGCTGACCAGCCAGCTGGCGCGTCTGGAGCGAGCACTCGGCCAGTTCATGATCGACCTGCACACCAGCGAACATGGCTATACCGAAGTCTCCTCGCCGCTGATGGTGCGCGACGAGGCGATGTTCGGCACCGGGCAATTGCCTAAATTCTCCGAGGACCTGTTCAAGACCACGGATGGCCGTTGGCTGATCCCGACGGCGGAGGTGACGCTGACCAACCTCGTGTCCGGCGAAATTCTCGATCAGGAGAAGCTGCCGCTGCGCTTCACCGCGCTGACGCCGTCCTTCCGTTCGGAAGCGGGCTCGGCCGGTCGCGACACGCGCGGCATGCTGCGCCAGCATCAGTTCTGGAAATGTGAGCTCGTCTCCATCACCGATGCGGAAAGCGCCGTTGCCGAGCATGAGCGAATGACGGCCTGCGCCGAAGAAGTTCTGAAGCGCCTTGGCCTGCATTTCCGCACCATGACGCTCTGCACGGGCGACATGGGCTTCAGCGCCCGCAAGACCTACGATCTGGAAGTGTGGCTGCCTGGCCAGAATACCTATCGCGAAATTTCCTCCTGCTCGGTCTGCGGCGATTTCCAGGCGCGGCGCATGAATACGCGTTATCGCGGCAAGGACGACAAGGCGACAAAGTTCGTTCATACGCTGAACGGTTCCGGTACCGCCGTCGGCCGCTGCCTGATCGCCGTTCTCGAGAATTATCTGAACGACGATGGTTCCGTCACAATTCCGGACGTGCTGCTGCCCTATATGGGCGGGCTGACGCGGATCGAGAAGGCGGCCTGATTGTCCGTCTGTTAAGCGGCTGTCATGCCGGCCTTGCGCCGGTATCCAGCCAGCCCAAGTCATTGGGCTGAAGAGACTCTTCCCGCCGCGCGGATGCGCGTCGACAGGATTCCGGCTCAAGGCCGGAATGACGGTTGTAGGGATGCTTCTCTGAGAGAAATCATTGTGTCCTCGTAGCGGGATACAGCAGCGGAGGAAAACATGCGGATTTTGCTGACGAATGACGACGGTATTCACGCCGAAGGTCTGGCCGTGCTGGAGCGTATCGCCCGCACGCTGTCCGACGATGTCTGGATCGTCGCGCCGGAGACCGACCAGAGCGGGCTTGCCCATTCGCTGACGCTTTCCGAACCGCTGCGTCTGCGTAAGGTTTCCGACAAACATTTCGCGCTGCGCGGCACGCCCACCGATTGCGTCATCATGGGCATTCGCGAGGTTCTGCCGGAAAAACCCGATCTCGTTCTGTCAGGCGTCAATGCCGGCGCCAACATGGCCGATGATGTCACCTATTCCGGCACCATTGCCGGCGCCATCGAAGGCACGCTGCAGGGCGTGCGCTCCTTTGCGCTGAGCCAGGCGTTCAGCCACGCCGAAGGCCGCGTTGTGCCGTGGGAAGTCGCTGAAACCTATGCGCCCGATCTCATTCGCAAGCTCATTGATGTCGATCTGCCTGACGGCACCTTCCTCAACCTCAATTTCCCCAATTGTGCGCCAAAGGATGTGCAGGGCGTGTCCGTCACCGGGCAGGGTAAGCTCGATTTCGGCCTGACGGTGGAGGAGCGGCAGGATGGTCGCGGTCTTCCTTATTATTGGCTGCGCTTCGGCGAGCGCCTCGGCACCTTCCGCGAGGGCACGGATATTCACGCCTTGAAGCACGGCAAGATTTCGGTCACACCGCTTAAGCTTGACCTGACGGACTACACGGTGAAGGATCGGGTTGCGCAAGCACTTGGATTCGGAGTCGCCGATTGAAATCCGCAATGGTCGAAAAGGAAGGTTTTGCCGCTCTCGTTCTCCGCTTAAGGGGCGAGGGGATTTCCGACCTTGACCTTCTGACGGCGGTCGAGCAGACGCCGCGTTCCAAATTCGTGCCGCCGCAATTTGCGGCCGACGCCTATTCCAGCCGCACCATTCCGATCGACTGCGGCGCCTTCATGGAAGGCGCTGACATGGCGGTGAAGATTCTTGCCCGCCTGCAGCTGAAACCCGGCCAGCGCGTGCTGGAAATCGGCACGGGCAGCGGTTTCATGACGGCGATCATTGCGCGCCGGGTGGAGCGCGTCTTTTCGCTGGAGCGCTACAAGACGCTGGTGCAGCAGGCGCAGAACTGTCTCGATGATCTCTCCATCCGCAATGTCGTCATCCGTCAGGCGGATGGCAGCAATGGTCTGGTGGGCGAGGGAACCTTCGATCGCATCGTCTCCACCGCCGCCTTTACGACCATGCCCCGCTTCTTTGCCGAGCAGATCGTTTCGGGCGGCATGATGATCGCGCCGATCATTCTTGAAGGCGACCGTTGCGTGATGACGCGTTTCTCCAAGACCGGCAGCCGCTTCGAGAAGGAAGAGCTGTTCGAGGCGCCTTATCTGCCGCTCAGCACCCATATTGCGCGTCATTTGTGACAAAATGAAAATTTTGGAGACATTCTATTTTTGTCTCCTAATGTTCTGAATTTTCGCAACCATCTGATTTTTAATATCATTATTGTCTCAACATGACGCATCTGGTTTCCGTCATGGTTATCGAAGTGTCAAAAAAGCACTGAGCGGCTTAACGTTTTAACGGCGTGGTAACACTAACGCGCTTTAATCATAAACATCGACGCATGGTTTTCCCCACCTCGGGAAATGGGCCTTGCAAGAAGTGAAATTTGTGCCGGATCGCATCTAGATGCGGCGGGTTGGCGTCAGTGTAGATCGAGTCATGCGTATGAGACATTCGTCTAAAATCGGAAAATCAGTCGCAAAAATGTTCGCAGCGGCATTGCTGGCAAGCGTCGCAACGGGCTGTAGCTCGGATGCAACGCGGTTCAGCGGCCTCTTTTCCAGTGGACCGGATCGGATGACAACGGCGTCAATTCCTGCCCGTCAGGGCGGCGGTGCTTACGGGCAGGTCCCGGTCCCGCAGGGCGACATGAATGGCGGTTACGCCTCTGCCGCGCCGCAGGGTGGTTACGCCAACCAGAACATGGCCGGCAACTCCTATCCGCAGTCCGGTGGCTATGGCGGGGTTCAGCCTTCCACGGCCCGCGCTTCGGCCTCGCCGGTGCAGCGTTCCGAGCTTTCGGCGCCGACCGCCGTGGCAAGCCGCGATCCGTCGACCCGCAACGAAGCCATGGCCCAGCCTTTCCCGTCCGCTCAGCCCAAGGCCGCGCCGTCTCTTGCAGCGCCCGCGCAGCAGGCTGCCGCGCCCGTTGCCGACAACCTGACCACGGCAACTGTTCGTTCCGACAAGAATGGCTGGCACACCGATGGCGCTTCCTCCGTGACCCTGCGTCCCGGCGAAAGCATCGCGACACTCTCCAACCGTTACGGCGTTCCGGAAAAGGAACTGCTGCGCGTCAACGGTCTGAAGACCGCATCCTCGGCGCAGGCCGGCCAGTCGATCCTCATTCCGAAATTCGGCCAGGCCCGCAATGCCGCCAGGGATGCCGCCGGCAATATCGCTCTCAACCGCAATGGCGACCAGCCGACCCCGCTGCGCGGCCCCGAGGGGAACGTAGCCGTGCTACCGTCGCAGACCGCCGTCCGTGACAAGGTTTCCTCCGAAGCCGGCAAGCTGACGCCTCCGGGCGGTAAGCCGTTGCCGCCGACCGGTGGTTACAAGGTTCAGCCGGGCGACAGCCTGGCGAAGATCGCCCGCGAAAACGGCGTATCGGTTGCTGCCTTGAAGGCCGCGAACGGTCTCGGCAATGAAAGCATCCGCGTCGGCCAGACGCTCAACATGCCGGGCGCTTCGACGGATGCCATCAAGACAGCTTCCGTTCCCGCCAAGGAAGCGGCGAAGGCGGTCGAAACCGCATCCGTCAAGCCTGAGCCCTACAAGGCTCCCGCTGCTGCCGCCGCTCCGACTGCGCCTGCCACACCGGCCACGGCAAGTGTCAGCGATATCGAGAAGAAGGCCGATATGGCCTCCATCGCACCGGAATCCACCGGCATCGGCAAATATCGCTGGCCGGTACGCGGTGCGGTCATCAACAATTTCGGCGACAATGTCGAAGGCAGCCGCAACGATGGCATCAACATCTCCGTTCCCGAGGGAACGCCGATCAAGGCCGCCGAAAACGGCGTGGTCATCTATGCGGGCAACGGCCTGAAGCAGCTCGGCAACACGGTTCTCGTCCGTCACGACGATGGCAAGGTCACGGTTTACGGCAATGCCGCCAATCTCGACGTACAGCGTGGCCAGAAGGTCCAGCGCGGCCAGACCATCGCCACCTCAGGCATGACCGGCAGCGCCAAGCGTCCGCAGGTTCACTTCGAAGTCCGCAAGGATGCGACGCCGGTGAACCCCTCCAGTTTCCTTGAATAGGTATTGCGTCTCAAGGAATGATGAAGCCGGGTGAAGAACCCGGCTTTTTCATTTTTGGGGTGGTGCGTGCGGAGAAGGTGCTGGAATGGGTGCCACGGGCTTAGTGGGTGTTGGTTTCCTCGCGGTTTTCTCCTCCGTCATGCCGGACCTGATCCGGCATCCAGTCGACGCGCGTCTGCGCGGTGGAATGAGTCTCCTCAGCCCAAGGACTTGAGCTCGCTGGGATACCGGCTCAAGGCCGGTATGACGGATGTGGGGATGCAGCCCAAGTCACGTCGATCCGCTACATGTCTAGCCCCTGACCAGCCCCACCGTCTTCTCGATGAAGTCTGCGATCGTGGCGGTATCATCGAGATCGAAAACGGGGAGCGCCGTGTCCGCCACCTCATGATCGGCGGCAATCGCGACGATATGTGGATCGAGCGGCGCAAGCGGTTCGGTCTTGGCGGCCTCCAGCCGGCGCGCCTCGATCTTTGGCACCGGCTCATATTTGTAACCTTCGATCAGCACCAGATCGCAGGGGGCGAGGCGAGCGAGGATGTCCTCGAAGGAGGGTTCCGGTTCGCCGCGCAGTTCATGCATGATGGCGAAACGGGTGCCGGAAACGATGGTAACCTCGTGCGCGCCGGCCTGCCGGTGACGCCAGCTATCGGCGCCGACCTTGTCGATGTCGAAATCATGATGGGCATGCTTGATGGTGGAGACGCGGTAGCCGCGCGCCGTCAGTTCGGTAACGATGCGCACCGCAAGGCCGGTTTTTCCCGAGTTCTTCCAGCCGGCAATGCCGAAGACCTTTTGTGCCGTCATGGTTCCATGCTCTCCAGATAGCTTCGCGCCAGCGCCAGTTCATCCGGCGTGTTGATGTTGAAGAACGGATCGAGGCTGCCCTTTGCCGTTTCCAGCGGCGGGAAAGCCACGCCGATGGTGACATGCCGGGCAAGATAGGCGCGGATGCGCCGGTTTGCATCGTTCTTCAGCCACGCCTCGAGATCATCGGCGAGGGCCACCGGCCACAGCGCAAAAACCGGGTGAAGCTGGCCGCTGGAGGCGGCGATGACGATCGCATGGTCCGATACGTGGTCGCAAAGGCGTGCCACAAGGTCGTCAGGAAAAAATGGGCTGTCGGCCGGCGCGGTAAGAAAATGACTGCCGGCGGTCTCGCGATTGCGGAAGTGGCGCATGCCTGCCAGAATGCCCGCGAGAGGGCCGGCATGGCCGTTCAGCGTATCAGGCAGCATCGGCAGGCCTAAACTCTCCGCCCAGCCGTTATTGCCGCTGATGGCGGCATTAATGGTGACATCCGAGACCTGCGGCGTAATACGGCTGATGACATGAGAAATGAGGGGGCGATCGCCCAGCTGCACCATCGCCTTGTTGCTGCCCATGCGCCGCGAAAGCCCGCCGGCGAGCACGAGACCGGGTATTTCAAAAGGGGCCGTCATTCCCGCTTTTCCTGCAGCCTTACGATATAGGTGGTGAGGAGGGCGACAAGGCCGGTCGCCAGCATCACGAGAAGAAGAGGCCAGGTTCCATCCTCTTTGGACAGGACCGAGGAGGCAAGCACTGACAATGCCGCGCCGCCGCCAATGGTCATCGCGCCGCCAAGACCGGAGGCGGAACCGGCCAGATGCGGCTGGACGCTGACCATGCCGGCATTGGCGCTGGGCAGCGTTACGCCGTTGCCGACGCCGATCAGGGCAAGCGGCACGAAAAACGCATAGGCGCTTTCCGCCCCGGCCGAGATCAACACCATGGTCGTGACGATGCCCGCAATGGCGATGACATTGCCCGACAGCATCATGCGGGTGATGCCGATTTCGCTGGCATAACGGCCGGAAATGAAGTTGCCGAGCATATAGCCGCTGGCCATGAAGAAGAATTGCAGGCCGAGCATGGCCGGTGCAAGCCCGTAAAGCACGCTGCCGACAAAGGGCGCGCCGCCGAGGAAGGAAAAGAACATGCCCGATGAGAAGGTCGAGGTCAGCGCATAACCCCAGAACAGCGGCGAGCGCAGAAGTTCCGGCCAGGCGTGAAACTGCTGGGAAAAACTCGCCGATTTGTTGTGGTTGGTTTCTCCGAGGTCGAACCAGGCGAGCACCAGAATGCCGATGCCGAGCAGGCAGAGGAGGGCGAAGCTCGACTGCCAGCCGGAGATGTCGTTGAGCAGGCCGCCAACCGTCGGCCCCACCATCGGCACCACGGACATGCCCATGGTCACGTAGCCGATCATCGAGGCCGCCTGTTCCATTGGCACCATGTCACGCACGATGGCGCGCGCCAACACGAAGCCGGAAACGACGGCCGCCTGCGCGACGCGCCCGATCATGAAAACGGTGATGTTGGGTGCGAGCATGCAGACGAGCGTTGCGACGATCATGATGGCGATGCTGACGAGCATCACCGGCCGGCGTCCGAAGAGATCGGAGAGCGGGCCGATGACGAGCTGCAGGCAGGCGGTGGCGGCAAGATAGCCCGAAACGGCAAATTGCATCACGGCATAATCGGTCTCGAAATAAAGCGCCATGGCCGCAAGCGAGGGCAGGAATACGTTCATGCAAAGCGCTGCGACACCGGCGATGACAACAAGCGTGATGATGTGGGGCGGGGTGGTCCTGTCGAGGAAACGGCCGCTGTTCATCTCATTCTCCCGCTTCTTCCGTTACGGTAGTTTTCGTTACGGAAGCCGGCCGCACCGTGGTTGCGGCGGTGGGTGTCGCAGCCGAGCGCTTGGCCATCTGCGAACGCTTGCGCAGGCTTTCGCGATAGAAGGTATAGAGGCCCGAACCGATGACGATCATGGCGCCAACGATGGTGTAGCTGTCGATTTTCTCGTTGAAGAAGAACACGCCGATCATGAAACCCCAGAGCAGGCTGGTGTAACGGAATGGCGCGACAAAGGAGATTTCGCCTGATCTCATCGCGAGAATGATCGCCTGATAGCCCACCAGCACCAGGATGGCGGAACCGGCGAGATGCGAGAGAATCATGAAATTCATCGGCTGCCAGCCGCCGAAGGGCACGATCAACAGGCCGCCCACGGCCATGTTGACGAAAGCGGTGATGACGGTGATGGCGAGTGAGGGCACATCCGCATACATTTTCCGGGTCAGCAGGTCACGCGCGGCGGTGACCGCAAGCGATGCGACGACGAGCAGCGCCCCCGGCGTGAAGCCTTCAGGGCCCGGGCGAATGATGATCAGCACGCCGATGAAACCGGTGATGATGGCCGCCCAGCGCCGCCAGCCCACGGGTTCGCGCAGGAAAAGGGCAGCCCCCAGCGTCACCACCAGCGGCAGGGATTGCAATATGGCCGAGGCATTGGAAAACTCGATGAGGCCGAGCGCCGTCAGATAAAGCACGGCGGCTGTCACCTCGCAGAGACAGCGCAGGATGATGATAGGCCGCAGCAGGGTTTTGAGCGGCCGGAGCGCGCCGAAATGGCGTGCGGCGATATAGATCAGCACCACGGTCATGATGCCGCGCACGAACATGATCTGGCCGGTGTTGATATAGGGAGTGACGGACTTCGTCAGCGCATCATTGGCCGTGAAGCTTGCCATTGCGAGCGCCATGAAAAGTGCGCCGCGCGTATTGTCCGTCAATGCCATTCCCAAATATCCCAGACCATGCGCGGTTTACTCCGTCCGCCCTTGCGGGCGATCTGGAGCCGCCGTTCCGGCGCAACCACGCATTCCTCCATGCAAAGAGACGTGGCACGGCACAGCCGGTATTTCAACCGCTTATATGGGCGGGTGGACGAGAAAGAGGCTCAGCCGCCGGTCACGCTCATGTGGCGGGAGACGGCGGGCCGGTTATGGGTCCGGTCGATGATGAAATCATGCCCCTTCGGCTTGCGCAGCAGGGCTTCATCGATAGCGCTCGAGAGATAGGCGTCGCTGTCGGAGGCGCGCAGCGCCGTGCGCAGATCGGCGGCGTCATCCTGGCCGAGACACATATAAAGCGTGCCGGTGCAGGTGAGGCGCACGCGATTGCAGCTTTCGCAGAAATTATGCGTCATCGGGGTGATGAAGCCCATCCGGCCGCCGGTTTCCTTCACCGTCACGTAACGGGCGGGGCCGCCGGTCTGGTAATCGCTGTCGATGAGTGTGAAGCTCTTTTCGAGATCGGCGCGCAGCTGCGAAAGCGGCAGGTAGCGGTCAGTGCGATCTTCCTCGATCTCGCCCATCGGCATGGTTTCGATGACAGTCAGGTCCATGCCGCGGCCATGGGCGAAACGCATCAGATCGGGAATCTCGGCGTCGTTGAAGTCCTTCAGCGCCACGGCGTTGAGCTTGACCTTGATGCCCGCGGCCTGGGCCGCATCCAACCCTTCCATCACCCGGTCGATATCGCCCCAGCGGGTGATATGGCGGAATTTATCGCGGTCGAGCGTATCGAGCGAGACATTGATGCGGCGCACGCCGCAATCGGCAAGTTCGGCGGCGAATTTCGCAAGCTGCGAGCCGTTGGTGGTCAGCGTCAGTTCGTCGAGCGCGCCTGTGTGCACATGCCGGCCGAGGTTCCTCACCAGCGACATGATGTTCTTGCGCACCAGCGGCTCGCCGCCGGTCAGCCTCAGCTTGCGCACGCCGCGCGCGATGAAGACGGAACAGAGGCGGTCGAGTTCTTCGAGCGTCAGAAGGTCCTTCTTCGGCAGGAAGGTCATGTGCTCGGACATGCAATAGGTGCAGCGAAAATCGCAGCGGTCGGTCACGGAAACGCGTAGATAGGTGATGGCGCGGCCGAAAGGGTCCACCATCGGTGTGCTGTTTTCCGTCAGGGTTTTCGCTTTTTCAAGCGAGCCGGGGAAACTGTTCACGTCTCCATCCTCATTGCGCCTTGCGCCGGGCACACACGCCTGATGTGTGCTCTATTAGGTGATGTAGTGGCTTGCCTATCTTGAGGCAAGTCCGTAATTCTGACGCATGTGACGAGCTTGCGGAAGTGAAAAATGAGTGATGCCTGGCCGACCGAGCTGCTTGTGTCGAAAGACCGGCGCGAATTGACTGTTTCCTTTGATGATGGAAGCGTTTACCGGCTTGGCGCCGAGATGCTGCGCGTGCTTTCGCCCTCGGCGGAAGTGCAGGGCCACGGGCCGGGACAAAAGGTCACGGTGCCCGGCAAACGCAATGTCGCCATCCGTTCCATGGTCGCGACCGGCAATTATGCGGTTCGCATCGTTTTCGACGATGGCCACGATAGCGGCATCTACACTTGGAAATATCTGAAGGAATTGGGTGAGACAGGGGATGCGCTGTTTGCCGATTATGAACGGCAGCTCGCCGAAAAGGGCTTGAGCAGGGAACCGCGATTCCGGTAGGCGCTTACTTCCCTCATTCCGGTGACAAGCACAGGAATGAGGGGGGAGCACAGGGCATCTGAAGCACCATGTCCCGGCAGCAAATAACCCGTTGAATCTGCGCGCCGTCCGTCAGTAAAATCGTTTTCGCTTTTCCCGTCGATGCGCTAGGAAGTGAGGGAGGGAACACCCTCGTCTTATTGATTTTCAGCGGGGTGGCGTGTGGCTGTAGAAGCGAACGGAAATGATCTGGCCCAGGTGGTCGTATTGTTGGCGGCAGGCGTTGTCGCCGCGCCGATCTTCAAGCGCATCGGCCTCGGCTCGGTGCTCGGTTATCTGGCCGCCGGCCTTGTGATCGGGCCTTATGGTCTCGGTTTCTTTTCCGATTCGCAGGCCATTCTGCATATAGCAGAACTCGGCGTGGTGATGTTCCTGTTCATCATCGGCCTTGAAATGCAGCCCTCGCGGCTGTGGTCGATGCGGCAGGATATTTTCGGGCTGGGTGCTTTGCAGGTGCTGGTCTGTATGGCGGGTCTGACGCTGGTGGGCGTCAGCCTCGGTTTTCCCGTCATCATGTCCTTTGTCGCCGGCACCGGTTTCGTGCTGACCTCGACGGCGATCGTCATGCAGATGCTGCAGGAACGCAACAGCATGTCGAGCCTTAAAGGCCAGCGCATCATAGCGATCCTGCTGTTCGAGGATCTGGCCATCGTGCCGCTGCTGGCGCTTGTCGCCTTCCTCGGTGCGGGCGGCGAACATGTGACGGCGTCGGAGCGCTGGGTCTCGGTCGGCATCGCGCTTGCCGCCGTCGGCGCGCTCATCCTTGCCGGGCGTTATCTTCTCAACCCGTTTTTCCGCCTGCTGGCTGCTTCCGGCGCGCGTGAGGTGATGACGGCCGCGGCGCTGCTGGTGGTGCTCGGTTCGGCGCTTCTGATGCAGGTCAGCGGTCTTTCGATGGCCATGGGCGCTTTCCTTGCCGGCGTGCTTCTGTCGGAATCCTCTTTCCGCCACCAGCTCGAGGCGGATATCGAGCCGTTTCGCGGTATTCTGCTCGGGCTGTTCTTCCTCGGCGTCGGCATGGCCATTGATCTTGCCGTCATTGCCTCCAACTGGCAGCTCGTGCTGGTCAGCGTCGTCGCCTACATGCTGCTCAAGGCCTTCCTGATCTATGGCGTGGCGCGGGCGCTTGGCACTACCAGGCGCGAAAGCCTGGAACGGGCGGTACTGATGGCGCAGGGCGGTGAATTCGCCTTCGTGCTTTATTCGGCCGCCGTCAGCGCTGGTATTCTCGACCGGGAGGCGAACGCCATCCTGACGGCGACCATTATCATCTCCATGGTGCTGACGCCGCTGATGGTCATCCTGCATGACCGGCTGGTGCCGGCGGCGGTTCCCAATACCGACGATCTCGACGTGCCTGAGAATGTCGAAGGCAGCATTCTCCTGATCGGCTTCGGACGTTTCGGCCAGATCGTCAGCCAGCCGCTTCTGGCGCGAGGCTACACGCTGTCGCTCATCGACAAGGATGCCGAATTCGTGCGCGATGCGGCGGAGTTCGGCTTCAAGGTCTATTATGGTGATGGTTCGCGGGCGGAAATCCTGCATGCGGCCGGCGCCAGCACGGCGCGCGCGGTTCTCATCTGCGTCGATGACAAGGAGGCGGCGGTCAGGATCGCGGAGATCGTCAAGCACGAATTCCCGCTGGTGCCCGTCCTTGCCCGTGCTTACGACCGTGGCCATGCCATCGATCTGCTCAAGGCGGGTGTCGACTACCAGATCCGCGAGACGCTGGAATCGGCGCTGAATTTCAGCGAGGAAGTGCTTGGCGCCATGGGCGAGGAGCGGGAAGACGCCGCCCGTCTGGTGGAGGAATTCCGCGACCGCGACGAGGAACGTTTCGCCATGGAAGTCGTCGGCGGCATCTATGCCGGCCGGTCGCTGATCCGCGGCAACGCCCAGCCGGCCGATCTGGTTGCCGCCCGCACGGCGCGCGAGCGGGCCGAGCGGGAAAAGGCGGAAGCGGCAGAGGAATAGGACGCGCCGATCTTTCGATGTCGGCAAAGGGAATTCGTAAGGATAGGAACGGATATGACGATCATTCGCACGGTTGAGGAATTGAAGGCCATCTATGACGGCACGAGCGAGGCATCGATCGCCAAGGTGACAGCCACGCTGACGGCCGAATACCGGCTGATGATCGAGACTTCGCCGTTCCTCGCGCTGGCGACGGTCGGGCCGGAGGGCATGGACTGTTCACCGCGCGGCGACAAGGGCGGCGTGGTCAGGGTGGCTGATGACAGGACGGTGCTTCTGCCGGACTGGCGCGGCAATAACCGCGTGGATTCGCTTTTGAACATCGTGCGCGATCCGCGCGTGGCGCTGATGTTCCTGATCCCCGGCTCGAACACGACGATGCGCATCAACGGCCGCGCCGTGGTCTCCGTCGCTCCCGATCTGCTGGAGAGCTTCGAGATGGATGGCAAACATCCGCGCACGGTTATCGTGGTGACGATCGACGAAGTCTATTTCCAGTGCGCCCGGGCGCTGATGCGCTCCGAGCTGTGGAACCCCGATAATTTCGTCGATCCGTCGGCGCTCCCGACACCCGGTCTTCTGCTCAAGGCGGCGAAGGCGGAGTTCGATCAGGAAACCTATGACCGCGAATGGGCGGCGCGGGCGGCGAAGACCATGTGGTGAGGCGCAATAAAGACGCGACCGTCGGGCCGCTGAGGCAAGCCTCGCAAGGCTTACGCCATTGGCGAAAGCGGAGCGTCTCACTCCGTCACCCCGGACTGGTCCGGGGTCTAGCGCGATCAAGTCCTTGATCGCCAGAGACTCTTTTCACGGCGCAGACGCGCCGTGACTGGATGCCGGATCAAGTCCGGCATGACGGGGGAGATAGTGGCGCGTACGCCAACATCCTCAAGTCCGATAAATCAGCCAGTTCTTCCCGACATAGTTCTTCTGCATGCCGTCCTCATAATAGACGGAGCGGTTTCGGCCGGTTTCCTTGGCATGGTAGAGCGCCGTATCGGCATGGCCGTAAAGCTCGCTCGGATTGGTGGCCTGTGCAGCGGAGGCGAAGCCGATGGAAATCGTCACCGTGCCATAGTCGGCGCCCGATCTCGAATTGCGGAACGGCGTGCTTTCCAGCGACAGGCGGATGCGCTCGCACGTCACCATCACTTCCTCGGGCGTGTTGCCATCCAGAATGATGGCGAATTCCTCGCCGCCGCTTCGGGCGACAAAACCATCCTTGCGGACATTGGCGCGGATGACCGAGGCGACGGTGGCGAGAATCTTGTCGCCGACCGGATGGCCGAATGTGTCGTTGATCCGCTTGAAGTGATCGATATCGAGTAGCACGAGCGTGGTATATTGCAGGCCGATGGAGCTGTCATAAACCGATGCCAGCCGGTCGTCGAAGGCGCGCCGGTTGGAGAGGCGCGTCAGCGAGTCGGTATTGGCGATGCGCTTGTATTCGTCCAGTTCGAGGCGCACCTGATGCATTTCCTCGGCATGGCGATTGACGTCGTTGAACGCCTTTTCGCCGTCGATGATCTTCGAGCCGGTCGCTTCGGCCAGCAATGAGATTGCATTCCTCAGAATATTGCTGCTGGCGGCGTTCTTGTCGTCGATGCGCTGGCGCGTTTCGCCGAGAATCCTGTTGTAGTTTTCGATGGAGGATTGTTCGCGCCTCAGCGTTCCCAGCAGACCCTCCAGTTCACGCCGCAGCTTGTCATGCGCATCGTCGATCGACCGTGCGGGATTACCTTCGCCGTAGCGTGAGGACAGCTCGTCCAGATCTTCCTGCGTCACCCGGTTGCCGAGCGCGGCCAGATCCTTCGTCAGGGCAGGGTTCGAACCGATATAGGCTTCGTAAAACAGGCTGTAGTTACGCGGGATCGGCGAAACACCCATGCTCCGCATGGCATAGGCAATCTGCCCGGCAATGTCGGGCCCCGTGGTTTTGGGCGTGGATGCCGTGTTCATCAAGAAACTCCAGTGAGTCTGCTTATCGACTATGATTATTATTATGAAGCTAGTTTTGGAAAGCTTAATTTACGGGAAACTAATTTTTGTTTCCAGAAACTCGTTTTTCGCCAATTTTTATTTTAGTTAATTGATAAATATAAGTAATTTTCATTTTGAAGAATTCCGGAGCTTTTTATCTCTACTATTCGTCTTGGTGACAGCATCGCATTTATTCTGTCAATCCCAATAACGGGGTTGGTGTGATTTATTTTGGCACAACAATAAGGAAAGATATTGCCGGGATGAAAAGAGATGAGGTTTTTTGAGTTGGGAGAGACACCGCCTATAGGCGGCGTTTTCTGTCATCCGTGTCGGGATACAGTAACGTTACAGTTTTATTTGCGGCTCCCATGCCATGCGGGATGCGGCAGTGCCATTTTGTGACGGCGCCGCAACCATTCGGCAAATTTTGCGAAGGGATCAATTATGCTTCCGGCCGCAGCTTCGGCCGCACCGACTGCGTGTCAGGATTTCAGCCTTATGACCGGGCATTCCGCCCCGGCGGTTGCCGCCGGCGCATGTGGCGGGCGCACGATCAGGCCATCGGAATGGGCCAATATCTTCATCATCGATGAATCCTGCTTCGCGTAGGCTTCCGCCACCAGCATGCCGTTTTCGTCCGTGCTGAAACGGGCGCGCAGATAGTCCTGCCGTTGGTCATTCGCCTTCAGCGGTGTGGCGGTGCGGGCTGTAGCTTCGCGTTGCAGGGGCGCGCGGCGGGCGATGCTGCGGACCAGGGGTTCGAGGAACAGCAGGCCGCAGAGGAGGCTTGCAACCGGGTTTCCAGGCAGGCCCAGAACCTGCATGGCGCCAATGGCGCCGACCATCAGCGGTTTCCCCGGACGCATGGCGATGCGCCAGAAATCGAGCTGCATGCCTTCCGCCTTCAACGCGGCCTGCACGAGGTCGTGGTCGCCAACGGAGGCGCCGCCGAGCGTCACCAGCACATCGACCTTCGCCGCGACGGCCTTGCCGATGGCCGCGCGGATCAACCCCTCGTCATCGGCAATGATGCCGAGGTCGAGAACCTCTGCGCCGGCCTGCCGGGCAAGGGCTGCGACACCGAAGGTGTTGGAGGCGATGATCTGGGCGGGCTGCGGTGCGCTTCCCGGCGGCAGCAACTCATCGCCGGTGGCGAGGATGGCGATGCGCGGCTTGTGATAGACGGTCAGCGCGGCATGGTTCATCGCCGCCGCCAGTGTCAGGTCGGTGAAGCCAAGTTCACGCCCGGCCTTCAGCGCCGTTTCGCCTTCGGTAAAATCCTGCCCGCGCGGGCGGATATGTCGCCCGGCGGTGACGTCGAAGGCGGTGCGGATCTTTCCGCTCTCCAGCACTTCGGCATCTTCCTGAATGAGGACCGTATCCGCACCCTGCGGCACCGGCGCGCCGGTGAAGATGCGCACGGCCTGGCCTTCACCAACAGTGCCGGCAAAAGCGTGACCGGCGGCGGCCTGGCCGATGACGGTGAGAACCGAGCCGATACAGAGCGCATCGGCGCTGCGCAGGGCATAACCATCCATGGCCGAGGCATCAAAGGGCGGCTGGGTGAGACGCGCCGTAAGGTCGGCCGAGAGAACGCGGCCATCACATTCGGCAAGTGGCAGGGTCTCGCTTTCCGTCACCGGAACCGCTGCCTCCAGAAGGCGTGTTATGGCCTCATCCACGGGCAGCAGCGGTTTCATTCAGGTCTCCTGTCGCCGGAAATCGCCGGATTTGCCGCCGCTCTTTTCGAGAAGGCGGATATTGACGATTTCCATCGCCTTGTCGGCGGCTTTCGCCATGTCATAGATCGTCAGGCAGGCAATGGAGACGGCGGTCAGCGCTTCCATCTCCACGCCCGTTTTGCCAGACAGTTTCACCATGGCCTCGACTCTCAGGCCGGGCAGGGCGGTATCTTCGGTAATATCGACCGCAACCTTGGTCAGCATCAGCGGATGGCAGAGCGGAATGAGGTTTGCCGTCTGCTTGGCGGCCATGATGCCCGCCAGCCGGGCAGTACCGATGACATCGCCCTTCTTGGCATTGCCGTCGCGGATGAGCGCCAGCGTTTCCGGCTTCATCTTCACGAAGCCTTCGGCCACGGCGACGCGGACGGTCTCGGCCTTGTCGCCGACATCGACCATATGCGCTTCGCCGCTCGCATCGATATGGGTGAGCTTTCCCGCTTCGCTCATCGGCGCTTTATTCCGCTGCCAGAATGCCGGATTGGCCTGTCAGCAGCGCTTTGGTCGCCGCCGTCACATCATCCTTGCGCATCAGGCTTTCGCCGACGAGGAAGGTGCTGATGCCGCTCTTTTCCAGACGCTGGCAGTCCTCGAAGGTGAAGATGCCGCTTTCGCCCACCAGCAGCCGGTCAGCCGGCACGAGGCCCGCCAGCTTCTCGCTGGTTTCGAGACTGACTTCGAAGGTGCGCAGGTTGCGGTTGTTGATGCCGAGAAGCGGCGAGGCGAGTTTCAGCGCCCGTTCGGTTTCTTCGGCGTCATGCACCTCGACCAGTACATCCATGCCAAGCGCAAAAGCCTCGTCTTCAAGACGTTTCGCCTCGTCGTCGGAAAGCGAGGCCAAGATGAGGAGAATGCAGTCCGCGCCCCAGGCACGGGCTTCATGCACCTGGTAAGTATCGAACATGAAATCCTTGCGCAGCGCCGGCAAAGCGCAGGCATTGCGGGCGGCGGTCAGGAATTCCGGTGCGCCCTGAAAGCTCGGCGTATCCGTCAAAACCGACAGACAGGCGGCGCCACCGGCTTCATAGGCGGCGGCCAGCGCCGGCGGATCGAAATCCGGACGGATCAGGCCCTTGGAGGGGCTCGCCTTCTTGATTTCGGCGATCAGCCCGAACTTGCCTTCGGCCTGCTTTGCCCTCAGCGCCCTGTAAAAACCGCGGGGCGCGCTCTGGTCTGCGGCCATGGCCTTCAGATCGGCCAGCGAAACCTTCGCCTTGGCGGCGGCGATTTCCTCGCGCTTGTAAGTCTCGATCTTTTTGAGAATGTCGCTCATGATCTCGCTCTCATTCTTCGTTGGACACGGCAACCAGACGGTCGAGCGCGGCTGCGGCCTTGCCGCTGTCCAGCGCCTCGCTGACGATCGCCATCGCCTCAGTGAGCGTTTCCGCCTTGCCGGCAATGACCAGCGCTGCGGCCGCGTTGCACAGCGACACGTCACGATAGGCGTTGCGTTTGCCGGACAGGACCTCGCGCAGTGCTGCTGCATTGGCAATGCCGTCGCCGCCCTTCAGGTCTTCCATGGAAGCGGGCTCGACGCCGAAATCCTTCGGCGTCAGGTCGAAAGTGCGGATCTTGCCGCCTTCCAGCGCCGCCACATGGGTAACGCCCGTGGTCGTCACCTCGTCCATGCCGTCGCCATGCACGACCCAGATGCTTTCAGAACCGAGATCGCGCAGCACTTCGGCAAGCGGCACCAGCCAGCGCGGCGAGAAGACGCCGAGCAGTTGGCGTTTTGCGCCTGCCGGATTGGAGAGGGGGCCAAGCAGGTTGAAGATCGTCCGCGTGCCGAGTTCGACGCGGCTGGGGCCGACATGGCGCATGGCCGAATGGTGCAGCTGCGCGAACATGAAGCCGAGACCCGCCTCGCTGATGCAGCGGGCGATGAGCTCAGGACCGATATCGAGCTTCACGCCAAGCGCGGAGAGTGCGTCTGCCGTGCCGGATTTGGAGCTCAGCGCCCGGTTGCCATGCTTGGCAACGGGCAGGCCCGTTCCGGCGACGATGATCGAGGCGAGTGTCGAGATATTATAGGTGCCGATGCCGTCACCGCCGGTTCCGACGATATCGATGGCATTGGCGGGAGCCGAAACCGGCAGCATGCGGGCGCGCATGGAGGAGACGGCGCCGACGATTTCGTCCACCGTTTCGCCGCGCACGCGCAGCGCCATCAGGAAGCCGCCAATCTGCGACGGCGTGGCTTCGCCCGACATCAGAACGTCGAAAGCCGCCCGCGATTCCTCGCGGTTCAGGCTTTCTCCATTTGCGACCTTGGCGATCAGCGGCTTCAGTTCGGCCATCTTGTCGCCCCCCGGGTTAGAAGCCGACCATCGCCTGATCGGCGAGGGCCTGATTGATGGTGACACCATAGTCATTCTGCAGGCGGTTGACCATCTGGTCCAGCATGTCGTCGCCGGCCGCGCGGGCAATGGCGGCAAACTGCTGGTCGTCATTGGCAAGCGCGTCTGCCGGGGCATTGGTGTCGACGGAGGTGACCTTGAAGAGGATGCGGCTGGAACCCTCGGCATCGGCGGCGGTGCCGACCACGCCTTCGGCGCCCGAGAAGACGGCGGCGATGGTCTGCCGTCCGAAAATAGCGTCCTCGCTGGTGCGGCGCAGGCCGGATTTCTGCTCGACGGCAAGGCTCAGCTCACCGGCCACGGCTTCCAGCGTGTCGCCCTTTTCGACGCGCGCCTTCAGTTCCTCGGCCTTGGCGGCAAGCGCGTTGCGCTGCTGTTCCGCCGTCCAGTCGGCCACGACATCGTCGCGGACTTCGGCAAGCGTGCGGTCGCGGGCGGCGATGATCTGGTCGACATCGAACCAGATGTAGCCTTCACGGCCGAGATTGATCGGCAGGGCTTCCGTGCCGGGTTCGGTCTTGAAGACCTCCTGCGCGAGCTGCGGGGAGGGCAGGCCCTGAATCGCATCACCCTTCTCATCGAGGCCGGAAGCGTCGATGGCGGCGATGGTGACGGCCTTCAGGTTCAGCTGCGTTGCCGCATCCGCGAGCGAAGAGCCGCCGGCGCGCAGGTCCTCGTAACGGTCATGAACATTGGTGATTTCTTCCGCAGCGGCGGCGGTGGCGAGGTCCTTGCGGATATCCTCCTTCGCCTCTTCCAGCGTGCGGGTGGTTTCCGGCTTGATGCCGGTGACGCGCAGGAGCACCGGGCCGAAGGAACCTTCGACCACCGGCGATACGCCGCCATCCTTCTGGATGGCGAAAGCGGCATCGGCAATCGACTGGTCGGGGATGGTATCCTTGGTGAATTCGCCGAGCGTGACGTCCGACGCGGCCTTGCCCTGATCCTTCACCACCTGGTCATAAGTGGTGTTGCCGAGGCGGATCTGTTCGGCGGCGGCTTCGGCCATTTCCTTTTCAGGGAAGGTCAGCTGCTCCACCGTGCGGCGGCCGGCAGTGCGGAAGCTGTCCTTGTGGCTGTTGTAATAATCAGCGATCTGGGCGTCGGTGACGGAGGCCTGATCGGCAATGTCCGACGGTTCCAGCTTCACATAGGTGAACTTGCGGAACTCGGGCGCGCGGTATTTCGTCTTGTTGGTCTCGAACCAGGGCGTGAGCACATCGTCGCCCGGCGCCTTGACCGGCGGAATGACGGCGTTCGAAAGAATGACGTAGTCGACCGAGCGCTGTTCATTACGATATTGCTTCAGCGCATCCACCAGCACCTGCGGTGCGGCAAAACCATCGGAGACGGCTTCAACGATCTGGCTTCGGACGGCAACCTTGCTGCGTTCCTTGATATAGTCGTCCTCGCGGAAGCCGGAATTGCGCAGGCGCTCGCTGAAGAGATTACGGTCGAACTGGCCGTTGACTGACTTGAAGGCCGGGTCTTCGGCGATGAGGTTGGCGAGGCGGTTTTCCGAAAGGCCGAGATTCATCTTCGAGGCCAGCTCGTCAAGGGCTGCACCGGCCGCAAGCTGGCTGAAGACCTGACGGTCGATGCCGAAGGCCTTGGCCTGTTCGGTCGTCAGCCGGGTGCCGAACTGGCGGCTGAGATCGGAAATCTGGCGCTGATAGGCGAGACGGAACTCCTCAGGGCTGACCGTCTGGTCGCCCACCGTCATGACGGCGTGGGAATTGGCGGTGACAAGCGATGCGGAGACGCCCCAGACGCCAAACGAAACAACAAGCAGGAGAAGCAGCAGTTTGGCTGCCATGGTTCGAGAAGCATTTCTCAGGGAATCGAGCATCGTTATGCAAACCTCACAGGAACGTCATCGCGGTCGCCGGCTGTCCGGCCCGCAACGTATCGGCGTTCCTTAAATCAATCCAAACGGAAATTGAAGGGAATTTGCCTTGGAAAAACGGGGTTTTGAAAACGGTTGTGTGATTGGAGGCGCCGAAATGGAGGCGACGGTTCGATATCGGCTGCCTCTTCTTCCCTCATTCCTGTGCTTGTCACAGGAATTAAGCCAGCTCAAGTCCTTGGGCTGAAAGGACTCCTCCCACTGCACGAGAGCCGCGTCGGCCGGTTTCCCGTGACAAGCACAGGAATGAGGGAAGGAGAGGCTGGCGGCTTGGCAAAACAAAACCGCCCGGAAGATCCAGGCGGTTGAAAAAGAATCATTTCTAAGGGGCCGTCGGGTCGGTTCGCCGCGCTCAGAAGGCGCGGTCGCGCCGGATCGTCGCCTTGAATTCCTCATCCTCCCGCCGCATCTCGGCGACGACTGATATCATCGATGTCACGAACATTACGCTGATCAGGGCCAGAAGCATCGTCAGAAATGTGAACATTGATATCGTCTCCGGGAGTTATGGGGAAATTCTCCCCGTTCCTCAGTAATAATTCATATACTGGTAACGGGCGGTCAGCTGCGGGTAGTCGGGTCCCTGGGTCTCAGGCTTCTGCTCATAAAGGCTAAACGTCGTTGCTACCATTACGATAACCAGTACTGTCCAGGCGGTGCTGATGACGCTGATTTTCGCCGAAGTAGACTGTTTTTCTCTTACAAACATCTGTCCGTTCCTTTGGTTCTTTCTTAACGCGCCATGTCTCGACATGTTCCGCGTCAACCGTAAAAATCGATTAGCATCGCGCCTGTGAAACTTCCTTGAATGGCTCGTTCATCTGGCGTTCAGGAAACTGGCTAAGGCCGTCATTCGAGAAAAAGATACTCGGCAGCGAATGATGCGATGATCGAAAGGACGATCATGAAGGCCAGCATTTTCAATTCTCCGGATGCTTAACGAGTGAGGGGCGTTTCGGTTTCCCGATGTTGTGCATTTAAACAAAATAGCTGTGAAACCGCACTGAACGGCCCATTCATCCCGGGTTCACGCCGCAGCCGGGCTTGTGAGGGATGGTTATAAAGTCTTGCGCCGCGTGCTTCTCCATGACAAAAGGCGGGCACATGATACCCAGCATCGAAGCGCGCCCACCACCTGAGAGCGATATGACGATTGCCTTTTATCCAGGATCCTTCGATCCGATGACCAACGGACATCTGGATGTGCTTATCCAGGCGCTGAACGTGGCGTCGAAAGTCATCGTTGCCGTCGGCATCCATCCCGGAAAAGCGCCGCTGTTCAGCTTCGAAGAGCGGGCGGCGCTGATAAAGCAGGCGCTTTCCGAACAGCTGCCCGATGAGGCGGCGCGCATGGAAGTCGTTTCCTTCGATAATCTGGTCGTCGACGCCGCGCGCCAGCACGGCGCGCACCTTCTGTTGCGCGGCCTGCGTGACGGCACCGATCTCGATTATGAAATGCAGATGGCCGGCATGAACCGCCAGATGGCGCCTGATATTCAGACCGTGTTCCTGCCCGCCGGCACGTCGTCGCGACCCATTACAGCCACATTGGTCCGGCAGATCGCCGCCATGGGCGGCAATGTCGACGCCTTCGTGCCCAAGGCCGTGCTTGAAGCCCTCAACGCCAAGCTGAAGCGCTGACTTCAGCCTCACATTCTGGAGCCAATCCGATGAAACTCGTTCGATTTGCCTTTGCCGGCGCCATGTTTGCAGGCGCGCTTGCCGCCAGCACCCTCGCTTCGGCCGCCGAACTTCTCACCGTCCAGCTGAAGGATGGTCCCGTTGTCATCGAGCTGATGCCCGATGTTGCGCCGAAGCACGTGGCGCAGATCGAGGCGCTGGCCAAGAAGGGCGCTTATGACAACGTCGCCTTCCACCGCGTCATCGACGGCTTCATGGCGCAGACCGGCGACGTGCAGTATGGCAACATGGAGAAGGGCTTCAGCGCCCAGCGCGCAGGTACGGGTGGTTCCGATCTGCCGGATATTCCGGCCGAATTCTCCAAGGTTCCGTTCACGCGCGGCGTGGTCGGCATGGCCCGTTCGCAGGATCCGAATTCCGCCAATTCGCAGTTCTTCATCATGTTTGCCGATGGTCCGTTCCTGAACGGGCAATATACCGTGGTCGGCAAGGTCGTGTCCGGCATGGAAGCCGTTGACAAGATCAAGCGCGGCGCCGGCGGCAACGGCGAAGTTTCCAACCCCGACCGGATGATCAAGGTCACCGTCGGCAAAAAGTAAGGTAGGGCAATAGAGCCCGAACAGAGGAGAATAACCATGGCCGAGATCAAGGATCCGGAAAACACCATCATCATGGAAACGACGACCGGCAAGGTCGTGATCCAGCTGCTGCCGGAAGTTGCTCCGGGCCACGTTGCCCGCATCAAGGAACTCGTATCGGAAGGCGCTTATGACGGCGTCGTGTTCCACCGCGTCATCGAAGACTTCATGGCCCAGACCGGCGACGTGCAGTTTGGCAAGAAGGGTTCCGACAGCTTCAACCCGGCCCGCGCCGGCATGGGCGGTTCCGACAAGCCGGACCTGAAGGCTGAATTCTCCGCCATCCCGCACGTGCGCGGCACCTGCTCCATGGCCCGTTCGCAGAGCCCGAACTCCGCCAATTCGCAGTTCTTCATCTGCTTCACGGATTCTCCGTGGCTCAATAAGCAGTACACCGTCTGGGGCCAGGTCATCGAAGGCATGGAAGCCATCGACAAGGTCAAGCGCGGCGAGCCGGTGAAGGATCCCGATTCGATCGTTTCCATCAAGCTCGCTTCTGCGGCCTGATTTTCGGAAGTTGCAGTTTGACCCGTCCCGCAGTTTATGCGGGGCGGGTTTTGATGTTTATTGACGGTGCTTGATGTGGAGGACGGTGCGGCAGATTTGACGATTGCTGTTCTTTGCGCGTTTCCTTTTTCCCTCATTCCCGTGCTTGTCACAGGAATCCAGCCAGCCCAAGTCTTTGGGCTGGAAAGCCACCCTCGCCACGCAGACGCGTGTCGACTGGATTCCTGTGACAAGCACAGGAATGAGGGGAGTGGGCGGGATGCGGCGGACCGAAATTCACCGTGCCGTGTAAAGTTTTGATGTCTGGAAGACCCTTGCAATGCGTGTAGACCTGTTCGATTTCGATCTGCCCGAGGAGAATATCGCCCTTCGCCCGGCGAACCCGCGCGACAGCGCGCGCCTGCTGGTGGTCGATCCGAATGAAAACCGCATGGAAGACCACCGCGTCTTTGACCTGCCGACTTTTCTGAAGCCGGGCGATGCGCTTGTCTTCAACGACACCCGCGTCATTCCCGCCCAGCTTGAGGGCGTTCGCCTGCGCGAAGGTGCGCCTGAGACGGCGGTTTCGGCCACGCTGCACATGCGCGCCGACCAATCGCGCTGGAAGGCTTTCGCGCGTCCCGGCAAGCGCATCAAAGAGGGTGACCGCATCCGTTTCGGTTATGAGCGCGACAATGCCTGCGGCCTTGCCCATCTCGAGGCCTCCGTCGAGGAAAAGGGCGAAGAGGGCGAAATCACGCTGCTTTTCGACGTTTCCGGCCCTGTTCTGGATGAGGCGATCGCCTCCGTCGGCCATATTCCCTTGCCGCCCTATATTGCCGCCAAGCGGCCGGAAGATGCGCAGGACCAGACCGATTACCAGACCATCTATGCCCGCGAGAAGGGTGCCGTCGCCGCCCCCACCGCCGGACTGCATTTCACGCCCGATCTGTTCGAAGCTCTTGATAAGGGGGGTATCGAGCGGCATTTCGTGACACTTCACGTTGGGGCAGGCACCTTCCTTCCGGTGAAGTCCGACGATACCGACGATCACAAGATGCATTTCGAGATCGGCCATGTGTCGCAGGAAACCGCCGACAGACTGAATGCCGTGAAGGCGCGCGGCGGGCGCATCGTCTGCGTCGGCACCACCTCGCTGCGGTTGATCGAAAGCGCTGCCTCCGAAGACGGCGTCATTCACCCATGGTCAGGCCCCACAGGCATCTTCATCACGCCCGGATATCGCTTCCGCGCGGTCGATATTCTGATGACCAATTTCCACCTGCCGAAATCGACGCTGTTCATGCTCGTTTCGGCTTTCTGCGGTCTCGAAACGATGCGTGACGCTTATAAGCACGCCATCGAAACCGGATACCGCTTCTATTCCTATGGCGATTCCAGCCTGTTGTTCCGGAAAAACTGATGCACGAGAAATTCACCTTCACCCTGAAAGCCACGAGTGGCGGCGCACGCCTTGGCGAGGTTGCCATGCCGCGCGGCGTCATCCGCACGCCCGCCTTCATGCCTGTTGGCACTGTCGGCACCGTCAAGGCCATGTATCTCGATCAGGTGCGCGAGCTCGGCGCCGATATCATTCTCGGCAATACCTATCACCTGATGCTGCGGCCCGGCCCGGAGCGCGTGGCAAGGCTTGGCGGCCTGCATGAGCTGATCCGCTGGCCGCACCCGATCCTCACCGACAGCGGTGGTTTTCAGGTCATGTCGCTTTCCGGCCTGCGCAAGCTGGATGAGAAGGGCGTGACCTTCAAGAGCCATGTGGATGGTTCGCTGCATCATATGTCGCCGGAACGCTCGATCGAAATCCAGGGCATGCTCGATTCGGATATCCAGATGCAGCTCGATGAATGCATCGCGCTACCGGCCGAGCGCAAGGAAATCGAGCGCGCCATGGAAATGTCGCTGCGCTGGGCGGAGCGCTGCCGCGTTGCCTTTGGCGAACAGCCTGGCAAGGCCATGTTCGGCATCGTGCAGGGCGGCGACCAGCCGGACCTGCGAATTCGTTCCGCCGAAGGCCTGAAGGAGCTTGATCTCAAGGGTTACGCCGTCGGCGGTCTCGCCGTCGGCGAACCGCAGGATGTGATGCTGGGTATGCTCGACATCACGCTGCCGGTGCTGCCCACCGAAAAGCCGCGTTACCTGATGGGCGTCGGTACGCCTGACGATATCCTGAAATCGGTAGCGCGTGGTATCGACATGTTCGACTGCGTGATGCCCACCCGTTCCGGCCGTCACGGGCTTGCCTTCACCCGTCGCGGCAGGGTCAATATCCGCAACGCCCGCCATGCCGAGGATATGCGCCCGCTGGATGAGCAGTCCAACTGCCCGGCCTCGCGCGATTATTCCCGCGCTTATCTGCATCATCTCACGCGCTCCAACGAGGCGCTGGGCGGCATGCTGCTCTCCTGGCACAATCTTGCCTATTATCAGGAGCTGATGCAGGGTATCCGCAAGTCGATCGAGGAAGGCCGTTTCGCCGATTTTTATGCGGAAACCATCGAGATGTGGGCGCGGGGCGATATAGACCCGGTCTGACATTTCCCGACCTTTCTCCTGTTTCGGACGCTTTCATTGGCACACGCGCCTTACGTTCTTTTCCGGGATGATACGACCGGCACGGTGACTGCCTTCACCGAGCCGGAAGAGATCATCGTCGCGGACGAGCCGGAAGCGTTTTTTGCCGCCCTGAAGCGCATGGAGCAGCTGCGCCGCGCCGGGAAATACCTTGCCGGCAACATGTCCTACGAGGCCGGCTTCCTGTTCGAACCGAAGCTTGCGCCTTTCGCGGCGGAACCTCGCAACGTGCCGTTCCTTCGCTTTGGCGTCTTTTCCGCCCCGCAGCCGGATGAGGGATGCTTCGCGCGCCCAGAAAATCTGCCGGATGCGGATGCGTTTTTGTCCGATCCTGTGCCCGCATGGAACCTTGAAGAATATTGCCAGCGCTTCGAGCGGCTGCACGGGCATCTACGCCGCGGTGACTGTTACCAGGGCAATCTGACCATGCCGGTCCATGCCCGCTGGAGCGGTGATCCGCTGACGGCGTTCTGGTCGCTGATCGAACGGCAGCCGGTGAAATATGGCGCGCTGGTCGATCTCGGTGGCCCCGTAATCCTGTCGCGCTCGCCGGAACTGTTTTTCGCGGTTGATGGGGACGGTTTCATCGAAACCCATCCGATGAAGGGAACGACGCCGCGCGGGGCCGATGCGGAAGAAGACAGGGCGATTATCGCGGCAATGCTCGCGGATGAAAAGACGCTCGCCGAAAACCGGATGATCGTCGATCTGCTGCGCAACGATATTTCCTGCATCACCGAGGTCGGCAGCCTCGATGTGCCGCGGCTTTTCGATATCGAGACCTATCCGACCGTGCATCAGATGGTCAGCCATGTCAGGGCGAAGCTTATGCCTGACGTGACGGTGGAAGACATCTTCGCCGCGCTGTTTCCCTGCGGTTCCGTTACCGGCGCGCCGAAAATGTGGGCGATGAAAATCCTGCGCGAGCTGGAAGCGACGCCGCGCGACGCCTATTGCGGCGCAATCGGCTTCATGTCTCCTGGTGGTGAGATGCGCTTTTCGGTGGCGATCCGCACGCTCAGCCTGTTCGAGGATGGCCGCGCCGTCTTCAATGTCGGTGGCGGTATCGTGTTCGATTCCGTTGCGGAGGCGGAATATGACGAGTGTCTGCTGAAATCGAAATTCGCGGTGGGGGACAGGTTGTTGCGGAGGTGATTGGGAAGGGGCAGGTTGCGGTGTCCGTCCTGAACTCTGGCCGTAATCGTTTATCGGCCGCAACACTTACTTTCCTCATTCCTGTGACAAGCACAGGAATGAGGGGAGGTTAGGGGGAACTCGAATTCAGGCGGTAACCTGGGTGTTCGCAGGAAACCTGCTCTGACTTCCGCTATCCCGATCCCTCAGCGCCCAATCACCTCAAACACCCCATCCTCAACCAGCACTTCCTTCGCCGCAGCATGGCTCAGGAAACCCGCAGGGCTGGCGCTGGCACCATAGGCGCCCGATTGCAGGATGGCGAGGAGATCACCGGCCTTGAGCTTCGGCAGCGCCGCATTGCGGGCGAGCGTGTCGAGCGGCGTGCAGAGCGGGCCGACGAGGGTTGCCGTTTCCTCATGCTCCGCCAGCATCATGGCCGGCGCGACGATGGGATAATTGCGCTTGACGATCTGGCCGAGATTGCCCGATGCCGCGAGATGGTGGTGCATGCCGCCATCCATCACCACGAAGGTGGTGCCGCGGGAGGTCTTTACCGAATTCACCTCCGCCACATAGATGCCAGCCGGGCCGGCGAGGAAACGGCCGGGTTCGACGATGATGTGGGCGTCTGCGACTAGCGGATGCGCCTTCAGAAGCGCCTTGAGGTCGGGAATGGCGGCGCTGACTTTCTCAAGATCGAGCGGTGTTTCCCCGGCAAAATAGGGGATGCCGAGACCGCCGCCAAGATCGATGGTCTCGAGCGGCTTGCCGAGCATCTCGGCCATGCGCGCGGCAAGGGAAATGCCGTGTCGCCATTGGGAGACAAGCATGTCGGCATCGAGGATCTGCGTGCCGCCGTAAATATGGACGCCGACGAGATCGATATGGCGGGCGTCCTTGAAGAGTGGCAGGACATTTTCCAGCTCTTCCTCATCGAAACCGAAGGCCGTGGCCTTGCCGCCCATGCGCATCGCGCCCGCTTGTGCATCCGGCACCGGATTGATGCGGATCGAGGCTTTGACCGGCTTGCCGATCGCCTCGATGCGGCCAATTTCCTCGGCGCTTTCGATGTGGATTTCGCCGATGCCGCCCTCGATCACTTCGCGCAATTCGGCTTTGCTTTTGCCGGGGCCGGCGAAGATGATGTTTTCCGGTGCGACACCGGCCTTGATGGCGGCGCGGTATTCACCGACGGAAGCGATTTCCGCACCCGCGCCTTCCTGGCGGAAAAGCGAGATGATGGCGGGCAGGGGATTGGCCTTCACCGAATAATAGATGTCGGCAAAGCCACTGAGCGCCGTTTCGAGATTGCGATAGGCGCGGCGCATGGCGCTGGCGTCATAGAGAAAGCATGGTGTTCCGGTTCCGGCGACAATATCGCGCACGGGAAGTCCACCGATCATCAGATCGTTTTCGCTTATGCCGAATAACGCGGCTGCAAAGGCCGGGCCGTGGCTCTGGGGTTTATCCGTTGGCGCCATTGTCCGTCCGTTCGCGCACCAGCGCGCGGTAATCCACCTTGCCATTGGCCGTTATCGGCAGTCGTTCCACCAGTTCGATGGCGCGCGGGATCATGAAGGGGGCGAGCATTTCGGCGGCTTTTTTAAGCGCGGCCGAAACATCGATATTCTGGTTGGCGGCGGTCGCTACGGCATGAACCTTTTCGCCCGCAAAGGGGTCGGGCAGGCCGATGACGGCGACCTGTTGGAAAAGCCCCGTCGACATCAGGCTCTCCTCGACCTCGGTCGGGCTGATGCGGTAGCCTGAGGATTTGATCATTGCATCGTTGCGGGCAACGAAGCTGAAGAAACCGTCCTCGTCTTCCACCGCCAGATCGCCGGAATAACACACGGTCTCGCCGCCCAGTGCCGCCGGAATGAAGGGGTGAGGGCGCAGCACCTTGGCCGTGTCCTCCGGCCGGTTCCAGTAACCAAGCGAGACGGTCGGGCCGCGATGCACGAGAATGCCGGGTTCACCCGGTTTTGCCCTCTGTCCCTCAGCGGTGACGATGAAGATTTCGCATTCGGGAATGGCCTTGCCGATGGAGGTCGGGCGGCGGTCGATTTCATCAGGCGGCAGGAAGGTGGAGCGGAAGGCCTCGGTGAGGCCATACATCAGGTAGACTTTCGTGTCCGGCAGCTTCTCGCGCAGTGCTTTTACGGTTTCCTGCGGCACGCGTCCGCCGGAATTGGTGATGTAGCGCAGATGCGGCAGCGGTGTCTTTGTGAGCGACGGGGCCGCTTTTGTCAGGATCGCCCAGATGGTCGGGACACCGGCCAGACCCGTGATGGCGTGGTCGCGCAGATCGCGGACGATCTCATCGCCCAGCCGGAAGGTGGAGATGACAGTGGCCGCGCCCTGTTCCACCGCCGTCAGCAGCTGGTTCAGGCCATAATCGAAGCTGAAGGGCAGGAGAGAAAGAATGCGGTCCCTGCCAGTGATGTCCAGATAGGTGCGAACGATGCGCGCGCCGGCCAGAAGATTGCGGTGCGACAGCATCACGCCCTTCGGCGAGCCGGTGGAGCCGGAGGTGTAGAGAATTGCGGCCAGGTCTTCGCCGATCGCCGCCGAAGGCCGGGCGGGTGCGCCGGTGCGGTTCCCAATCTCCTCCGCCAGCAGGACCGTGACGTCGGGAAGGTCTGCCAATGCTGCCTTCAATTCATCCATCATCGTGGCGTCGCTGATAACAATCTTTGCGCCGCAATCCCTGATGATATGGCGGATCTGCTGCGCCTTCAGCAATGCGTTGACAGGCACGAAAACGCCGGACGCCATGCTCACGCCGAAGATCGACCAGCATTCCTCGATGCCGCGCGGCAGATAGATGACGACGCGGTCACCGCGTTGCGCTCCGGCTTCCTGCAATGCCGCTGCACAATGGGCCGCCGCGGCGGCGAATTCGCGATAGTTCAGCGATCGGTCCTTGTGGACGACGGCCGGATCGTCGCTCGCCGCGCGCGCGGTAAGAAGATGGTGCAGCAGGAAATGGGGTGTCATCTCCTCCGTTCCCTGAGGACGAAGGCGATGAGATCGGCCGGCGTGCCGAGATTGTCGGGGGTGAAATGCTCGTCATCGAGAATGATGCCGAAACCCTCGCCGAGGAAGATCATCAGTTCCAGAAAGCCAAGCGAATCGATCACACCGCCTTCGAGAAGCAGCGTGTCGGCGGAAAAGGGGGCATAGGCGGGAAAACGATTGGAGAGGTAGGAATAGATGGTATCAGCAACGTCGATTTCACTCTTTTGCGCTGCAAGCATGCTCGTTCTCCGATTTCCCTCGTGTTCCCCAGAAGACTGCCCGGAACGGCGCTTTGTCTGTAAAGGCCAAGATTCCGTCAAGTCGCGCACGAATCACTAAAATACCTACGGTGGCAATAACACCAACTCTGAGTATGTTTCGTTAATAAATTGTGGGTTCCATACGCCTTTTACTTGTATCGGTGCAGATTTATGTGCGGCAAGGCCACCGGCCTTTCGCTCTCCCTCAAGTGCCGCCATGGTCAGCGCAACCCGGCCGTGGCCAAGAAGGTGGCGGGCAATTGCGGATATGTGCCTTTGCGCAACCTGCCGGTCGTCGCAATGGATGAGGCGCGCGGAGGGCAGTCTTCTGGTTGTGGTTTTCAGGAAGACCAGCGGGTGGTGGCGGTTCTCCGCCTCCATCACGGCCACGATGCAGCCGAGGCGGGCGTGGTCTTCCAGCATGTCGCGCGTTTCGGCGGACAATATTCCCGGTTTTATGTCCGCAAGCGGGCGGAGCCGCGCACTCGCCGGGCGAAGTGCAGCAAAGGGCAGCGGATAAAAAAGCGTGCAATCGGTCACCGTCGCAAAGCCCAGCCTCTCATTCAGCCTGCAGGCTTCGGGAGAGGGGGTGAGATCGGTGAAGATTTCGTCCTCATTGGATGAGGCCATCTGCAGCATGCGCGGTGCGAACCAGCGGCAGGAAGGCTCCACATACCAGCTGGACAGGTTGACGATGATCGTGCCGGTGTCGGGCAGGCGGCTTTTGATCGTCAGCAGCACGCCTGCGGCATCGTCGCCCTTCATCAGCAATTGCCCGATCGGACCCAGTTCGCGCCGCTCGTGATGTTCTCTGATGAGCGACAACCCACGCGACCAGAAGGCCTCGCTTTTTTCCGGGAAGCCTTTCGCCAGAAGAGCGACGGCGGCGACGCGGTTTCCGTTGTCGATCGGTACGATTTTCAGGGTCGCTCTCCGCTGGTCTGGCGCCGTTCTGGGCGGGGAGGGATTTTCAACTCCACCGCGTAGTATCGGCTTACGACGATAGATTTACCGTCCCGTTAATCGCAATGGCTGCAGGCGGTTGGAGGCGATCACATTTGTATGAAAGGCGGGCGCGCGCGGTTACGCGCGTCCCGCCTCTGTCTTATCCAATCAATAAACCACGACGCCGCGGATGCTTTCGCCCTTGTGCATCAGGTCGAAGCCCTTGTTGATGTCTTCGAGCGGCATGGTGTGGGTGATCATCGGGTCGATCTGGATCTTGCCTTCCATGTACCAGTCGACGATCTTCGGCACATCCGTGCGGCCGCGCGCACCGCCAAAAGCGGTGCCCATCCAGTTGCGGCCGGTGACGAGCTGGAACGGACGCGTGGAGATTTCCTGGCCGGCGCCGGCAACGCCGATGATGACCGACTTGCCCCAGCCGCGATGCGAGGCTTCCAGCGCCTGGCGCATGACCTTGGTATTGCCGGTGCAATCGAACGTGTAATCCGCGCCGCCGATCAGGTCGCCATTACGCTTCGTCATGTTGACGAGATAGGGCACGATGTCCTCGCCGACTTCCTTCGGGTTGACGAAATGGGTCATGCCGAACTTCTCGCCCCAGGCCTTGCGGTCGGGGTTGATGTCGACGCCGATGATCATGTCCGCGCCGGCAAGACGCAGGCCCTGCAGCACGTTGAGGCCGATGCCGCCAAGGCCGAAGACGATCGCCGTGGAGCCGATCTCGACCTTGGCGGTGTTGATGACCGCACCGATGCCGGTGGTGACGCCGCAGCCGATGTAGCAGACCTTGTCGAAGGGCGCGTCCGGGTTGATCTTGGCCAGCGCGATCTCCGGCAGGACCGTATAGTTCGAGAAGGTCGAGCAGCCCATGTAGTGATGGATCTTGTCCTTGCCGATCGAGAAGCGCGAGGTGCCGTCAGGCATCACGCCCTGGCCCTGGGTGGCGCGGATTGAGGTGCAGAGATTGGTCTTGCGCGAGGTGCAGGAATAGCACTCGCGGCATTCCGGCGTGTAGAGCGGAATGACATGGTCGCCCTTCTTGACCGAGGTGACGCCCGGTCCGACATCCACCACGATGCCCGCGCCTTCATGGCCGAGAATGGCCGGGAACAGGCCTTCCGGATCGGCGCCCGACAGGGTGAAATCGTCTGTATGGCAGATGCCGGTCGCCTTGACCTCAACCAGCACTTCGCCGGCACGGGGGCCTTCGAGTTGAACGGTCATGACCTCAAGCGGTTTTCCGGCCTGAATGGCAACTGCGGCGCGAACGTCCATATCTTATCTCCTGGCATTGTCTTGTGATTGAACAGGGCTGTTTTGCCCGAGCTTGGCTGGAGGGACAAGGGGCAAAGCCCGGTTTGTCGCCCCGAAGAAAACTGCATTGCCGAAATCGGCCCCGTCATGCACGGCATGATGGCCGTAATTCATACGTTCTAATTTATTAATAAATGAATTAAGCATATGAATTTACAGCATATTTTTCGATTTTTGTTGGCCTTTGGTTTACGGTTTCCGTGCTAATGACCCCGTGGATTTTAAGAGGTCGGCGAGAACTGCTCCCGAAAAAGCGTTCGCCAATCGACAGGCAATTTTCAGCACCCGGCGGCAGGCCGGATATTTTTTAGCGTGGCAGAAAGCCGGGCGCACCGCTTTTCACAGTGCGCCTTTCCCGCCGCGATGAGCGACATGAGACGGTGTTTTCAGGATGTTTGAGTGGACAAGAAAAAAGGCTGTTCGTGAAGGGCTGTTTTCGCTTTTCATAGGCGACCGCACGGCCGCCTTTGCGATCATGACGGCGCTGCTTCTGCCGGTTTTTATCATCCTGATGGGACTGCTTTTTGAGGGCGGTAGAGGCCTGAGTTATTTTCTTCAGTCCAAGCGCGTTATGGCGCTTGCCTGTGAGCGCTCGACCAAACCGACGCGTACCGATGTGGGTGCGGATTCGACACGCCGTGAAAATGTGCTGACAACCTTCGATGCGATGATCCAGTCGACAAAACAAAAGGTGCTGGAACGTGATGTCACCATCAACTGGCTGCGGACTGATATCAAAGCCGAATTCAGCTATCGGCTCCTGTTTGCGGATATGTTCGATGTCGATGAGATGAAATATCGCCTTGCCTATTCCTGCGAGGGTATCCCGCCCTATCCATATGACGGTGAAGTACTCGTCGATAATAATTTTGAAAACAATACTCTCGGCCGGGAGCGTATTCTGAAGAACGGCATAACGACCCAGACGCCCAGCGGGTGCTGGGGTGTGTATCCTTACACGGAGTTGAAATGGCACGGCGGAACGGGACCCGGTATCGAATTGCAGGACTGGAGTAGCCCTTGCTGCCGTAAGATCCATGCATGGGAGGGATATCCGGAAGGTTTCGAAAAAGAGGCTGAAAAGGGAGACGAAACCGCAAATGACAAGGCTTGCAAGTTAAAAGGAAATGAAAAGGCAGTGCAGTCAAGTGACAGGCCGCTGTTTGAGGAGGGTGCCAATAGTAGTCTTGCGCCCCTGCCCACTCGCTATGTTATTGAACTGGATAGTGACTGGGGGACATCAATACAGGGCAAGAAGCGCACTGATGCAAACAGCTCGATCTACAAAGACGTCGAACTTCACCCGGGAAAATACGAGATTTCGGTTTGGTACAATGGCCGAAAGAGCAGTTTTAACAACGTGAAAAGTGCCGAACTGACCAATGGTATCGATATATCTCTGCAACCGCTGCTGCCGCAATCCGGGGCGGTGAAAACCATCTTCCAGATGAAACAAGGCCCGGGGATGAAAAACGCCATCGATCAGGTCATCAGATGGCGGCAATACCGGGAGCAGATCACGGTCGACACTTATTCCATATACAGGCTGACCATTGCGGCTTCGGGGTTAAGTGATAGCTTCGGCGGCATCATTACCGGCTTTGAGTTGCGATATATCGGACGGTACGGCGATGAGCGTTCCTGAAATCGCACCTGCGGCTCATGGCGGCAAGCAATCGCATGACGGTTCACGGCACCGGCTTTTCAGGCGGCTTTACCTGAGGATTCTTGCCGACAGGCAGGCTGCCGCCGCCGTTGAAGTGGGCCTGCTGTTGCCCGTTTTTCTGATTTTGATTTTCGGAATCCTCGAAATCGGGCTGCTGCTGCTCTACCATCTTTATCTCTCAACCGCTTCGAGTGCCGGCGTTGAATATTTGCGCCGAGCTGCGATGCATCGTCAGCAGGTGACGGAGAGGGCATTGCGGCAGGCGATTTCGTCCGGGTTCATCACCGCGACTAATGCGGATAATTTGAAGATTTCACTCACGCCAATACTTGATGACGACATTGCCGCGGCCCCCGTCGCATTTCCGATAGAGAACAGCTTTCAGTCGCCGACCGCCGCGGCAGGACAATATATTCTGGCGGTGGGGTACAGGTGGAACTTCGTCATGCCGACGACGCACCTGCTCGTTCCAAGCTCAGGGACTGTCCGTCAGCTCCAAAATGTGTCGCTGGCGATAACGGCTGTGCGGGTGACCGAATGAGCATCATGCGACCTATATCCCGTCTGTATTCCATGGGGCTTTGCCGCTCCGGCGCCGCTGCCGTCGAGATGGCTCTTCTGGCGCCACTGCTCATCCTTGTTCTGGCCGTTGTTCTTGAAATCGGACGCGGATGGCTGAGCTACGATCGCTTTGTGACGGCCGTGGACAATACGGCCCGTTGGTCGGCACGGTTTCCGGAGTTCGAGACCCGGGTGAGAACGGGCGTCAAAACGTTCGTGCTCATGTCCGGAAACGGTCTTCTTCAGACCGAAAAGCTTAACCTCACTTTGAGAAGCGCAAAGCTGGTGGGCAATGTTCCCGAGCTGCAATTTCAGCCGTATAATTTCTTCGGTTCAGCCGAAGGCGTAAAATGGGACAAGGCGATTAAGGACGGCAATTTCGGGCCAAATGAAGCGATTATCGTGGTTTCAGGGCGTTACAGCTATCGACCGCTATTTGCCTTTCTGGCCGATACCACCATAGACTTCGAATATGTAACGGCGATCAATCCATTCTTTTCGCGGCACTACCCCTATCAGTCCGGCAAATCCGATTTCAATAAATGGAATGTCATGTAAGCCATGACCGCGCCCCGCCATTGCGTGGAGCGCGGGTGGTCTCAAATTCAGGATGTGGCGACGGAAGCCTTTGAAAGGTCGAGCCATTCCGCGCAATCCCTCAACGCCCGCGCTGCAATCAGCTGACGTTTCATGATCGTCTTGTCCTTGCCGCGAAAACGCTTCACGCCTTCAGGCTTGACGATTGAGCCCGGCGCCAGTTCCGGGAAGAGGCCGAAATTGATGTTCATCGGCTGGAAGGAACGTTTGCCCGGCTCATCATCGGAGGAGAGGTGGCCGCCGGTGATGTGGTTGAGAAGCGAGCCGAGCGCGGTGGTGGCCGGCGGCAGGCTCGGGGTCTCGCCCTTCTGTTCGGCGGCGGCGAAGCGGCCGGCGAGAAGGCCGACGGAGGCGCTTTCCACGTAACCTTCGCAGCCGGTAATCTGGCCGGCGAAACGCAGGTCCGGCCGGGATTTCAGCTTCAGCGAGCGGTCGAGCAGGATGGGGGAATCGATATAGGTGTTGCGGTGCAGGCCGCCGAGGCGCGCGAATTCCGCATTTTCGAGGCCCGGTATCATGCGGAACACATCCGCCTGAACGCCATATTTCAGCTTGGTCTGGAAACCGACCATGTTGTAGAGCGTGCCGAGCGCATTGTCCTGCCGCAGCTGGACGACGGCATAGGCCTTGACGGTGGGATTATGGGCGTTGGTCAGGCCCATCGGCTTCATCGGGCCGTGGCGCAGTGTCTCGCGGCCGCGTTCGGCCATGATCTCGATCGGCAGGCAGCCGTCGAAATAGGGTGTGCCTTCCCATTCCTTAAAACCCACCGTGTCGCCGGCGATCAGTGCATCGATGAAAGCGTTGTATTGCTGCTCATCCAAGGGGCAGTTGATGTAGTCTTTGCCGGTGCCGCCAGGGCCGACCTTGTCGTAACGCGACTGGTACCAGCAGATATCCATGTTGATGCTGTCGCGGTGCACGATGGGGGCGATGGCGTCGAAAAAGGCGAGCGCATCCTCACCCGTCTCGGCCTGAATGGCGGCGGCGAGATCCGGCGAGGTGAGCGGGCCGGTGGCGATGATCGAGTTGCCCCATTCCTTCGGCGGCAGGCCGTTCACCTCTTCGCGCACGATCGTCACCAGGGGGTGACTTTCCAGCTCTTTCGTCACGGCTTCAGAAAACCCGTCTCGGTCGACGGCGAGCGCACCGCCGGCCGGCACCTGGTGTCTGTCGGCGCAGGCCATGATCAGCGAGCCGGCGAGCCTCATTTCCGCATGGATGACGCCCACTGCGTTCGCCGTTGCATCGTCGGAGCGGAAGGAGTTGGAACAGACCAGTTCCGCCAGCGTATCGCCCTTATGCGCATCCGTGCCGCGCACGCCGCGCATTTCGTGCAGGATGACGGGGACGCCGCTTTGCGCGATCTGCCATGCGGCCTCCGAACCGGCCAGTCCGCCGCCCACGACATGAATGGGAGAAGTGGTCTTGTCTTGCATTTCGGTGTCCATGGGCGGCCGCGGGGCAAAGGCTCCCGTCCGGCGGCTGTCTTTCGAGTGATTGTTCCGCGCGGGTCCCGAAGGACGCTGCATTGTTTGCGGATGCACTAGCATGCATGGCCGGGGCAGCCAAATGTTTTTGGGGTGAGGATTACGACGGGGGGATGTGGTCTTTATGCTAGCAGGTCGCCCCAATGTGATTGGTGACCTCGTCTTCGTCTGGATGTGTAATTTGCTGTGATGGTTGGCAGCGTTTTTTGTAGGGGGCCATCTTCCTCCGTCATTCCGGCCTTGAGCCGGAATCCAGCCAGCCCAAGTCTTTGGGCTGAAAGGACTCTTCCCACGGCGCAGACGCGCCGTGACTGGATGCCGGATCAAATCCGGCATGACGGGAGAGGAGTGTAGCGGAAGAGCAACCGACAAGGAGGGGGCGACACCGCATGGCGTGATGTGCCGTGCTGATGTTTTTCAACCGCCGACTGGCGAGAGTTTCCAGCATATTCCGCCAGAATCAAAAACGGCGCCAGAGGCGCCGCTTTTTTTAACCTGTCGCTCGATCGTCGCGCCCTGGAGGTCGGGCAGCGGGACGATCGTTTACGCCTTAGCGGAACGAACGGGCTGCTACGTTACGGATGTCGTAACGGGTCAGGCCGATGTCGCTCAGAGCCTGGTTGGACAGGCTGCCAAGTTCGTTGATCGTGCGGCGGTAGGAGATCCAGTTCTTTGCGATGCGGATGGGGTTCATGGTCGTTTCCTCAATCTATCTCTGTTGATTTCGTCTGCCGGCTCAGTGTTTCTCTGTGCTCTCGGCTGTTGAGGTTTATATATAGACATTGAGCCATGTTGTGCAGTGCAGAATTTAGGCTACTGCCATGCATTTGTGCACTATGTCGGCTAAATTTGCGGCTTTGAATATCAGTTGGGCAAAATATGAGCGGAAATGCCTGCGTTTCAGGCGATTTTGACCGATTTGGCAGCCTTTGGCGGCGCAGGAGAGGCTTTCCTGTGTGAAAAGCAGCGGTGGAGAGGCTCTAACGCGATCCAGGTCTGTGCAAATGGTCGGCCCATCGATGCATTTTTCATCTGCCGATGCGGCGAGTGGCTGTGCAGTCGCCCAAAACGAAAAAAGGCCGGAGGCGGAAGCCTCAGGCCTTTTTGGGTAGGTCGTCTCGCATCCGCCGCAATAAGCGGCGGGGCGTGTAATTAGATGCCGACGGCGGTGCGGGCGACGCGGCGGATGTCCTGACGGCCGATGCCGAGGTCATTCAGTTCGCGGTCGGTCATGCGGCCGAGTTCGGTTACGGTCTGACGATACTTGCGCCAGTTGGTCAGCGAGCGTGTGATGTTCATTTTCATCTTCCTCTTCGTGCTGTTCAGTCTCTACGGCCAGTCTTGGGAGGCTTTGGTCCGGGGCTGAACTCGATCTCTGTATGACCATGAATATAATCGGTTTAATCAAAACAAAAACAGACAAAGCAAGATGCCACCTATGCATTAAACGCAAGGCAAGTGGAGAAATCCACCCGATTGCGGCGATCCGTGCATAATTTGTGACCAATTTGTGTGCTTTTGGTGATCGAATGGGGTTGGGCGTTGCGAATCCGGGAGGCATGGCCGGATACGGGGTGGGCGCGGCGCAGAAGCCTTGAATTGCAGATATGAAGCGGGGGGCGGCAATCCGGCAATGTCGGTTGCGGGAGAGGCTATATATAATGTCAATGTAGCCGCATAAATATTGCCGGCTTCCCCGCCTGCTTCCATGCGGATGTGCCGCTTGGGGCGGGCCGGCAAGGCGAGGGGGCGGATGCCCCGCGGTTTCCCGTTTCCAGCCCAGAATCGCCCCAGTCCGGTCCTTGCGCCCCATCCCCTGGCACCGGCGGCAACCAAGCATAGAGGGCGGCTGCCTATCCCCGTCGGTGCGGGCAACAAGAAAAGTCCGGAGGAAACGAAAGGCGGGGGAACGGCGTGCTTGACCCTTTCAGAACATTGTGACATACCGCCGCCCAACGTGCGGGTATGGCGGAATTGGTAGACGCATTGGTTTTAGGTACCAACGCTTCGGCGTGGGAGTTCGAGTCTCTCTACCCGCACCACAAGCAAGGCATGGCTGTGCCACGCTTGCGCCAGAGTGCATCTTTATAAGATGCGGGGAGCTTCGGGGTTCTTTTCTCCCCTTTGGTCTTTGGTCTCCGGTGCAGGCGCAAAGGTGTGCGGCAGGCGCTTGTGTAAAGAAATAAGGGAAGCCACGGCCGGGGAACGAAGTTTCCGGCGCAGTGCTCGAAAGTAAACCAACGGCTGTCTGAGCACCGCCGCCATGATGTGAAGGTTTGAGAAAATGCAGGTTATTGAAACGCTCGCTGAAGGGCTGAAGCGCGAACTCAAGATCGTTATCCCGGCTGCCGACATGAAGGCCCGTCTGGACGAGCGCCTGGTTGACGCCAAGGACAAGGTTCGCATCAACGGTTTCCGTCCCGGCAAGGTGCCGATGGGCCACCTGAAGAAGATGTATGGCAAGTCCATCATGGCCGACCTCGTCAACGAGCTGGTTCGTGAAAAGCCTTCCGAAATCCTCTCCAGCCGCGGCGAGAAGTCTGCTACCCAGCCGGCCATCTCCATGACCGAAGACGAGCAGGAAGCCGAAAAGATCCTGTCGGCTGAATCCGATTTCGAATTCACCGTTGCCTACGAAATCATTCCGGCCATCGAACTGAAGGCCAATGACGGCATCAAGGTTACCCGCGAAGTTGTTGAAGTCTCCGAAGACGAAATCAACGAGCAGATCCTCAAGATCGCCGAAAGCGCCCGCACCTACGAGGCCAAGAAGGGCAAGGCCGCCGATGGCGACCGCGTCACCATGAACTATCTCGGCAAGGTTGACGGCGTTGCCTTCGACGGCGGCGCTGCTGAAGACGCTGAACTGGTTCTCGGTTCTGGCCGCTTCATCCCCGGCTTCGAAGACCAGCTCGTTGGCGTCAAGGCCGGCGACGAAAAGACCATCACCGTGACCTTCCCGGCCGACTACCCGGCTGCGAACCTCGCCGGCAAGGAAGCCAACTTCGACATCACCGTCAAGGAAGTTGCTGCTGCCGCTGCTGTTGAAATCAACGACGAACTGGCCACCAAGCTCGGTCTCGAATCGGCTGAAAAGCTGAAGGAAATCGTCAAGGGCCAGATCGAAAGCCAGTACGGCAACGTCACCCGCCAGAAGGTCAAGCGTCAGATCCTCGACCAGCTGGACGAGATGTACAAGTTCGACACGCCGGCTGGCCTCGTCGACGCCGAGTTCGATAACATCTGGCGCCAGATCAACACCGATCTCGCCCAGTCCGGCAAGACCTTCGCTGACGAAGACACGACCGAAGAAGAAGCCCGCGAAGAATATCGCAAGCTTGCTGAGCGTCGCGTTCGTCTCGGCCTCGTTCTCTCCGAAATCGGCGAAAAGGCCGGCGTTGAAGTGACCGAAGAAGAAATGCAGCGCGCGCTGTTCCAGCAGCTGCAGCAGTTCCCCGGCCAGCAGAAGGAAATCCTCGATTTCTTCCGCAACACCCCCGGCGCTTCCGCTTCGCTGCGCGCTCCGATCTTTGAAGAGAAGGTCATCGACAAGCTGCTCTCCGAAATCTCGGTAACGGACAAGACCGTTTCCAAGGAAGAGCTGCTGGCTGACGACGGCGAAGAAGAAACGGAAACCAAGAAGAAGGCTCCGGCCAAGAAAAAGGCTGCTGCCAAGGCTGACAACGCCGCTGAAGGCGAAGAAGCCGCTCCGAAGAAGAAGGCTCCTGCCAAGAAGAAGGCCGCCGAAGGCGACGCCGAATAATCTTCTTCGGTGTAAGTTGATTGAACAAGGGGCCGTAGCGAAAGCTGCGGCCTTTTTTTATGCCGAAGTCTCCGAATCTAAATAATTTGGGACGTCTGCACCCTCGTATCAAGCAGAATGTGCAGACGAGAACGGGCCGTTCGCTTCGCCCTCAGGGCGGGAGCTTCGAGGAACCTTTTAACGAGGGCTTCCATGAGGTCTTTCGAAATAGGCGGAAGATCGCTGTGATTCATCGAGTTATACTTAAGTGGGGTACTTCGTTTACGATTTTCCGCGGCTGTGACTTAACGCATTTGTTGACTTGTATCCCTTGCGTCTAACGGCTTAGTTGTATCTTCAGGGACTGAGGGGACCAATTCATGCCGCAAACAGAGTTCGTAGAATATCCGCGCCAATCTAAAACTATCTTCATCCACTTCGACGTAATTGATCACCACATTGAGTTGGAGACCTTCCTTGGAACTGCCATTGGAGCAAGGAACGTTGTTGAAGCTCTCAACACTGCGGTGTTTGGAGGTGGCCTCGAATTTCAGATTGTCGTGCTACCGGCACAAGAGGGAACGTTTTTACAATCTCTAAAGATCGTGATCCCTGCGCTCGTTGGTCTTGTCGTTTTCCTAGACAGTGATACCCCAGCTGCGTTCGTTCGTGGACTCACTGGAAAGTCACCGTCAGAATGGGCATATCAAGCGGGCGTATCTACATTAGATCTAATCGAAATCACTACCAAAAAAGCTGAAGGAGCCGGAACTGAGACGAACGGCAGCTTTAGTGAAAGCTCCGGTTTCGCCCTCAATGAAAGGATTTGCGAGGCAGGTGCTAATATGCTCGCTGCGATGGCGCGAGCAAGTCTTGAGAAAGAGACTGACGAAATCATCTTATTAGGCGACGGAAAGGTCGAGATAAATGAGATACTCGAAGCTCGCGCTGATTTTTATCGAGCTTGCGTGTTCGACCGTGAGATTAAGCGCATAGGGTTTACACCATTTTCTGATTTTCCCGTCCCTCGTAGCGCTTTTCCCGGCCGTGCACAGAGACCTGCAAAGCGCGATAGCGAGGGTGATGAGGGTACGTGGCACACGGCGATTGAAGAGGTGTCAGTTAGTTCTCCTAATTGGGACAAAGAGGATCAGCACAGCCGCCAATGGAAGGGCAGGGACGTCTTCAACCGGACGTGTTACTTCGTAATTGACGATGAAGTTTTTTGGGAACTTGTTGATCGTAAGCACCTACAGGTCGGTGTTTTGGATACCTTGAAAGTTCAGTGGATTTACCAAACCCTAGAAGGAAAAACGAAAAACCGACAAGTGCTTCGGGTGATTGCGATCAACGGTGAGATGCTCTCACCCGCGATGTCTTTGGAAGCCGTCATTGAAATCTTGAGGGAGCGCTCTGCGACCCTTGGGCGCGAAGGCGGGCCTACGCTTTTCGATAATCTCGACGATTGGGACAAATAGCACCCGAACCGTTTAAAGCGCTCCGACTAAATCCACTGTTCTTTTTAGTCGCAACGAAATCGTCGCGGTCCGTGTTTCGACGAGAAGGTCGTCCTTTCGGGGAACCTTTAGGTTACTAAATTGAGTGTTTCCGTCACGGCGTGTGTCTTCGTCATCAACCCGCCGCGAGACTGGCCCAAGTCCTGGACATCCGCCCCCGTCAACGCTGCCGCAAACCAAATATTCGCCCGCGTTTTTGATCACAATGCGGTGCAGCATGATTTTTTGCTGCATCTGCTCTTGTTCATCTCCCGTTCATCTGGCACCCTGCGCAGCATGATTTGCCCCGGTCGCTGAACGCGGTCGCTCGGGTATCGTGCGCCGCTCTGATGTGGCCTCATCGCTGCCAAACCATTGGCCTCCGCTTTTACCGTGCCTGCCGGGTTCTTCCGGCGCGCCCTTAATTTGCCAGGGGACAAGTATGTCGCTCCGAACGGGTTCTGCCCTTGCATTGTCGCTCTTCACCGCTGCCACGGCCGCTCATGCGGATGAGGCCGGGCTGATCTGGAAACCGGTCAAGAATTCCGATCGCTCCTATACGGCGCGTATCGGTGCCAAGCTGCCGGTCGATACGCCGATCCGGGCGGGGCTGGAAATGGGCATGAATGCCTCGAGGACAGGGCAGGTGGTGGATACGCCGGTTCGGCTGTGGGGTAATGTCACGCTGCTGGCGGAACAGCTGCCCGGTGTCTCGCTTGCACGCGATGTCGGTGTCATCGTCAATGCATTGACGGGGTCGAGCAGCCTCTCCATGACATCGCAGCAGAAGCGCATCGTCACGCCGGAACTGGATATCGAGGCGAACCGCAATTTCACCGTGCGTTACGACGGCACGGCGCAGCAATGGAACGGTCTTGATGTGTCGCAGTCGTTGCGCCTGTCCCGCTCGGAAACCGGCACGGCCTTCGTGCTGACGGGGGCGAGCCGCAACAGCTTCAACGAGTTCAGCAGCGGCGTGGCGGTGGAGCAGAAGATCGGCGATAATCTGACGGTGCGCGGAACGCTTGACCAGGGTTTTGCGGATCATTTCCGGCCGGGGGTGAGTGCGCGGTATAGCATTAGATGGTGAGCGTGGTTCCGTCTGCGGCGGAATTGCTGAAACCTCTCCGTCATCCTCGGGCTTGACCCGAAGATCCATGGTACGCGCGGGTTGTGGATCCTCGGGACAAGCCCGAGGATGACGGAGGAGCATCGTGGCTGTGGGATGAGTCTTCTCAGCCCAAGGACTTGGGTTGGCTGGACCCCGGATCAAGTCCGGGGTGACGGAGTGGGGATGCTACGACCTTGCCACAAGCGCGCAAGGCAACTTGCCATGCCTCTCGGTAGCTTCGCACCCCTTTGAAAATCCGCCGCTCAATCCTTCTTGATCTCACCCATGCGGTTCCACGCATCCAGCCCGGCGATCTTGTAGGCTTCCGCCAGCGTCGGATAGTTGAAGGTGTTCTCGACGAAATATTCCACCGTGCCTTTGAGGTTCAACACCGCCTGGCCGATATGCACGAGTTCGGTGGCGCCTTCGCCGACGATGTGGACGCCGAGCAGGCGGCGGGTTTTCAGCGAGAAGATCATCTTCAAGAGCCCGCTGTCGAGACCCATGATATGGCCGCGCGAGGTTTCGCGGAAATGGGCGATGCCGCACTCATAGGGAATGGCGCGTTCGATGACTTCTTCTTCCGTCAGGCCGCAGGTGGAGATCTCAGGCACGGCATAGATGCCATAGGGGAAAAATTGCGGCGGTTCGCCGGCCGGTGCACCGACGGCATGGCGGGCGGCGATGCGGCCCTGTTCCATTGAGGTGGAGGCAAGGCTCGGGAAACCGATGATGTCGCCGGCGGCATAGATGTTCGGCACCGAGGTCTGGAAGGTCTCGGGATCGACTTTCAGGCGGCCGCGGCTGTCGGCCTCCAGCCCGCAGGCCGAAAGGTTGAGCGTATCGGTAGCGCCGACGCGGCCGGCGGCAAACAGCACAGTCTCGGCCTTGAGGACGCGGCCATTGCCGAGCGAGACGAGGCATTTGCCGCTTTCGTCACGCTCCACCTTTTCCGCCTTCTGCCCGAAGATCAGCTTCATGTTGCGGTCGCGCAGCTGATAGGCGAAATCCTCGACGATTTCCTTGTCGATGAATTCGAGCATCGTTTCGCGCGGCTCCACCACCGTCACCTGCGTGTCGAGCGCGCTGAAGATGGTGGCATATTCGATGCCGATGACGCCGGCGCCGACAACGATCATCGAGCGCGGCAGTTCCTTGATCTCGAGAATCTCGTCCGAATCGAGCACCGCTTCGCCATCGAAGGGAATATGCGGCGGCCGGTAGGGGCGGGTGCCAATGGTCAGCAGGATGGATGTCGCGGTAACGGTCATGATCTCACCATCGCTTTTCACCACCTTCATGGTGTTGGCGTCGATGAAGCTTGCCGTGCCGCGAATGTGCTGGACGCGGTTGCGGGCGAACTGGTGCTCCAGCACTTCCACTTCGTGATCCAGCGTGATGAGCAGGCGGCGGCGCAGGTCTTCGGCGTCGATCTCCTGCTTGACACGATAGGCGCGCCCGTAAAAACCGCGCTCGCGCCAGCCGGTGAGGTTGAGCGCCGTTTCGCGCAGGGTCTTCGAAGGGATGGTGCCGGTGTGCACCGAAACGCCGCCGACGCGGCTGCCCTTCTCGATGACCAGAACCCTCTTTTCGAGCTTGGCGGCCTGAATGGCGGCCCGTCTTCCCGCCGGACCGCTGCCGACAACAATCAGATCGAACTGGTGCATGAAAAACCCCGGAACAGAATTATTGCAATGACCGGATGTCGCATCCGGCATGGCGTCGCCGCGAAATGGTCGTGATGCCATTTTGACGATGGGGAGTGATTCCCCCTTCAGCCTTGCCCGCAAGAGTGCAATGCAACAAACGCCTGCGTCAATCTGTAGCGTAAGAATCTGACGGATTCGTAACTGGGGGTGAGGTTTCAGGAGGTTGTGTGATTCTTGGTGCGCGGGGCTTACCCCCCTCTGCCCTGCCGGGCATCTCCCCCTCAAAGAGGGAGATCGACTCGCGGGCAGGTTTCGCCCATCTCAATATTTGCGAATGAAGTGGTGTTCACGCTTCCTGCCGATCTCCCCCCTTGAGGGGGAGATGCCCGGCAGGGCAGAGGGGGGTAAGCCCCGCGAACTTCGGTCGACTTTTCCAGAAAACACTCTAAAACCCCAACAGCTTCATCCCGCACGGCGCTACCGGGCTGGGATGGTTTGGGCGTCGGGCGATTGCCCGGCTGCGCTTTGGTTGGGGTTGGTGTGGGTCGGATGCGTTGCGCAGCCGGGTCTTTCACCATGCCGTATTTCGCAAAGGGCCGTGCACCGCCTGTTGCGAAATGGTCCTTTCCACGAACGTTGCCAGCGTTCCCACCACAGGACCGTCCCTTGGTTTCCGCCACGTCTGGCAGCCACCCGGCAGGACTGCGTTCACTCTAACAGCGCGCCGCGGAGCGGGGAAAAGCGGGGACGAATTTTTCCGGTGTCAGTCTTCCTTGCGGGTAATGTGACGGTGGAGCGCGGCAAGGTCCTGGCGGAGCGCCGCCAGTTCGGCCAGCACTTTCACATCGATCTTTTCATGCAGCGAAAGAACCTCGAGCTCGGCCTTCAGGTTCACCTCATAATCCTTGGCGGCCTCAAAACGGTCGCGGGCGGCCTGGCGGTTCTGCGACATCATGATGATCGGCGCCTGAATGGCGGCCAGCATGGAGAGCAGCAGGTTGAGGAAGATGAAGGGATAGGGGTCGAAGGCGCGCGTCGTCAGCACGATGGTGTTGACGATGGCCCAGACCACCAGGAAAAAACAGAAGCTGAGGATGAACCCCCAGGAGCCGCCGACCTTGGCGATATTGTCGGCCAGCCTGTCGCCGAGGCTGGCGCCGGCGGAAAATTCCGCGTTGATGTCGCTCGAAACCAGCTTTTTCTGGTGCGAGAGTTCGAGAATACGCTGCTCCACCTCGCCGATTTCGCGGGAGGAGCGCTTGAAGTGCGAAACGATATAGTCGGAGATATCTGACACGGTGTTTCTCCGGTTCTGATGGGGCGATGCGGATGTTTCCCGAGATAAACCCGCATGGCGGTGGAATTCAAACGATTTCCACCGCCATGCGGTTCAGGCGTCCCCGCCGAAAACCATCAGACCGACGGCGCGCCCTCATGCAGCCAGTTGAAACCGGGGAAGAAGCGCTCGCGGCCATATTGCTGGCCGAACATCATGTCGAACTGCAGCAGGCGGTAATCGCGCACCACGTCGGGAATGGAATTGGGCGCAATCGACCAGTCGGGCAGGGCCTTGCCGTCGGTCGCCACCAGCATATGCCGGTCGATGACGGAGAAGGCCTTCTGCACCTCGCCCAGTGTGCCGGTATAGAAGGGATCGGAGAAGCCGGCCGTCTTCAGCACATGATAGGGCAGAAGCGCCGGGCTGATGGTGCCGATATTCTTGCGCACGCCCTCTCTAGAGGACCAGACGACGAGCGGTGTCTCGTGTTCCTTCTTCATCACCTCCAGCGGCGCACGGCGGCTTGCCACCATGCCCGGCATGTAACCGCTTTCCACGAAGGTCTGGCCGAGCGGCGGCAGATGGTCGCCGAAGAGGACGATGATGGTTTCGCGGTCGCGTTTTTTTGCCCAGCGCGTCAGTTTCAGCAGCGCTTCATCGGCTTCCGCCACCCCTTGCGAATAGGTGGCGAGCGCCTGCGAGGCGGAGGCGGAGAGATCACCTTCGACGCCGATGGTGTTTTCGGCGTAACGGGTGGCCTCGTAAGGGCCGTGTCCCTGCAGGGTGACGGCGAAGAGGAAAAGCGGGTTCTGCGTCCGGTCCGCCGTCGCCATGATCTCGTCCATCAGCGCATCGTCGGAGGCGAAGTTGCCGCGTTTTTCCATGGCCGGCAGCGTCTCTTCCGAGCGGAATTCCTCGAAGCCGAAATTCCTGTAGACCTGCTTGCGGTTCCAGAACCATTCCTGGAACGGGTGCATGGCGATGGCCGAATAGCCTTCACCGCGGAAGAAACTGGCGAGCGAGGGTACCGGGCGGCGAATATATTGCTGATAGGGTATGCTGCCATAGGGCAGGAAGGCGTTGGAAAAGCCGGTCAGCGCCTCGAATTCCACATTCGCCGTCATGCCGCCGAACTCGGGCGAAAAGACGTTGCCCGACTGTTTGGCGCGGATGGTCGGCATCGGATCGGCCGAGAGCTTCACGTTTTCGAGTCGCGCCGGATCCCAGAGCGATTCGCTCATCAGCATGATGACGTCAGGGTAGTCGCCCTTGTTGGCGGCGAAGGCGGCGGGTTCGGACGTCAGGTCGGAGATGCTGTTTTCACCGTAACCCTGTGGCGCCGAGACATTGGCCATCGGAATATTGAAGGCGAAGGCCATCAGGAAACCGTTGTGACGGTAGTTTTCCTGCTGATCCCACATCATGGGTATGATGTTAAGACGGTCACGTGCCCAGGAATAGTGCGAATAGTCCATCAGCGAGGCCAGACCGGCAAGAAGCGGCAGCGCCAGCGCGAGACCAGCCGCGCGTTCACGCCAGCGCAGGACGGGCGAATGGCGGCGCGCCAGCAGCCATAGCGCCACAAGTGCCGCAATGGTGGCGCAGATGCCAAACCCCAACAGTACGGCCGTCAAGGGCTGTGCCTTCAGCATGGTCGGCAGAAGCTCGAGGATCTGCCGGCCGAACAGCAGGTCGGAGGGGTAAAGCGGATCGGAAAGATAGGTCTGTTTCTGCGCGGAGATCAGCCCGGTCATCGCGCAGAGCGGTGCAATGGCGATCAGCGACAGGTAACGCCGGCCAAGGATGGCATCCAGCGCCACGAGAAGGGCGAGCACGGCGGCAATGGTGGTCATGCCGGGGCGTGCGGATGAGGTGAGGAAAGCACCGACATCCGTGAGCGAACCGCGGGCGATCCACTCCAGCACCACAACGAGCACAACGGATGCGACCGTCAGATTGGCAAGCGTATAGGCCGTGCCCGAAAGCTTCGAAAGGCTCCTAATCCCTGCAGGCGAAAAGACAAAACCAGCCTTTTCGGAAGCCGTTGTTTTTGGCGCCGAATGTCTCAAACCCATACTCCGGTATTTCAGGCGGCACGGCTGATCCGGGGAGGTGAATCGGGTGTCGCAAAAGTGTCATGTAACTGTCACATAAGCGCGATGAACGCGACATGAACTTTGCGCAGCCTGGCCGGTGCGGCGATAACCTTAGCGTGAACGCGCGCGCCCGATGCGTAACGGGCGCCGCCATGCAATTGCCGCGTTGCGGAGCGGGCACGGGCGCGGTATTGAAAAGCCATGAGCGACAGACACGATATCCAGAACCATCTCCGGATTGCCGTCGGGCAGTTCAATCCCACCGTTGGCGACGTGGCGGGCAATCTCGCCAAGGCGCGCGAGGCTAGGGCCGATGCGGCAACGCAGGGCGCAGACCTTCTGCTTCTGACCGAACTCTTCATTTCAGGCTATCCGCCTGAGGATCTGGTGCTGAAGCCGGCTTTCCTGAAAGCATGCCTGAAAGCGGTGGAAGAACTGGCGGCGGAGACCGCCGATGGCGGACCGGGCGTCGTTATCGGTTTTCCGCGACAGGGCGAGACGGGACGACACAATTCCGTGGCGCTTCTGGATGGCGGCAAGATCATCGCGCTGCGCGATAAGATAGACCTGCCGAATTACGGTGAATTCGACGAAAAACGTGTTTTCTCCGAGGGTTCGATTTCCGGTCCCTATAATTTCCGTGGGGTCAGGATCGGCATTCCGATCTGCGAGGAAATCTGGAACGATATGGGTGTCTGCGAGACGCTCTCCGAAAGCGGGGCGGAAATCCTGCTGGTGCCGAACGGTTCGCCCTATTATCGCGGCAAGCTGGATGTGCGCCATCAGGTGGCGCTCAGGCAGGTGATCGAAAGCGGCCTGCCGCTCGTTTTCGCCAACCAGCTGGGCGGGCAGGACGAGCTGGTATTCGATGGCGCAAGCTTCGGTTTCAATGCCGACAAGACGCTTGCCTTCCAGATGAGCCAGTTCGAGGCCACACTTGCCGTCACCGACTGGAAACGCACGGCAGATGGCTGGCGCTGCGAAAGCGGGCCTTTCTCGAAGATTCCCGAAGGTGAGGAAGCGGATTACCGCGCCTGCATGCTGGGCTTCCGTGATTACGTCAACAAGAACGGCTTCAAGAGCGTGGTTCTCGGCCTTTCGGGCGGCATCGATTCGGCGATCTGTGCCGCCCTTGCCGTCGATGCGCTGGGCGAGGAGCGGGTGCGCTGCATCATGCTGCCTTACCGTTATACCTCGGAAGAATCGCTGAAGGACGCGGCCGATTGCGCCAGGGCGCTGGGCTGCCGTTACGATATCGTGCCGATCGTGGAACCGGTGGAAGGGTTCCTCTCGGCGCTTTCCGATCTCTTCGAGGGTACGGAAGAGGGCATTACCGAGGAAAACCTGCAGAGCCGCACGCGCGGCACCATCCTGATGGCCGTCTCGAACAAGTTCGGCTCGATGGTGGTGACGACGGGTAACAAGTCTGAGATGTCGGTGGGTTACGCCACGCTTTACGGCGACATGAATGGCGGTTTCAACCCCATCAAGGACCTCTACAAGATGCAGGTCTATGCCATTTCCAGCTGGCGCAACGCCCATGTTCCGCCGGGTGCTCTCGGCCCTTCCGGCGAGGTGATCCCCGCCAATATCATTTCCAAGGCCCCGTCGGCCGAATTGCGTCCCAACCAGACCGACCAGGATTCGCTGCCGCCCTATCCGGTGCTCGACGATATTCTGGAATGCCTTGTCGAGAAGGAAATGTCGGTCGAGGAGATTCTCGCGCGCGGCCATGATGTGGCCACCGTGCACCGGGTGGAGCATCTGCTTTACCTCGCCGAATACAAGCGCCGGCAATCGGCGCCGGGTGTTAAGATCACCAAGAAGAACTTCGGTCGTGACCGGCGTTATCCGATCACCAACCGGTTCCGGGATCGGTGATTGAGGGCGCGCGCCATTGATTTCTGGCGGGTGAGTTACTGACTTTCTCCGTCATCCTCGCCCTTGAGGCGAGGATCCATGCGCGGTTGAGATTGTGGGTCCTCGGGTCAAGCCCAAGGATGACTCGCGTGTGAGGAGCTTTTTGACAACCCATAGACGGCACGGAGAACACCCCGCGCCGCTCGCTCATCTCAAATAGCCTGCCCCACATCGATGCGGTTGCCATCGGGGTCTTCAAAGACGAAGGCGCGCAGGCCGTAATCCTTGTCCTGCAGGCCCTTGATGATGCGCAGCCCGTGGCTCTTGCAGATCGCGTGCAGCGCATCGACATCGCTCACCATCATATGCGCCACGTTGAAGGGCGCTGCCTTGTGCGTGGGCTGCAATGTCAGGTGCAGCTCGGCATTGCCCTGTTTCAGGATCATGAAGCCGACGGGAGCGCCGTTTTCGAAGGCCTTTTCAAAGCCCAGCACGCCAACGTAGAAATCATGGGCTTTTTCGATATTTTTGACAGGAAGCATTGCGGCGATCCGGCCGAAGCGGATGCCGTGATCGGCGATGGTATTCATCGCGGAACCTCGGATTTGGGAGAAACGGCAAGCGGCGCGGACGGTGCCGGGGCGCTGGCGTTTTTTCCGGTTTGAATTTGCAGGACGGTGCCTGCCGCCCTAGGATCATAATCACGGCGATGGCGGATGCAAACGGAATGTCTGTAATGCCGAGCGCTTTGAACGAGAACACGGACACGCCCGGGAGGCAGAATGCGCAGCTCCATCGAAATCTTCAACATCCGCACCCGGCAGATGCGTGTGGTGTGGCAGACGCCTGATCTCTTTGAAGCGCCGAACTGGTCGCCGGATGGGAAATATCTGCTGTTGAACAGCGAAGGCCTGCTTTATCGCCTGTCTCTTTCCGGTGATATTGCGCCGGAAAAGGTCGATACCGGCTTTGCCACGCTGTGCAACAACGATCACGGCATTTCGCCTGACGGGTCACTCTACGCCATTTCCGACAAGGTGGAATTCGGCAAGAGCGCCATCTATCTCATGGCCTCTGTGGGCGGCGCGCCACGGCTGATGACGAAAAACCTTCCCTCCTACTGGCATGGCTGGTCGCCGGACGGGAAGAGCTTCGCCTATTGCGGCATTCGCGATCAGGTCTTCGATATCTACTCCATGGATATAGAAAGCGGCGTCGAGACGCGGTTGACCCATGGCGAAGGTCGCAATGACGGGCCGGATTATTCGCCTGACGGTGCGTGGATCTATTTCAATTCCAGCCGCACCGGGCGGATGCAGATCTGGCGCGTACGGGTGGATGGCTCCGCCGTCGAGCGCATCACCGACAGCCCCTATGGCGACTGGTTTCCGCACCCGTCTCCGAAGGGAGACAAGGTGGTGTTCGTCTCCTATGACGGCGACGTTTTCGACCATCCGCGCGATCTTGATGTGCGGGTGCGGCTGATGGGTATGGATGGTGGTAATGCCGAGACGCTGTTTGAGCTTTTCGGCGGGCAGGGAACGATGAACTCGCCCAACTGGTCACCGGATGGGGATGAGTTCGCCTATGTCAGGTATTTCCCGGTGTAATGGGGGAGGCAGGCCACATTGCCGCACCACCGGCAGAATACTTGCATTCGCAAACTTTTTTGCCCATAGCTTCCTTTGTCAGGTGCCCGCCCTTGCGGCGGGAGAATCGGGAATCCGGTGAAAGACCGGAACGTGCCCAGCGCTGTGAGGCGGACGCTCTTTTTTAGAAGCCACTGAAGCAATTCGGGAAGGCGAAAAGGGCGGATGAAGCCAAGTCAGAAGACCGGCCTGACGGGATAGACCGAACCGCGCGGACGGCGGCAGGTTGTTGTCGAGGTGGGGTGTATGTTTGCGCCCGGCCTTCGCATTGTTGGGGATAAACGATGCCAGCCGATCCGTCCATGAGCAATCCGCCCGGCGCCAGTTCTTTCGATCATGCGCTGTCACCCGCCCGCCCGTTTTCCGGTGAGGAGCGCGAGGCGATTTACCGCGCCATTGAAACCCGTCGTGACGTGCGCGATCAGTTCCTGTCCGATCCGTTGCCGGATGATCTGGTGGAGCGTCTCCTGAAGGCGGCCCATTCGGCACCCTCGGTCGGTTTCATGCAGCCGTGGAATTTTACCCTCATCACCGATGGCGCGATCCGTCAGGCGGCCTTTGTGGCCTTCAGCCGCGCCAATGAGGAGGCGGCGGCGATGTTCGAGGGCGAGCAACAGGCTCTCTACCGGAGCTTGAAACTTGAAGGCATCCGCAAGGCCCCGCTCAGCATCTGCGTCACCTGCGATCCCACACGCGGCGGCAAGGTGGTGCTGGGCCGCACCCATAATCCGCGCACGGATGTCTATTCCACCGTCTGCGCCATCCAGAATCTCTGGCTCGCAGCCCGCGCCGAAGGCATCGGCGTCGGCTGGGTCAGCATTTTCCACGATAGCGACATTCGCACCATTCTCGGTATTCCCGACCACATCGAAATCGTCGCCTGGCTCTGCGTCGGCCGTGTCGATGCGCTCTATACCGAGCCGGAACTGGCGGTGAAAGGCTGGCGGCAGCGCGTGCCGTTGGAGGAGCTTGTGTTCCGCAACCGCTGGGGCGGGGTGTAAGGCAGATAAAAGTTCCGCGAGGGAAGCGGGGCGTTGCTGCTTGTTCTTCTCCCCGGCGGGGAGAAGATGGCCCGAAGGGTCAGATGAGGGGGCAAGCTCTCAGCATATCTCTACCGTAGCCCTCTCATCCCGCTGCCGCGGACTGAAGAAACAAGCGGCGTCCGCTCGCTCCACGACGGCTTCACTGCTGCGGCTGTATACCTTTCAATGCCGGGTTCTTCAGGTCGATCCGGCCTGTCTGGTCCGGCAGAAATTTGGGGCCGATGACGCGCACTTTCGTATCGTTCGGGTCATAGTCGCGTTCGGGAACGGGCTGTTCCGGCGGCTTGGCGGCCTGCTGCTGCTCGGCGGGTTTGGGGGCTGCCTTGTCACCTTGCGGTGAGGGGATTTTCGTGATGCCGGAATAGGGTGTTTCGGATTCCGGCTGGGCGGCTTCTTCCTGCTTCTGCATTTCTTCGTGATAGGCGGCCATGTTGCACACGCAGCCCGGCGCTTTTGCCGGGGCGTTCCTGTAGGCGAAGGCGGTCGGCAGGTCCCTGTAGGGTTTTCCGGTTTCCGCAGACACCATGTCGGCGGTTTCCTGATCCGTCATGGAGTGGAAATAAAGTTCCGTCTCCGTCCCCGGACACATTTTCTGGCATTGCTCGGCCTGGGCGCGGAAATCGAGCGGCGAGGCATTGGAAGCGATGGGGAAGAACGAGCCGTCGCAGGTGCGCACGCACAGTGTACGAAGCCCGCCTTCGGCGGCGGCGTTGGGGTAGGGGGAAAGCCCCGCCTGTCCCGGCTCACCGCCATTCTGCCGGAAGGCGTCGGGGTAACGCGTCACATCGGAAGGCGGCGGCAACTGTGCTTCCGTCTGCGGCGCGGTGCTGCAGCCATTGGCATCGAGGGCGGCGAGGATACGCTGGCGCCTGATATCGCCATCGTTGTCACGCGCGGCCGCCATGGCATCGTCGCGATCACGGATGATGGCGTCGCGTTCGCTTTCCGCTTCCGCCAGCGCATCGCCGATCTCGGCGCAGACACCGGCATTGGGATTGCCGTAGACGATGACGCTGCCAGACGAGCAGCCATAGCCGCGCAGGTCGTTCCTGATCTTGCGAATGACGATGTTCTGGCGGGCGAGCGCATTGGCATAACGCCGCACCTCGGCCGTATTGCCGATGACGCGTGGCGGCTCGCGCAACTGCGCATAAAGCGTATCGCAGACCTGATCCGCAAAAGCGGTGGCCGGAGCAATGAAAACAAGGGGAAGCAGGAGGCCGATGATGCGGCTGCGCCGGGTCAATTGTGCGATCCGTTCGATGTCCCCGACCGGTGGCAGGGGCGTTATACTTCACGAAATCCGTGTTTCAGGAAGATAACATAAGCTGTTGCCGCAATGCGGCAACAGCATGTTCAAAATTGCGTTAATGCGGCCTCTATCACACCGAAGGATGCGAGGCCTGCACCACGGCAAACGCCGCCATGTTGACGACGCCGCGCGAGGTGACGCTGGGCGACAGGATATGGGCGGGCAGGGCGCTGCCGAGCAGGATCGGGCCGACATGCAGGCCTTCCGTCAGCGTGCGGGTGACGCCGAGCGTGATGTTGGCGGCATCAAGGTTCGGGAAGACCAGAAGGTTCGCCTCGCCCGTCAGCACGCTGTTCGGCATCGCGCGCTTGCGCAGCGCTTCCGAAAGTGCGGAGCCGCCCTGCATTTCGCCGTCCACTTCCAGTTCCGGTGCTGCCGCCTGCACGATCTTCAGGGCACGGCGCATCTTGCGGGCGCTTTCGGAATCGCGCGAGCCGAAATTGGAATGGCTGGCGAGTGCGATCTTCGGCGTGATGCCGAAGCGGCGGATTTCCTTGGCCGCGAGAATGGCCATCTCAGCCACTTCCTCTGACGTCGGGTCGTTGTTGACGAAGGTGTCGGTGAGGAACAGCGCACCCTGCTGGGTGATGAGCAGGCTGAGACCCGCAAAGGAACGCACGCCTTCCTGCTTGCCGATGATCTGGTTCACGTCGCGCAGGTGCCGGTCATAACGGCCTTCGAGACCGCAGATCAGCGCATCCGCCTCGCCACGCTTCACCGAAAGCGCGCCGATGACGGTCGTGTTGGTACGCACAATGGTACGCGCCGCTTCCGGGTTGATGCCGGCGCGGCCGACAAGGGCGAAATAATCATCGACATAATCGCGGTAACGCGGATCGTCTTCCGGGTTGACCACGGCGAAATCCGTATGCGGCCGGATGCGCAGGCCGAAGCGCTTCAGGCGCGTCTCGATGATCTGCGGACGGCCGATGAGGATCGGGATGCCGGTACCTTCTTCCAAGAGCACCTGGGCGGCGCGCAGCACGCGCTCGTCTTCGCCTTCGGCAAAGATGATGCGCTTCTTTTCGGCGGCTTTCGCGGCATTGAAGACCGGCTTCATGATGAAGCCGGAGCGCCAGACGAAACGGTTCAGCTGGTCGAAATAGGCTTCGAAATCGGTGATCGGCCGGGCGGCGACGCCGCTTGCGGCCGCTGCACGGGCGACAGCCGGCGCGATGCGCAGGATGAGGCGCGGATCGAAAGGCGAGGGAATGAGGTAGTTCGGGCCGAAGACCGGTGTTTCACCGCTATAGGCTTTTGCCGCGACTTCCGAGACTTCCTCACGCGCAAGCTCGGCGATGGCCTGCACGGCGGCCATCTTCATTTCCTCGTTGATCGTGGTTGCGCCGCAATCCAGCGCGCCGCGGAAGATATAGGGGAAGCAGAGAACGTTGTTCACCTGGTTCGGGAAGTCCGAACGGCCGGTGCAGATCATCGCATCCGGGCGGGCCGCACGCGCCGCTTCCGGCATGATTTCCGGATTGGGGTTGGCAAGCGCCAGGATCAGCGGGTTTTCCGCCATGCGCTCCAGCAGTTCCGGCTTCAGAACACCGGCGGCCGAAAGGCCGAGGAAGACGTCGGCGCCGTCGATGGTTTCGGCCAGCACACGCTTCTCGGTCTTCTGGGCGTAAACTTCCTTCCACTCGTCCATCAGCTCGTTGCGGCCATCGTAAACGAGGCCTTCGATGTCGTGGACCCAGATGTTTTCCTTCTTCGCGCCCATGGCGACCAGCAGGTTGAGGCAGGCAAGCGCCGCAGCACCCGCGCCTGACGCGACGATCTTGACGCTTGAGAGTGACTTTCCGGCCAGTTCCAGAGCGTTGGTGACAGCGGCGGCGACGATGATCGCGGTGCCATGCTGGTCATCATGGAAAACCGGGATATTCATCTTTTCGCGCAGCTGGCGTTCCACCTCGAAACATTCCGGCGCCTTGATGTCTTCAAGGTTGATGCCGCCGAAGGTGGGCTCCAGTGCTGCGATGGTGGAAACCATGTCGTTGATGCCGGGCGCATCGATTTCGATGTCGAAGACGTCGATACCTGCGAATTTCTTGAAGAGAACGGCCTTGCCTTCCATCACGGGCTTGGAGGCGAGCGGGCCGATATTGCCAAGCCCGAGAACTGCCGTGCCGTTGGAAATGACCGCGACGAGGTTGGCGCGGGCGGTATATTCCGCTGCCATTTCCGGATTTTCATGGATGGCGAGGCAGGGGGCGGCGACGCCGGGCGAATAGGCGAGCGCCAGATCGCGCTGGTTGCCGAGCGGCTTGGTGGCCTGGATTTCCAGCTTGCCGGGGCGCGGGTAGCGGTGGAAAAAGAGCGCCTGTTCCTCGATGTCGGCCTTTGCCGTGTTGGCGGGCGTGTTGTTCTTATCGTGAGAGGTCATTCTTCCACCGTCATGTCTGGTTCAATTCCGGCCCCCTGAATACAACAAACTTTCCCATGGTACAGCCGTTATTTACCGCCCCCTTATGCAAATGCGGCCATGGCTTATTCGCGTTTTCGTGATGGTCTTCGTCATATTCCCTATAAAAACCGGCGTTTGTCATGTTGCTGCAACACGAGTCTGGTTCTGAGAGGTAAGAAAGCCGCAGGGACGCAACCGAACAGGGGGATGAAATCCGTGGCCGGTCAAATCGAAACCAGACAGTTCAGAACGCTTTTCATTTCGGATGTTCATCTCGGCTCCAAGGCGGCCAAGACGGATTATCTGCTCGACTTCCTGAAATATCACGAGGCCGAGACGATCATTCTGGTCGGCGACATCGTCGACGGCTGGCGCCTGCGCCGCAGCTGGTACTGGCCGCAGGGCTGCAACGACGTGGTGCAGAAGCTTCTGCGCAAGGCCCGCAAGGGAACCCGCATCGTCTATATTCCCGGCAATCACGATGAATTCCTGCGGGAATTTCCGGGCATGCATTTCGGCGGCATCGAAGTGGCCGAGCGCATGATCCACGAGGCGGCCGACGGCAAGAAATATCTCATCATCCATGGCGACGAGTTCGACGTGGTGGTTCGCAACGCCCGCCTGCTCGCTTATCTCGGCGACTGGGCCTATGACGCTGCGATCGCGCTCAACATCGTCATCGCCGCCGTACGCCGCCGCATCGGCCTGCCTTACTGGTCGTTCTCGGCCTGGGCCAAGCTGCAGGTCAAGCACGCCGTCAACTTCATCGGCGAATTCCAGCGCGTGGTGGCTGACGAGGCGCGCCGCAACAATGTCGACGGCGTCATCTGTGGACACATTCACCATGCTGTCATGGAAGACATGGACGGCATTCGTTACATCAACACCGGCGACTGGGTGGAAAGCTGCACGGCAATCGCCGAAAATGCCGATGGCAGCTTCGAGCTGATCACCTGGATGCAGACGAGCGACGTTACCGTCGAACAGGCATCGGATGAGATGGAGCCGGTGGATATTCCGGGGCTGATCGGGAAACACGCGGCCTGATTGGGACATGCCAACCTTTGCCGCGACGGCGCGTTTCGTTGGGGATGCGCTGGCTGGGTGATGCGGGCTAAGGCGATGGCGTGATCTCGCCGATGTTGCCTACATACTCCGAATAGCTTGTTTTCTTCATCCTCGGGCTTGACCCGAGGATCCACAACCCGGAGCGATGGATCCTCGGGTCGAGCCCGAGGATGACGACGGAGGTTTAGATTCGCCGGTTGCTTTCGTGAAAGCGAGCGCGGATGGAATTACGGCGCGCATCGCGTCGTTCTTAGCCCGCGCGAGGGCGGCGCCCCAAATTCCTGGTAGGCCGGATAAATCAGTGACCCTGTCGAGACATGCCCCAGCTCTTTCATGTGAGGAGAGCGCGTGCCGCTTGTTTCTTCTCCCCTAGGGGAAGAAGGTCGCGGCAACGGGATGAGGGGGCGAGGGTAGAGATATCAGGAGAGCTTGCCACCCATCTGATCCTTCGGGCCGTCTTCTCCCCGGCGGGGAGAACAAACAAGCGGTGAGGTCGTGCCTTTATCTTGTTTCTCTGCCTTCAATATCTAGGGCTTACCCCCACAATTCCGGCCGCGCCGGATAAACCAGTGAACCCTCATAAACCAGCCCCGGCTCGCGATCCTCGGCCAGCAGCAGCGGCCCGTCGAGATCGGAAAAGGCTGCTCCCTGGGCGGCGAGTATGGCGGGGGCCATGCCGAGCGAGGTGCCGAGCATGCAGCCGACCATGATGGTGAAACCGAGCCGTTCCGCTTCCGCCTTCATGACAAGCGCTTCCGTCAACCCGCCGGTCTTGTCGAGCTTGATGTTGATCGCGTCGTAGCGGTCGCGCAGGTCGGCGAGGTCCTTGGTGGAATGCACGCTTTCATCGGCGCAGATCAGCACCGGATGGTCGATACGGGAGAGAATGGCGTCCTTGCCGGCGGGCAGCGGCTGCTCGATCAGCGATATCTTCAGTTCCGCCGCAAGTCTCAGATAATATTCGATATTATAATCGTTCCAGCCCTCATTGGCGTCGATGATGATGCGCGCCTCCGGTGCTGCGGCGCGCACGGCGCGCAGGCGTGCCTCGTCATCGGCGGTTCCGGTCTTGATCTTCAGCAGCGGGCGGCCCGCGTTTTCCGCCGTTTTCGCGGCCATGGTCTCGGGGTCGGCGAGTGAAATCGTATAGGCGGTGACGAGCGGTTTTGCCGCCTGTCCGAGAATGCTTTCGGCGGCGCTTTTACCGCTCATCTTGGCTTCGAGATCCCACAGCGCGCAATCGACCGCATTGCGGGCGGCGCCGGGTTGCATCGCCTGCTGCAATTCCTGTCGGGTCAGGCCGTCGGCAATCCGCTCCGCCATCGTCTCGATATCGGCGATGACGCCCTCGATGCTTTCGCCATAACGCGGATAGGGCACACATTCACCTCTGCCGGCGAAGGAACCATCGAGGATGGTGCACGTTACGACATCCGCATGCGTGCGGGTGCCGCGTGAAATGGTGAAGCTGCCGGCAACGGGAAAACGTTCTGTTGTGGCTTGCAGGTAACGGGGCATGTTTTTTCACTTCCGATTGGGCGGCAAAAGACACATGACGCCAAATTTATCACGAATTGTCGGCGGTCACTGTGGCTTGCCGAAGGCCAAACCGTTATGAAACCTTTAAGAATCTCGTGACGGCTGCACTCGCTCGGAGCATTATGCAAGAACAGGACACACGGCAACAGGCGAACCCGGCCGCCATCACCGAAGACGATAGCGTCTCCGGCGGCGACTTGCGTTTTGTCATGAGCGGCTCCTGGCGCAACAGCAATCTCTCCGGTGTTTTCCCCAGTCTCGAAAAGATCGAAAAAAGCAGATCCGCCGGCGCGGTGGAAATCGATCTTTCTGCCGTCGAGGCCATCGATACCACGGGCGCGTGGATCATCCAGCGTCTGCGCAAGGACCTTGAGGCCAACGGCGCCACCGTCACCGTGACGGGTAATGACCATATTGAAGAGGTCATCGGCCAGTTGCCCGAAAAGGTGGAGATGGAGGGCGAAGCCGGTCCGAAGGAGGGGCTTGCCGAGCGTATTTTTGCGCCCATCGGCAAGGCCGTGATCCAGAACGGCGCGGATTTCCTGGCGGGAATGTATATTCTCGGCTCCGCCGTGCGCGGCGCGCAGATGAAGCTCGGGCGCGGGCGTGGCGTCTCACCGGCGGCGATCGTCAACCAGATCGACCATATGGGCGTGCGCGCCGTGCCGATCATCATGTTGATGTCGTTCCTGATCGGCGCGATCATCGCCCAGCAGGGCGCATTCCAGCTCAGATATTTCGGTGCGGAAGTCTTCGTTGTCGATCTCGTCGGCATTCTGCAATTGCGTGAAATCGGTGTGCTTCTGACCGCGATCATGATCGCCGGCCGTTCCGGCAGCGCCATCACCGCGGAAATCGGCTCGATGAAGATGCGCGAGGAAATCGACGCGCTGAAGGTGATCGGTCTCAATCCCGTCGGCGTGCTGGTGTTTCCGCGGCTGGTGGCGCTCACCATCGCACTGCCGCTTTTGACCATTCTCGCCAATTTTGCAGCGCTTTTCGGCGCGGCCATCGTGGCGCTGCTTTATTCCGGCATCACGTTCGAGGTGTTCCTGTCGCGCCTGCATGGCGCTGTCGAGGAATCGACCATTGCAGCGGGCATGATCAAGGCGCCGTTCATGGCGCTCATCATCGGCATTGTCGCGGCGGTTGAGGGCATGAAGGTGGGCGGTTCGGCGGAATCGCTTGGCCAGCACGTCACCTCCTCGGTGGTGAAGTCGATCTTCGTCGTCATTCTGGTGGATGGTCTTTTCGCCATCTTCTACGCAGCCATCGATTTTTAAGGGAGGGCGCGTTGGAGAAACTGGACCAGAAACCGCACGAGACCAGAACCGGAAAAGACGGTCGCGAGGTGGTGCTTTCCGTCGAGGGCGTGACCGTCGGTTTCAACGGCCGGAACGTGCTCGAAAATCTCGACCTCGATGTCTATCGCGGTGAAATCCTAGGCTTTATCGGCCCCTCCGGCGCTGGCAAATCCGTGTTGATGCGCGCGATCTTGCGGCTCCTGCCGCGGCAGGCGGGTGCGATCCGCATTCTCGGCACCGATTACGACAAGGCGAGCGAAGACGACCGCATGATGCTCGACCAGCGGCTCGGCGTGCTGTTCCAGCAGGGCGCGCTGTTTTCCGGCCTGACGGTGAAGGAAAACATCCAGCTGCCGATGCGCGAATATCTTGACCTGCCGAAAAAGCTGATGGACGAGCTCGCCTATCTCAAGATCGAGATGGTGGGGCTGAAGCCCGATGCGGGCGACAAATATCCGTCCGAACTGTCAGGCGGCATGATCAAGCGCGCAGCCCTTGCCCGGGCGCTGTCGCTCGATCCCGACCTCGTTTTCCTCGACGAGCCGACATCCGGCCTCGATCCCATCGGGGCGGCGGAATTTGATATGCTGATTGCGCGCTTGCGCGATTCGCTCGGCCTGACCGTCTATATGGTGACACACGACCTCGACAGCCTGTTCTCCGTCTGCGACCGCATTGCGGTGCTCGGCCAGAAGAAGGTGCTGGTGGAAGGGACATTGCAGGACATGTTCGCCTGCGACGACCCTTGGGTGCAGTCCTATTTCCGCGGCAAACGGGCGCGCTCTGTCGTTCTTCCGGACGGCAAACATGAAAATCCGGTGGAGTAACAAGAAGCATGGAAACCAAGGCGAACTACACCATAGTCGGAATTTTCACGCTGATCGTGATCGCCGCCGCATTCGGCTTCGTTTACTGGATGGCGGAATTCGGCCGTGGCGGCCCGACGGCGCAGCTCGTCGTGCGTATTCCCGGCTCGGCGAACGGTCTTTCCGTCGGTTCTCCCGTGCGCTTCAACGGTATTCCTGTCGGTACGGTGCGCGGCCTTGCCATCGACCGCGACGATCCGGCCTATTCCATCGCCTTTACCGAAGTGCAGGCCGATGCCCCGGTTTTCCCGTCCACGCGCGCCGTGCTTGAAATCCAGGGCCTGACGGGCGCTGCCTATATCGAGCTTTCCGGCGGCAACAAGGATGGCGAGCGTATTCTGCAGAAAGCCGTCGAAAGCGGCGTTCCCGCCGAGCTGACGGCCGATCTTTCCAGCGTCACCAACCTGCTTGCCACCGCAGACAAGATCCTGAAGCGTGCGGACGGCGCAATCGGCGAGCTGCAGGGCTTCGTGCAGGATGCGCGTGGCCCGCTGACGCAGACGGTGCGCAACGCCGAGAAATTCTCCGATGCGCTGGCGGCCAATTCCGACGGCATCAAGAATTTCATTGCAAGCCTCAGCTCGCTTTCCACCACCGTGCAGTCGGTCTCGGTGCGTCTCGACGGCACACTGACCGCGATCGAAGATCTGGTGAAGGCGGTGGATGCCGGCAAGATCGATTCCATCCTGTCGAATGTCGACAAGGTGACGAAGGATGTTGCCTCGGCTTCGAGCGATATCCAGGGCATCATGGAGACGGTGCAGAGCACGGCGCGCAATTTCGAGGCGGCGAGCACCGAAGTTCAGACGGTCGTGAAGCGCGCGGATGAGCTTCTGGCCTCCGTTGATCCCGCCAAGGTGGGCACCGTTGTCAACGACGTCTCGGCTGCCACGGCCGATGCGCGCGACGCGGTGGCGAACTTCAAGCGGATCGCCGATGATGTGGGCGCCCGCCGCGCCGATATCGATCAGGCGGTTTCCGATTTCACGGAAATGGGCCGCAAGCTGAACCTCGCCTCCAGCCGCGTTGACGGCATTCTTGCCAAGGTGGATGGCATGCTCGGCACGGATGACGCCAATTCGCTGTTTGCCAAGGCGCGCGAGACGCTCACCTCCTTCAAGGCGGTGGCGGACAATCTCAACGCCCGCATCGGGCCGATTGCCGACAACCTGACCCGTTTCTCCAGCTCGGGCCTCAAGGATTTCCAGGCGCTCGTCGGAAGCACACGGCAGACGGTCGACAATCTCAACAACGCCATCACCAATATCGACCGCGATCCGCAGCGGTTGATCTTCGGCGGCGAAACCGTGAAACAATATGACGGCAGAACAAGGCGCTAAGAGGGGTATGGGCCAATGAGACTATCGATGAACGGCCAAAAACGCCGCGCCCTCGTTCTGGCTCCGCTGCTTGCCGCGATGATGGCGGGCTGTGCGGGTGCGCCGAAGAACGATACTTTCGATCTCTCCGTCTCTTCGGCGACGGTGACGCAGGGGCCTTCGCTCAGGAGCCGACAGCTGCTGATCGCCGATCCGACGGCGCTGAAGGCGCTGGACAGTGAGAACATCGTGGTGCGCCTTTCCGGCTCGGAGGTGCAATATCTCGGCAATTCGCAATGGAGCGACCGCCTGCCGCGCATGGTGCAATCCAAGCTCGTGGAAGCCTTCGAGGATACCGGCAAGCTCGGCGGCGTCGGCCGGCCGGGGCAGGGGCTGGCAATCGACTATCAGGTCGTGACCGATATTCGCGCTTTCGAAATCGATACGGCAAAGAACCTCGCCAATATCGAAATCTCGGTGAAGCTGCTGAATGACCGCAACGGCACGGTGAAGGCGCAGGAAGTGTTCCGCGCCAGCGCCCGTGTCAGCGGCTCCGGCAACGCCAGTTTCGTGAAGGCGCTGGATCAGGCCTTCGCCGCCGCCACGCGGGAGATCGTGGCCTGGACACTGAAATCGCTCTAGGCGTTTCAGCGGTCATTGCCGTCAGAAGAAATCGCTTTATGTTTGCGTCAGACCGGTTGCCGATCGGTCCATATGCAATATTGCCGATCCGTGAGTTCGTGATGCGATTTCTGCTGCTGCTTTGCCTTGTGCTTTTCACCCTGTCTGGAGCCGGTGCCGCCATGGCGGCCGGTCTCCGGCTGATCGAGGTTCCAGCCGCGAATGGCAAAGCTGCCATGAAGGCTGCGGTGTGGTCGCCCTGCGCGGCCGCGCCGGTGGAGGTCAGGATTGGCCCCTTCCTTTTACCCGCTGTCAGGGATTGCCCTGTGCCCGAAGGGAAATATCCGCTCGTCGTCATCTCTCATGGTTTTGGCGGCACCTATTTCAGCCATCGGGACACGGCGGCGGCGCTGGCGGATGCCGGCTTCATTGTCGCAGCGATCAATCACCCCGGAGACAATGCGCTTGAAATGCAGAAGACGGGTGAACTTTCCGCGCTGACGGGCCGGCCGGCGGATATTTCCCGATTGCTGGATCATCTGCTCGCTGGCTTTAGCGAAGCCGGTTCCATCGATGCCGGGCGGATCGGCGTTTTCGGATTTTCGCGTGGCGGTTATACCGCGCTGGTGCTTGCCGGCGGCACTCCCGACTTTGCCAATGCCGCGCTGCCCTGTCCGGACCCGCAGGCGCCGATTTGCGCGCAGATGCGGCAGAAGACGACATTACCGCAGCACGGCGGTCAGGATGCACGTGTGAAGGTTGTGGTTGCTGCCGACCCGTTGAATGCCTTTCCCGGCGCGGGCGACCTGAAGAATATCACGATCCCGGTCCAGCTCTGGAGTTCGGAACGCGGTGGCGACGGTGTCGCGCCGCAGGATGTTTTGCGGCTGCGCGGCGATCTGCCGGCGAAACCGGACTATCGGATGGTGAAAGGGGCGGGGCACTTTTCGTTTATCGCCCCTTGCCCCGCCGAAATGGAAAAGGCCGTGCCCCAGATTTGCAGCGATGCGGCTGGCTTCGACCGGGTGGAGTTCCATCGCGGCTTCAACGCCGATGTCGTCAGCTTCTTCAAGGCATCGCTGCGCTGAGGCGCTGCCCTAGCGTGCAGTGGAAGCCGTCGATCAGACGGCGTCCTGCTGCGACTTCCATTCCGGAAGGGGGAAAACCCGGTCGTAGCTCCAGTTGAAGACAAAAGCATAGACCACGTAAAACAGCGCAAACGAGATATCCATCACCAGTGCGTGGGCAAGGCTGATATTCAGATACCAGGCAATGAAGGGCATCAGCACGATCAGGAGGCCCAGTTCGAACAGCACGGCATGGGCGACCCGAAGAGCGGGCGTCTTCAGCGTCGTGCCTTTCAGCCGCTGCATGGCGTGGTCGAAGCCGAGATTATAGACATAGTTCCAGACCGTCGCCAGCGTGGCGCTGACGAGGCCGACAATGCCGATATCTTCCATAGGCATGCCAAAGAGCAGTGCGCCCAAGGGAATGACGAGCAGAAGGCCGATGATTTCGAAACTGAGGGCGTGGCGGATACGATCTTGCAGGGAACGCATTTCATTCTCCGGTATGTGACCGGGCCGTCCCGCATGCTGTCGCCGATATGGCCGAGGTCGTCCTCGCGCTGGGTCATATAGAACCTTTGGGCGGAATTTTCAAGCGCTGCGCATTTGGGGGGGCTGGGAGTGTTCCGCCTGTTTCCTCTCTCGGGCGGGGAGAAGAAAACGCGCGGCAACGCGTTCGTTTCTCTCGCGCGCACCAACGAAACCGTGATCGGAACAAGACCGGCGCATTTTCGTTATCGCTTATGGAAGGAGGCGTGCCATGCAGCAGAATTCCTCTGAAGGAAGAACGATCAAGGCCGCCAACACGGCGAAGGTTTCGACTTACACGCCAAGCCTCATTTCCCTTAAGGGAAGCTATGTGGCGATGATATTTCGCAGACCGCTTTGCCGAAATCCGCTGGATGTGCGGAAGAAATAAGGGCAGGGGAATCTGCCTGTTACTTGGCCCCGCACATTGATGACGACGACTGCCGAAATGATCGAGAGCTTTAGATGTCTCTAAAGTGTGATTTTCAATCCGGCCCGTCTCCACTTAGACTGGAGATCGCCACAAGAGCGAAGGGAGAATGACATGAAATCAGTTCTCATTATCGCCGCTGTCTTTGGTTTTTCCGCCAGTGCAGCGCTTGCGGAATGCGCAGGTCATCAACAGATCAACGCTTCCGTTCCTGCCGTAGACCGTGAATTCAAAACTGCAAGCATCGTTCCGCCGACGGACCCGGTCGAGAAGCCTGTCGTCATCCTGAAAAAGACCGACCGCCTTCCGGCTGCGGTTGCGACGACCGGTGAGCCCGAAGCCGCAATGCAGCGCATGCAATAGACAGAATAATAACCTCTTCATTCAGAAATCCCGTGCGTGAGGTGATCCGCACGGGATTTTGCTTTTTGAAAACGAGGGGAGGCAGGAATGCTAACGGTAAAGGCCTGCTTCGCGAGCCTTCTCCGGCATTTCCAGGGCGACTAGCTGTCGAGTTTCAGCGACAGCTGTTTCGGCCCTTCGTTCTTTTTCAGCACGTAAAGCGGCCGGGTGATGATGACTTCCGTTCGCCGTTGCAGTTCGCGGCGTCGTTCGAGCGCGCGCTCGCGCATGTCGCGGGAGCGGGCGACGACGGAAAGGGCATTTTCTATGGTTGCGTCTGCTGTGTTCATCGCTGACCTCCATAATGTTCACTTTATGTTCTCATTATTGGTGGCTTGTGTCAACACTATGGCAGGGTTGCGGGCAGGTAATCGATACGTCCCGCCACGCTGGGCACGGCGGCGCGAAAGGCTGCGTGGGAGGCGTCGCCGTATGGGATTGGCTTTGCTCCACGCGGAGACCTTCACGACACGAATCTGTTCCGGCAGTGTCGACAGGGACACTCCGGGCCAGCTACGTCGATTTTCACGATGATGTTTCGAAGGCGCGGGGCTGATCCGCCCGGCTTCAGGAGGGGATCAGGAGAGGGGACGTTGATCCGGCGCGGGAAGGCCGCCGGCGGTCAAGAGATCGGTGAGATGCTCGCTGGCGAGCGCGACGATGGCAAGGGCGGCCTGCTGGCGGTTCCAGCCGGCATGTTCCGCTTTTTCGATCAGCCCTTGAATGGAAGGCTCCAGCGCGAACTGGCACTCTGCCTGATAGTCCATGGTGTCGATCGAAAGCGACGGGGAATTGATTGCGGCCCGCATCCTTTGGTCTCCCTGTTTTCCGGCATGCCATCATACGCAAGACGCAAATCGGAACATGCACATTCAGAGGCCGGTGATATCGGGTATGGTCATGAGGCCCGCATATCACTGGCAGCGAATCCCCCAGCAGGCGGACGTTAACGGTAAGTCTTGATCGCTGTCAACGAGCGTGGGGTGGCAGGGGATGTCGCCATGCTCGTTTTCAGAGCCTTCCGCTCCGGAAAGGCTTTCGCCGCCAGATCAGCAGCGCCATCACGTAAAGCGCAAAAAGCACGAACCATGTGACGGGCAGCACCATGAAAAGCGCCGCATAAGCGCAGTTTCCCTCAAAACAGGAGCCGAGAAATCCGGAATCGGCAAGCGCTGCCGACAATAAAAACGCACATATCCCGCTCCCGACTGCGCCGAGAATGAAAAGCAATATGTTGATGAACAATCTCATGACCCCGATCATAGGGATGATTGAGACAGCTTTGGGGAAACGGCGTCACGGCGAGACCTATATTCACCGTTTCGGCAGCCTTGAGAAGGAATGAAGATCTTTTCCAGCCGCAACGAATTGACGAAAACATTAAGTCGAATTTTAAATATGACTCGCGTTTTACGGGAATTCTGGTTTTATTACTTCGGGGTTATAAATGGGGATTTTCAGATGATCAGGGTCGTTTTTATTACGCTCGCATTTTTTCTCTTCGCCATACCGCCGTCTGTTGCTCAGGATACAGCTCCTGACTGGAAAAAATTTGGTTCCGAATATTTGACCTATAATGGTCAGGCCCTGACGTTCGACGCGGCAGACCTGCAGCGCCACCAGAACCGCTTGCGTTGCGTTAAAATGAATAATTACGGATGCGTTATGGGGAGAAGCTGGCAAGGGACAGCCGGCAACGACAGGGCCGGTCATGCCATCTTCGAGCATCCGAAATGGTCAGTACGCGCAGTTGTCCGGGATTATTGCTCGAAGAACCGCAGGGGATTGCGATCTGCAATGCAGATTGCCGAGACCTATTCGCCCTGGTGCGACACGCTCGGCACCGTCGGAGTTCGAAACGGCTGGGGCAGATCATGTACTGGCGGTCCGCAGCCGCCTGCGGGCTTCAAAGGTCCTCTCTGCGCAAAACCCGCAAACGGCACTCCGGCGGCCGGCCAGTGCGGAAGCTGCAATTGCCCCGATGGCGTTGCGCGGGGCATGGCGGCCAGCGTGAACGTCGGGATCAATGACAATCTTGCGCTTTTTGGTGCTGACGGCTCACCGAATGTCGGCAATCTGGTTGCCGTTCTCGGAAGCAAATTCCGGCGGGAGACCGGTTTTGCGGTCAATGAAGGGTTGATCAAGGAAGGTATCGAGCTGGCGGGGCAATGCCGCTGACAGGCTTTTTGCTCCGCGTGAACAATGCGCTTTGGAAATGCTGACAGAGGCGGCGCAAGCCGCCTTTTTAACGGACGGCGTCAAGGCTCGCAGCTTGCCCCCGGGGCATCATCGGCCCGTATGGCCGACGCTGGCTGCGTCCGTTAATTTTATGATAAATCAAGGAGTTAATGGTGGGTGATGTAGGGCTCGAACCTACGACCCGCTGATTAAGAGTCAGCTGCTCTACCAACTGAGCTAATCACCCGACCGGCACCGTGTGGCGGTGTGAGGGGGCGTATAAAGGGGAAGTTTGGGCTTGTCCAGCGCGGAAATGAAATTTCTTCGATTTTTGTGACGAAAAAATTTCAGTCGCGCTGGAAAAGCCTGGAAATCCGGGGTTTTACGGATTTTTCCTTTTATTCATCCGCGTCTGAAAGCCCGGCCGATAAGGATGAGGATGCAGGCGCCGATGAAGCCGGCGATGAGATAACCGAGCCAACCTTGCAGAACGATTCCAAATAGCGAAAGGATGGCGTTGGCGACGATCGCGCCGACGATTCCAAGAAGGATGTTCATGAAAACACCCATATTGCTTTTCATGAATTGTTCGGCGAGCCACCCGGCGACACCACCGATGATGATGGCTGCGATCCAGCCAATGCCAGCAGATTCCATGATTTCCTCCCATGTTGCTGCATCATCAAAGGTGATGATTCCCGTGGTGAAAAGCAAGGCAAACTCCTGAAAACCTCGCTTTATGCGGGTGGTTTTCCGCGCGGCAGGCGCTAAATAGCCTGATGCGGCGCAAAGAGACGAAAGGCATGGATGTGCGGTTGATGTTGGGCGGATTGATGGACGGCAAACGGGTGTTCGACGGCTTGACGCGGGATCGGCGGCAAAGGACCGCAATAGCGGCGATAATGGCCATCGTGCTGTTCCTGGTCGGCGGTCTTTTGTCGGCAATGCCCGCCTCGGCGCAGGAGGGAACGACATCGCCCGCCCCAGTGGCGATCCAGGCTTCGACCGTCGAACAGGCGAGGGCGGAGCTGGAGAAATGGAAGGCCGATGTCGCGGCAATCGCCCGGCAGGTGGAAGCGGGCGGCAGCGACGACGTGCAGCTTGTGGACCTCAAGGGACGGGCCGATACCATTGCCGCAGATGCGGCCGCCGCCAACACCAAGCTGCGCACCCGTCTCGACCAGATCAAGACCCGGCTGGATGCGCTGGGTGCGGCGCCTGCGGACGACCAGCCGCCGGAAGCCAGCATGGTGACGGAAGAGCGAAACCGGCTGACGGCGGAACGGGCCGAGGTGAATGCGATTGCCGGCGAGGTGGAGAGCACGGCCACCAATGCCGCGCAGATCTCCAACAATATCACCGCCGTTCGCCGGGCGCTTTTCGCCGCCACGCTGTTCAAGCGCACGGAAGTTTCGGCGCAGACGCTGGGCGATGCGTCCTCCGCCTTTCTGACCGAGCTGACCAACCTGAACAACGCTTTCAGCGGCTGGGCGAGTTTCGTCTGGAATTACAAGCGCCTGCCGATGTTCGGGGCCGTGACGCTGTCGATCATGGCGGCGCTCCTGTTTCTGGTGGGTGGTTACCGCTTTTTCGGCAGCCGCATGGACCGGCGGGCGTTTACGGGCGAGCCTTCCTATCTGAGACGGCTTTCGGTGGCCTTCTGGTCCACCATGGTGCAGTCGCTGTCGCTTTTCCTGTTTCTCGTCACCTCGGCGTTTTTCCTCGATAATTTCAACGTGCTGCGGTCTGATATCGCGCCGATCCTGTTCGGGGCCATGGCGGTCACGGGCTTCGTTTATTTCGTGTCGCGGCTGAGCTATGCGATCTTTGCGCCGACGCAGTCGGAATGGCGTCTGCTGCAGGTTTCCAATCGCGGCGCACACACGCTGTCCTCGGCCGTGCTGCTGATGGCGCTCGTCAACGGGCTCGATTATCTGTTCGGCACGATCAGCGAGACGCTGTATTCGCCGCTGATCGTCACCGTTGCCAAGAGTTTCGTCGCCTCGATCATTATCGGCCTTATCCTGCTCACCGTGTCGTTCCTGCGGCCGGTCATCGGCGAAGGGCAGGATTACGAGACCGGTAACCAGCGACTGCCGCGCTGGCTCGTCATTCTGCTGCGGGTTGGCGGTCTCGTTCTCATCGGCGCCTGCCTGACGGGTTATGTCGGTCTTGCGCGCTTCCTCGCCACGCAGATCGTCGCCACCGGCGCGGTGCTGGCGACGATGTATATCGGCATTCTCTCCGGCAAGGCGATTTCACGGCAGGGGGCCTTTTCGGAATCCCTTGCTGGCCGTTATCTCGGACGACGGTTCGGCCTCGGCCCGGTAGCGCTCGATCAGGCCGGTCTTGCCGCCGGGCTCGGCATCTATGCGGTAGCGCTTGCGTTCGGCGTGCCGCTGATCCTGTTTTCCTGGGGTTTCCAGCCGGGCGATATTGAAAGCTGGGCCTATCGCCTGCTGACCGGCATCACCGTCGGAAATGCCTCGATTTCGCTGATCGGCCTCTTTGGCGGTGTTCTCGTCTTCGCCATCGGTTATATCATCACCCGCTGGTTCCAGAAGTGGCTGGACAACAACGTCATGGCGCGCGGGCAGGTGGATGCCGGGGTGCGCAACTCGGTCAAGACAGGTATCGGTTATCTCGGTATCGCAGTTGCGGCCATCTTCGGTGTCTCTTCGGCCGGTCTCAACCTTTCGAGCCTGGCGCTGGTGGCTTCTGCCCTTTCGGTCGGTATCGGTTTCGGCCTGCAGAACATCGTCTCGAACTTCGTCTCCGGCCTCATCCTGTTGGTCGAGCGCCCCTTCAAGGTGGGGGACTGGGTGGTGACAGGCACGACGGAGGGCACCGTCAAGCGGCTTTCCGTGCGCGCCACCGAGATCGAGACGTTCCGCGGCCAGTCGATCATCGTGCCGAATTCCGAATTCATCAATTCCTCTGTTGGCAACTGGACGCATCGCAACCGCATCATGCGCGCCGAAATCCCGGTTTCCGTGTCTTACGATTCCGATCCGCAGAAGGTCATGGATATTCTGCTGGAACTCGTGCGCGCCCAGCCGCCGGTGCTGCGCAATCCCGAGCCGCATGTGGAATTCCTGCGCTTCGGCGATTTCTCGCTGGATTTCGAACTGCGTTTCCATCTCGCCGATCTGTCGAACGGGCTTGGCGTGAAAAACGCGCTGCGCATCGCCATCCTCCAGCGCTTCCGGGAGGAGGGGATCGACATCCCGTTCCCGCAGCGCAACCTCAATATTCACGTCGAAGGCGACGCCAATCCGCAGATGCTGGCGGCGCTGCTTTCGGAAGAGGGCGACAAGGCGGTGGTGGCCCATACGGGTGCGGCATCGCCCGTTGCCGGCAATGCGCCGGAAAAGGATGCCGGCAAGGCGGGCGACAAGACTGTTGCGGAACAGCCACCGGCGGCAAAAGCGGCCGGAAAGGACAAGTGAGCGGCTGCGGCTGGTATCAGTCCGGACGGGTGCGGGGCAGGCCTCGCATCCGACTGTCTTGCGGTGAATGATGGGCGCGCCGGGGCGGCTTTTACTTGATGGAGGCCGGATATGCCCGACTGCCGTCATGAAAATATAATCAGAATACCCGTAATGACTGTATTGTTGTGTAAACTGTAAGTTGATATATTGTGGTTATTATTTAGTTTATTTCTTTTCTGTCGGGGTTCAAATGCCGGATCCAATCGATGAGAATGCCCAGCCTGCCCAGCCTGCCCAGCCTGCCCAGCCTGCCCAGCCTGCCCAGCCTGCCCAGCCTGCCCAGCCTGCCCAGCCTCCGGGCCCGGTTTCGGCGAAAACATCTCTTCGGGAAAGACTGAAGGGTTTTTGGGCGTGGATGCAGCCCCACGCCGCCCGGCTGTCCCTTCTGACGGCGGGGGTCGTTATCGGCTCGGCGGGTCTGTTTTTCCTGATGGGCGAGACGGATGTCACCGACGATTACCTGCCCAAACGCTGGAACGAATCCATCCGCCGGTTGGGCATCGAGCCGGTCTATCCTCCGCAGGAGGATATTTATGTCGGAGACATTATCGCCGAAATTGTCGATTCAGGGCATAAATTCAAGTCTTTACCTCCCGATCTTGAAAGTGAGTCCTTCATCGGCCGTTACGTCAAGATAACCCAGATACCAAATTTGCGGGGTTATCTCGGCGTGAAGTCGGAGGCGCCCTATTTCGGCGACAGCACCTGGCTGGAGGACAAGAAGACGCTCTCGGTTGCTCAACCCCGTGCGGAGATTGCAACGGATGGAACCACCTCGGGCCTGCAGGTGAAGGACGCGCTTTTTCCCGTCATCAAGATTGAGCGCAAGGAAGGCATGGCGGGGCTTCTGCGCAATATCGCCTTCGGTGGCGCACGGGCGGATGTCGAGGAAATCGAACTTCAGAATGTTCAGACCTACGCGATCAACCCTTTCCATGCGCAAAATGCGCTGATGGCGTTTTGCAATGACAAAGACACCAAGGTCTATTGTGCCGACGAATATCTTCGCGAGAAATTGTCCTATATTCTCAGCCGCGACATTTTGAGAACCGGGGATACGGAGGATTGTGGTCCGCGTTATATTTACGATATCCGCCTGCTGGTTGTGCGCCAGGCGTTTCTGACGCGCGGCGTCAAGGTTACCAACGGACGGGGCCGCTCGGCTTTTCTGGATGCGGGGGGTAACAGGGGAGACCCCGAAAAGGGTATGTCCGATGCCGCTGAGGCTGCGACCATCGCGCCGCAGGGCAAGCAGCCCGGGGCCAAAAAAATGGCCGATAGTGACAACAGCATTCACAGCACAAACAGCTCTGGCCTGTTTTCCGATCGCCAGTTTGCGCGGCCGCTCGTCATAGGCTTTAACAGCGTTTCCATAGGCATGCGCAACAGCACGCCTGCCTGGCTGGATGCCGCAGCAAAGGCGGCCGCCGGCAAGGAAGTTAAAGACAGCGCCAGGATTTGTGCGTCTTCGCAGGAGGTTGCGAATTGAGACGGGTCATTTTTCTCTTCGGTATGTTTTTTCCGGTTTTAGCAAGTGCGCAGGATGTCGTTCGCCCGTCTGTGACTGCAGGGGGCCTTGAGCAATTCACCACTGATTGTATCTATCGCATTCCGCCTTGTGGCGGCGGTGGCTATCCACCGCCACCGCCTCCGCCCGGTGGGGGCGGTGGGATACACAATCTGCCAGGTGGTCCTGTCTTCAAGGACTCGATCATCGTTCCGGGCAATGATGTCCTCAAGGGTTTGAAACTGGACGGCCCGGATGTGCGGGGGCTGCAAATGCAGCTTCAGAACCGATAGTCGGCAAGTCCGGCCCGTGGCCTGCCTTTTGGTCGCGGGTCGTCATCCCGGTCTGTTTCGGCCGGATATTTCTCGATATCTTTGCTGCCGTCTCTGCAAGAGGCGGCGGCAATAAGAAAGCCCACCCCGGTGGAGGCAATTTCTTCCCTGTCGCAGCACCCTATGGCCATGTCGCAATCAGGCGGCTGAACGGTCGACAAGCGCTTCATATTCCTCCCATCCAATGTCGGCGGAATAAGGCAAGGCCGGCGCTTTTCAGGGGTTCTGTAAATGAAGACACATGCACGGGCGGTGGTGATCGGTGGCGGCGTCGTCGGCGTTTCGACGCTTTATCATCTTGCCAAGAAGGGCTGGAGCGACAGCGTTCTCATCGAGCGCAAGGAGCTCACCTCGGGTTCCACCTGGCATGCCGCCGGGCTTCTGCCGCTGTTCAACATGAGCTATTCGGTCGGCCAGATCCACAAATATTCCGTCAAGTTCTATGAGGAGCTTCAGGAAGAGACCGGCATGAATGTCGGCTTCTCCAAGGTCTCCAATATCCGTCTCGCCCGCACCAAGGATCGCTGGGACGAATATATGTATTATGCCGGCATCGCCGAGACCATCGGTGTGCGGGTCAACATGCTGACACCGGAGCAGGTGAAGGAAATCTGGCCGCTCTGCGAGACAGACGGCCTGCTGGGCGCCATCCAGCATCCGGATGACGGTTATATCCAGCCTGCCGATCTGACGCAGGCGCTGGCCAAGGGTGCGCGTGATCGTGGCGCGACCATCTATCGCAACACCACCGTCACCGCCATCGAGCAGCTGGAAGATGGTCACTGGAAGGTGACAACCGACAAGGGCGAGATCATCGCCGAACATATTATCTCCTGCACGGGCTCCTTTGCCCGCAAGACCGGCGAGATGGTCGGCATCAACATTCCGGTCATTCCGGTCGAACATCAGTATATCGTTACCGAGCCGCACCCGGCCATTCAGGAACGTCGCCGCCAGGGCCTGCCGGAAATGGGCGTCCTGCGCGAATCCGACTCGGCCTGGTATATGCGCGAAGAAGCGGGCGGCCTGATCCTCGGTCCTTACGAAGTCGGCGCACCGGTCTGTTATGTCGACGGCCCCTCCGATGACAGCGAATATGAGCTGTTCCAGGAGGAACTCGACCGCCTGATGCCGCATATCGAAACCGCCATGGTGCGTGTTCCGGCCTTCGGCGAAGTGGGCATCAAGAAGGTCTATAACGGTGCTATCGCCTATACGCCCGACGGCAACCCGATTGTCGGTCCCGCACCGGGCCTGAAGAATTTCTGGCTGAACGAAGGACATTCCTTCGGCATCACCGCCGCCGGCGGCGCTGGCTGGCAGCTGGCCGAATGGATCGTCGACGGCGAGCCGACGCTCGACCTGATGGGTGTCGATCCGCGCCGCTTCGGGCCTTACGCAACGGAAGGTTACCTCATCGCCAAGAACGAGGAAGCCTACGCCAACGTCTTCACCATGCATTATCCGGATGAGGAGCGTTCCGCCGCCCGTCCGCTGAAGACCACGCCGGTTTATGACCGCCTGAAGAAGCTCGGCGGCGTGTTCGGCTCGGTTTATGGCTGGGAACGTGCCAACTGGTATGCGCCGGAAGGTTATTCGCTGCGCGAGGAAGATCTCGGCGTCGGTGCCGATGTCATCACCAGCCACAATCATGCGCCGGCTCTGGATGATGGCCGTATCGTTGAAAAATGGTCCTTCCGTCGCTCGAATTATTTCGAACATGTCGGCAACGAGGTGAAGAACGTTCACCAGAATGTTGGCGTGCTTGATATGTCCGCCTTCGCGAAGATGGAGGTTTCCGGCCCCGGTGCACGGGCATGGCTCGACAGCATTCTCGCCAACATCGTGCCGAAGAAGCGCGGCCGTATCGCGCTCACCCATCTTCTGACGCCGACTGGCGGCGTGAAGGCGGAATTCACCGTCTATGAGTGGGCGCCGGGCCGCTTCTACATGGTTTCGGCCGGTGGTCTCGAGACGCATGACCATGACGTGCTGCGCCGCCTTGCGCCCACTGACGGATCCGTGGTGCTGCAGCCGATCACGCAGAAATACGGCGTGCTGGTTTTGGCCGGTCCGAAGTCGCGCGATCTCCTGAAGAAGCTCACTCGCACCAGCCTTGATAACAAGGATTTCCCCTGGCTCACCGGCAAGCAGATTTCCGTCGGCGTGGCGACGGCGCATGCGCTGCGCGTCAACTTCGTGGGCGAACTGGGCTGGGAACTGCACCATCCGATCGAGATGCAGAACTACATCTTCGACCGGCTGATGGAAGCGGGCGCCGAATTCGGCATCAAGCCTTTCGGTATTCGCGCCATGGTGTCCATGTCGCTCGAAAAATCCTACCGCAATATGGGCCGCGAACTGTCGGTCGAATATAACGCCTATGAATCCGGTCTCGACCGCTTCGTGCGCCCGGAAAAATCCTTCATCGGTCGCGATGCGCTGGTGGCTTACAAGGAAGCCGGCGCGAAATGGGTGTTCTCGACGCTGACCGTGTCTGGCAATACGGATGTCGATGCGCGCGGTTCGGAAGCAATCGTCGATGAAAACGGCGTGCTTGCCGGCCGCGTGACAAGCGGCGGTTTCGGCTGGCGCATGGGCAAGTCAATTGCGCTCGCCATGCTCAAGCCGGATTATGCGGCCGTCGGCACCAAGCTCAAGATCCGCATTCTCGGCACGTCCTATGATGCCGAAGTGGTTGAAGAGAGCCCGTTCGACACCGAAAATGCGCTTCTGCGCGTATAAGACCACATCCCCTCCCAAAGTCGGAATACGGCCCCTCGCGGGCCGTATTTCCTTTTAAGTAAGCATGTGCTCAACTGGCTTTCACGCAAAAGTGTTATTAATCATTCTGAAAAATGAGCCTGCTATCTTTCCCTGACATACGATGGGGGATCGGGGCAGAATGAATTTCCTGGGCATTACGGGCATGCAATATTCTGGCGTGCCTTTTACCAACAGCCGCATCTTGCTGGCGGAAGATACAAATGTGTTCACCCAGATGGTGAGCATGCGCCTGAATGAATTACTGGGCGTTACCGTGGAAGTGTGCCGCAATTTCGAGGAGTTGCAGGCCTGTTACGAACATTCTCCCGAACCGGTGACGCTGGCGATTTCCAACATCAACCTGCCGGGGGCGGAAAAGGGCGAGGCGCTGGAATATCTGATCGATCTTTCGATCCCGACCATCGTTTTCACCAGCACCTTTCACGAGGGGACGCGCGAAACGCTGATCGCCAAGGATGTGGTCGATTATATCCTGAAGGACAATATTTTCGCCGTGGATATGCTGACGGAATCCGTCTGCCGCTTTCTCACCAACCACCGCCACCATGTGCTTATCGTTGATGACAGCCCGACGGCGCGGGCGCTGCTTTCGAGCCGTCTCAAGCGCTATAATTTCCGCGTCAGCCTGGCAGATAGCGGCGCCAAGGCGCTCGAAATCCTGAAGGCCAATTCCGATATTGGCCTCGTGGTGACCGACTATAACATGCCCGACATTGACGGCTTCGAACTGACGCGGCGCATCCGCACCGTGCGCGGGTCGCATGAGCTGCGCATCATCGGCGTGTCTTCCTCCACCAACCGGCTGCTTTCCGCACGGTTCCTGAAGGCGGGCGGCAATGATTTCATGCTGCGGCCCTTCATCGACGAGGAGTTCTATTGCCGCGTCAATCAGAACCTCGATACGCTGGTTCAGATACGGCTGGCGAAAGCGGGGGTAAGGCCGGCGGCCTGAAGAGGAGCGGCGTGACGGCCTGTCAAAGCTGCGATTCAAACGGCAGGAAGCGCATGATACCGGCGACGATGCGGCGGCTGATGGCGGCGTCGGGTTCGCGCCGGTAGGTTTTCGTCCGCCCCTGTTCTTCCGTCATCCAGACAATGTGCCTGCCTTTGTCGATTTCCAGCTCGAAGCTCATGGTGCGGCGGATTTCGTCGGCGAATATCTCATCCATGCGGGCAACCAGCGGGGCTGAGTTGAACACGACGCCCATTTCCGTATTGAGCGAGGCGGAGCGTGGATCGAAGTTGAGCGAGCCGATATAGCCGCTCTTGCCATCACGGGTGAAGGCCTTGGTGTGTAGGCTCGCCTGTCCCGAGCCGCGCAGGGTGAAGTTCGACTGATCCGCCTGCGCGCGCAGCTCATGCAGATGCACCCCGCCGGAGAGAAGCGGTTTTCGATAGCGGGCATAACCGGCGTGAACGGCGGCAACATCGGTCGCCGCCAGCGAATTGGTGAGGATGGCGACTGACACGCCATTTTCGGCGAGTTGCAGGAATATTCCCACCCCCTGTTTGCCGGGAATGAAATAGGGGGAGGTGATGTGCAGGCTGTCACCCGCCGCCTGCATCAGCGGCAGCAGGCTCTCCATCAGGAAGTTATGACCCTTGCGGCGTTTGCCCGCCGCTTTCTCCGGTGGGTCGGCGAGGATATCCGCCGCCTCGACCCAGTGCAGACGGTCCGACATCAGGAAATGGTCGCGGCCATGCTGGCTTTCGACGCGTTCCAGATAGGGTTTGGCCGCCTCGCTTTTCGGCAGGGCATCCAGTTCGCGGCGCAATTTGGCGAGTTTGTTTGGCCGTCTTGCCAGAAGCGACCGAACGGGAACGGAAACGGCGCTGTTCCAGTAATCGTCGAATATTTCGGTGGCGTCGGCGACGATCCTGCCGAAACCGAGAATATCGAAATCATGGAAATTCGCGCGCTCGGCGGCATCGAAATAGGCGTCGCCAATATTGCGTCCGCCGACGATCACGGCCCGCCCATCGGCAATCCACGCCTTGTTATGCATGCGCCGGTTGACGCTTCGGAAACGCAGCACCAGTTCGATGCCTCGATGCAGCATGTTTTCCCGTGCCCGGGTGGGATTGAACAGCCTGAGTTCGATATTGGGGTGGCTGTCGATGGCGTGGAAGATACGGTCTGAGATGGAAACGCCGAGATCGTCGAGGAGCAGACGCACGCGCACACCGCGATCGGCGGCGGCGATGACTTCGCGCATCATCAGCCGTCCGGTCAGGTCGGCATTCCACATGTAATACATGAGATCGAGGCTGCGCCCCGCCGCCCGGGCCGCCGCCACGCGCACCGCAAAGGCATCTAGATTGGAATGTAAGAGGCAGAGCGCATTCTTCTCGTTCCAGCCGTTTCGGATCGATTGCCAGTGCCGGTCCAGCGCCGTTTCATCTTCGGCAACGGGCAGGGCGGTGGAAGGGCGCTTGGGAATGGCCTTTTCCCGCTGCTTGCCGATGACGACGAACAGGCTTGGTCCTATGACCAGGAGAAGAATGATGATGATGAAGACCGTAAATGCAGTCACTTGTTTTGATCGCTCCCGGCCCGAAGAGTATCAGGCGCAGTGAAAACGCGCGAGGGGAGAAAGCGTTCACGGAATTGGACGCTGTGGATGAAAAACGCTGCCTTCCGCCCGCCGAAGGGACTTGTGAATAAGATAAGTGTGTGCTTATGTGTCGTCATGACTGAGAATGATATTTTCCGTGCGCTGGCCGATCCGACACGTCGCGCCATTTTCGAAAAACTGGCGGACGGCGCCATGAACGCTTCCGCCTTGCGCGAAGGCATCGAGATTAGCCAGCCGGCCATGTCGCAGCATCTTTCTGTCCTGCGCGGGGCGGGGCTGGTGGTTGAAAGACGGCAGGGCCGTTTCGTCAATTATGAGGTCGATCCGGGAGGATTGACCCGCATTGCGGCATGGCTCGCCAAATATCGCGCCTACTGGCCGCAGCGCATCGAGGCTCTGAAGCTCCTGCTGAAGGATATGGATCAATGAACAGGCAAACACCGGAAGCGCCGAGAAATGGTCTGGAGCTTGAATATGATCTGGACGAGCCGCCGCAGAAAGTGTGGCGTGCGATCAGCATTCCCGCCTTTCGCGAGCACTGGTTGCCGAGGCAAGCCCTGGCGGAACCAGAGGCGATAAAATCCACGCCGGGGCAGGAGGTCTGCTACCGGCTGCGGGAGGATCATCCGCCATTTCTGGAAAGCACCGTCACGTTCCAGATCGCAGCGAATGACCGTGGCGGCACCAACCTGCGTATCATTCATGACCTGCCCGTAAATACCGGCCGCATGACGAAGGCCGCCGCAAACCACAACGGTTCGCCGATCAAGCTCGCAGCCTGATCCGGCACGTTTCCCGATATTCTTAAACGACAGGAGTTCGCCGATGCGCGAAACGATGCAACTCGTCCCTATGGTAGTCGAACAATCGTCAAGGGGAGAAAGGTCTTTCGACATCTACTCCCGCCTGTTGCGCGAGAGGATCATCTTCCTCAACGGAGAGGTGAACGATACGGTTTCCGCGCTGGTTTGCGCGCAATTGCTGTTTCTTGAAGCGGAAAACCCGAAGAAGCCGATCCATCTCTACATCAATTCGCCGGGTGGCATGGTGACCAGCGGTTTCGCCATGTATGACACCATGCGCTACATTCGCGCGCCGGTTCACACCTTGTGCATGGGGACGGCCCGTTCCATGGGCTCGTTCCTGCTGATGGCGGGCGAACCCGGCACGCGGGCGGCGCTGCCCAATGCCAGCATCCTCATTCACCAGCCATCAGGCGGTTTTCAGGGGCAGGCGTCGGACATGCTTATTCACGCCGAGGAAATCAGGCAGACAAAACACCGCATGACGCGGCTTTACGCCGAACATTGCGGGCGCAGCTACGAGGATTTCGAGAGGGCGATGGATCGCGACCGCTTCATGACGGTGCAGGAGGCTCTGGAATGGGGCCTGATCGACCGCATTCTGGAAGTCCGCGAGGATGCGGCGGCATAGGGTCGGACTTACTCGGATTTCCGGCTGATATTGGCACCTGCTGGCAGGACTTCCAGGCTGCGCCGGGCAAGCTCAGCCACTACTTCCTCGAAACCGAAGCGGGATGTCCAGCCCAGCCCCTCTGCGGCGCGTGCGGGTGAATAGATCCGGTCAATGGTCGCCGGCAACGTCCATCCCATCTCCGCGAAAGTGGCGGCGAGGGCCGGGGTCCGCTGCCGCAGGATGAAGGCTGCATCCCGAGCGAGAATGTCGCTGTCATCAGCGGAAAACGGGGTCGCAGCCGATATGATGTAGCGTTGGAAATCGTCTCCAGCATTGCTCAGCGCCTGCACATGGGCATCGGCGACATCGCGGATATCGACGCCGCGATGCAGCCGGTAGGCCGCCATCACATCGGCGGGCTCCGGGAAACTTCTGGACATGCGCAGCACGCGCACGGCGAGATGCGGGCCGGCCATCTCCGCCAGCACATGCTCGGCTTCGAGCTTGGTGCGGTGATAGATGCTTTTCGGCCGGGGCGGCGTCTCTTCATCGATAAATGTGCAGGACCCTGCAGATACCGCGTGTCCGTAAAGCGCCGTGGTGCTGGTGAAAACCAGCCGTGGCACACCCGCCGCCATGGCCGCTTCCGCCAGCATGCGGGTCCCGTCGACGTTGATGCGCTGAAATTCTGCGTCTGGAACGATGCCGACATGCGGTGCATGGAGCGCTGCCGCATGGATCACCGCATCCGCTCGCTCTAGAGCGGAACGCAGCAGTTTTATGTCCGCGAAATCGCCGACAATGTGAGTGGTGGAAAAGGGGGAGCGGTCAATGCCGGTAACATCGTGCCTGCCGGCCAGGGCGCTGAAAATCGCGCGGCCGACCCGACCGGAACTGCCCGTCAGCACTATCCGCATGAGGTTCCCTCCACATCAACACAAAAGGCAGCGCCATGCGCTGCCTTTCAAGGGTGCATCCGGATGATCAGATATCCAGATTATCGGCAAAGGCCGCTCGTTCCTGAATGAAACGGAAGCGGGCATCGGCCTTGGTGCCCATCAGATTGTCGACGGCCTCGCGGGTGCCTTCGAAATCCACATCGTCGATCTCGACGCGCAGCAAGGTGCGCTTTTCGGGATCCATGGTGGTTTCCTTCAGCTGCTGGGCCATCATTTCGCCAAGGCCTTTGAAGCGGCCGATTTCGACTTTCTTGCCCTTGAAGACGGTTTCCATCAGCTCGGCGCGGTGGGCGTCGTCGCGGGCATAGGCGCTCTTGGCGCCCTGACGGATGACGTAGAGCGGCGGCACCGCCAGATAGAGGTGATTGCCGCGAATGAGTTCCGGCATTTCCTGATAGAAGAAGGTGATGAGCAGCGAGGCGATATGGGCGCCGTCAACATCGGCATCGGTCATGATGATGATGCGTTCATACCGCAGGTCTTCTTCGCGGTATTTGGTGCGGGTGCCGCAGCCGAGCGCCTGGATGAGATCGGCGATCTGCTGGTTGGCGGAGAGCTTTTCGCGGCTGGCGCTGCCGACGTTGAGGATCTTGCCGCGCAGCGGCAGAATGGCCTGATTGGCGCGGTTGCGGGCCTGCTTGGCGGAGCCGCCCGCCGAGTCACCCTCGACGATGAAGAGTTCCGCATTTTCCGCCGTGTTCTGGGCGCAGTCCGCCAGCTTGCCGGGCAGGCGCAGCTTGCGCACCGCGGTCTTGCGGTTGACTTCCTTTTCCTTGCGGCGGCGCAGGCGCTCTTCGGCGCGCTCGATCACCCAGTCGAGCAGCTTCGCCGCTTCGCCCGGATTGCCGGCGAGATAGTGGTCGAAGGGATCGCGCAGCGCGTTTTCAACGATGCGCTGGGCCTCGACAGTGGCGAGCTTGTCCTTGGTCTGGCCGACGAATTCAGGCTCGCGGATGAAGACCGAGAGCATGCCGGCGGCAGAGATCATCACGTCGTCGGTGGTGATGTCCTTGGCGCGCTTGTTCTGCGTCAGATCAGCGTAATTTTTGAGGCCCTTGGTGAGCGCGATGCGGAAACCCGCCTCATGCGTGCCGCCTTCGGGCGTCGGGATGGTGTTGCAATAGGAATGGATCTGCGTATCGCCGCCATACCAGGTGACGGCCCATTCCAGCGCGCCGTGGCCGCCGGTCTTTTCGGTGCGGCCCGAGAAAATCTCGCGGGTGACGGTGAATTCCTTGCCGAGCGTGGCGGCAAGATAATCCTTGAGGCCGCCGGGGAAATGGAACACGGCCTTCTCAGGGATTTCGCCGCCGGCCGGCACCATGCCGGGATCGCAACTCCAGCGGATTTCGACGCCGCCGAAGAGATAGGCCTTGGAGCGGGCCATGCGGAAGATGCGGGCCGGTTCGAACTTGGCGTGATCGCCAAAGATTTGCGGGTCCGGGTGGAAACGCACGCGGGTGCCGCGACGGTTGTGCACGTCGCCCAGTTCCTCCAGCCCGCCGATCGGCGCGCCGCGCGAAAAGCGCTGGCGGTAAAGCTTGCGGTTACGGGCGACTTCCACTTCCAGAAGATCGGACAGCGCATTGACCACGGACACGCCGACGCCGTGCAGGCCGCCCGATGTCTCATAAGCCTTACCGTCGAACTTGCCGCCGGCATGCAGCTTGGTCATGATGACTTCGAGTGTCGACTTGCCCGGAACCTGCGGATGGTTTTCCACGGGAATACCACGGCCGTTATCGGTGACTGTCAGGAAACCTTCGGTATCGAGATGGACTTCGATGAAGTTGGCGTGGCCGGCGACGGCCTCGTCCATGGAGTTGTCGATGACTTCGGCAAAGAGGTGGTGCAGCGCCTTTTCATCGGTGCCGCCAATATACATGCCGGGGCGCATGCGCACCGGTTCCAGCCCTTCGAGCACGCGGATCGACGAAGCACCGTAGTCGTCACCGGAAGGAGACACGGGGGCAGGCGGCGTGACGGCAGCAACGGCTGCGGGTTTCGGCTGCACATTCAGGTTGGCGGGCACGTTGGCGGCCGCGGTCGCCGGCGTCTTCGCGGCGTCCTCGTTCGTTTCCGTATCGCTGTTTCGTGCTGCCGGAAGACCGGAGAAGAGATCGTTGCTGTCGTCCATCATGTCCAAAGTTCAAAAGCGTGTGTCAGAATTTCGCCATGCGAATCATTATGCCAGTAGCGTCAATCATAACGCCAAACGCGGTTCCCGTCCGATTGAAGTGGGTCCGTCGGGCAAACGCGGCGCATCCTATGCCACGATTGTGTCAGGGTTTCGCAACAGGAGGATTGCGCTGCCGGCCTTGCAATGGCAAGTCTCGCAGCCACGAATGAACGGTTAGCCAAGGCATGTCCACAGCTCATTTCACGTTTTGTACTCTTTTCATCCTGACTGTTGCGACCATGCCGGTTGCGGCTTCGGCCTTCGACGGGCCGCTGCGCCCCTTCAAGGATGAGCTGTTTTCCGCCCAGACGGTGCTTTCCACCGGGGATGGCGGCGCTTCCGAGGTCATCGACTATCAGGAGATGCGCGACATCAACGGCCGCGACGAGGTGCCGGAGCGACGGGTGAAGCGACAATATGTGGATATGGCGCCGAAGAGCGCGCAGGCGCTCGAAACCATATCCGTTGAGGGCAGGGCGCTTGAGGTCGGCCGCGTCGGGCCGGCAAGCGGGCAGGCTTTCACCGTCATCTTCATCCACGGGCGCGGCGGTGACCGGCGGCTCGGCATGAATGACTACACCTTCGGCGGCAACTTCAACCGGCTGAAGAACCTGGCCGTCGCCAATGGCGGCACCTATTATGCGCCGAGCGTGCGTTCCTTCGATGAGAACGGCGTTGCCGATGTCGCGGCGCTGATTGCCGATGCGGCCAAAAAATCGGGCGGGAAGCCGGTCGTACTGACCTGTGCGTCCATGGGCAGTTTCATCTGCTATGGAATCAGCCGCGACAAGGCTGCTGTCGCCAACCTAAAGGGCATGGCGATCCTCGGTGGTGCGGGCGATCCCGATTTTCCGAAAAGTGCCTTTGCCAAGGCCAGGAAGCCGGTGTGGTTCACCCATGGCAGCGCCGACAAGGTCTATTCGGTCGATCAGCAGGCGACGATCTTCCGTACCCTGCTGAAGGCCGGTGAGCCGGCGCGGTTCACGCGGTATGAGACCGGCAGCCACGGCACGCCGGTGCGCATGACCGACTGGCGGGCGGTTTTGAACTGGATTTTGAGCCGCTGAGGCCTTGATTTGGGTCAGCGGCGGCGAAATTTGCGAAATCGGCCGTCGTTTTGAACCTAAGGGCCGCTTTTTTGTACCATTTGCGGCCTTCTGCGGTTAAAGGAATATCCGGGATTTCCGGCAGTATTTCTGTCGTGATTAAGGGCCGCTTGCGGCTGAGGGATGGGGCGCCGCCAAAGGTGGGGCCAGAGACAAAGGGAATGGATACGCATGACGCCGAATGTTCGACCGCTTGTTGCCGGAAACTGGAAGATGAACGGCACCCGTGCCTCGCTCGATCAGATCAAGGCCATGGCAGAAGGCGTCAAGGGCGCGCTGTCCGAAAAGGTGGATGCGCTGATCTGCCCGCCCTCGACACTGCTCTATGTCGCAACGGCGCTGTGCGATGACAGCCCGCTGATGATCGGCGCGCAGGACTGCCACCAGAACGCATCCGGCGCTCATACCGGCGATATTTCAGCCGAGATGATCGCCGACTGCTTCGGCACCCATGTCATCGTCGGCCATTCCGAGCGCCGCACCGACCATGCCGAGACGGATCATCTGGTCCGCGCCAAGACCTCTGCCGCCCATCAGGCCGACCTCATCGCCATCGTCTGCATCGGCGAGACGGCGGATGAGCGCAAGGCGGGCCAGACGCTCGATATTCTCAAGCGCCAGCTTGCCGGCTCGCTGCCGGATGAGGCGACGGCCGAAAATACCGTCATCGCCTATGAGCCTGTCTGGGCAATCGGCACGGGCCTGACGCCGACGGTCGAAGACGTGCGCGAGGCCCATGCCTTCATGCGCGACGAACTCGTCAAGCGCTTCGGCGATGCCGGCAAGACCATGCGCATCCTCTATGGCGGCTCGGTAAAGCCGGCCAATGCGCTGGAACTGATGGGCGTCGAGAACGTCGATGGTGCGCTGATTGGCGGTGCGAGCTTGAAAGCTTCCGACTTCCTTTCCATCTATGCGGCATACGAGCAACTGACGGCTTGATCCAAGCTTTCCTGCACGAGTGGCGGGAAAGGGGCTTGGAATAAGCCGTCGCCTCATGTAAAGAGCCGCAAAACCTTCTTTATGGTGCTCCGCGCGGGGCATGGAATGGATTGTCATGCAGACCGTTTTGATTGTTATTCACCTCATGATCGTGCTGGCGCTTGTCGGCGTGGTCCTGATTCAGCGTTCCGAAGGCGGCGGCCTCGGTATCGGCGGCGGTTCGGGCTTCATGTCCGCGCGCGGAACGGCCAATGCGTTGACCCGCACAACCGGCATCCTCGCCGCGCTGTTCTTCCTGACGTCGCTCGGCCTTGGTCTTATGACCCGCTACGAATCGCGCCCGACCGACATCCTGAACCGTATTCCGGCCACGCAGGGTCAGGGCAACGGCATTCTCGACACGCTCGGCCCGTCCACGACGCCGGCCCCGGCTCCGGCTGAAAATGGCGTTCCGACAAATAATGGTGCGGCCGCTCCGGCGCAGACGACACCGGCCCCTGCCGCTTCCGGCACGGCCGCCCCGGCACCGGCGCAGCCCGCCGATCCGAACGCAGTTCCGACCGGTCAATAAGCCCGGTTTTGATTTAACGCTCCGGCAGGCCAAAAGCCTGCCGGTTTTCTTTTGTTCGCATTCCGGCTCGCCCCATCGCGGATTCGTCAACAGCGAATTTTCGAAACCATTAATTTTGGGCTGGCGGAATCAGAGGTAAAAAGGTATCCGGTGAATCCCATGGCGCGATATGTATTCATCACAGGCGGCGTGGTCTCCTCTCTAGGCAAGGGCATCGCCGCGGCAGCACTCGGAGCTTTGTTGCAATCCCGTGGTTATCGGGTGCGGCTTCGCAAACTCGACCCCTATCTGAACGTTGATCCCGGCACCATGAGCCCGACACAGCACGGCGAAGTGTTCGTGACGGATGACGGTGCCGAGACGGACCTCGACCTTGGCCACTATGAGCGCTTCACGGGGCGTTCGGCCACCAAGACCGACAACATCACGACCGGTCGCATCTACAAGAACATCATCGACAAGGAACGGCGCGGCGACTATCTCGGCGCAACCGTTCAGGTCATTCCGCATGTCACCAACGAGATCAAGGATTTCGTGATCGAAGGCAATGACGACTACGACTTCGTCATCTGCGAAATCGGTGGCACGGTGGGTGATATCGAGGCGATGCCGTTCATGGAGGCGATCCGCCAGCTCGGCAACGACCTGCCGCGCGGCACGGCGATCTATCTTCACCTGACGCTGATGCCTTACATTCCGGCAGCCGGCGAGTTGAAGACAAAGCCGACCCAGCATTCCGTGAAGGAACTGCAGGCGCTCGGCATTCACCCCGACATCCTGCTTGTGCGCGCCGACCGGGAAATCCCGGAAGCGGAACGCCGCAAGCTTTCGCTGTTCTGCAACGTGCGTCCTTCCGCCGTCATCCAGGCGCTGGATGTGGCGAATATCTATGACGTTCCGATTGCCTACCACAAGGAAGGCCTCGATTCGGAAGTGCTGGCCGCCTTCGGCATCGAGCCGGCGCCCAAGCCGCGTCTGGAGCCTTGGGAAGAGGTCTGCAACCGCATCCGCACGCCGGAAGGCGAAGTAACGATTGCGATCGTTGGCAAATACACCGGCCTCAAGGATGCCTACAAGTCGCTGATTGAGGCGCTGCATCACGGTGGTTTTGCCAACCGGGTCAAGGTCAAGCTGGAATGGATCGAGTCCGAGGTCTTCGAAAAGGAAGATCCCACACCCTATCTCGAAAAGGTCAACGGCATTCTCGTGCCTGGTGGTTTCGGTGAGCGTGGTTCCGAAGGCAAGATCATGGCGGCGCAGTTCGCGCGTGAGCGCAACGTGCCCTATTTCGGCATCTGCTTCGGCATGCAGATGGCGGTCGTGGAAGCGGCCCGTCACCTTGCCGGCATCGAAAATGCCTCCTCCACCGAATTCGGCCCGACTTCCGAGCCGGTCGTCGGCCTGATGACGGAATGGGTCAAGGGCAACGAGCTGGAGAAGCGCTCCTCCAAGGGCGATCTCGGCGGTACGATGCGTCTTGGCGCCTACAAGGCGGCGCTGAAGAAAGATACCAAGATCGCCGAAATCTACGGCACCACGGATATTTCCGAGCGCCACCGCCACCGCTACGAGGTGAACGTGGACTACAAGGACCGGCTGGAAAATTGCGGCCTCGTCTTCTCCGGCATGTCTCCTGATGGTGTCCTGCCGGAAACGGTGGAATATCCTGACCATCCGTGGTTCATCGGTGTGCAGTACCACCCGGAACTGAAGAGCCGTCCGCTTGACCCGCATCCGCTTTTCGCCAGCTTCGTCGAAGCGGCGGTAGAGCAGAGCCGGCTGGTTTGACAGTTTGAATGAGATGAAGAGGGCCGCTTTTGCGGCCCTTTTTTGTTTGGTGATAATGGGCTTGGGACGCGCGGTGCGCTGCGATGCGCCCCATGCATCAGATCAGAAAGCTGCGTTTCTTAAGCCACGCTTCGTACCATGTCGGCCATGCTTCGGTGAGAGTTCGGGGCTTGCCCATGCCAAAGCCGTGACCGCCGGACGCGATTGGATGAAACTCGACATCCGCGCCGGCCTTTTCGCAGGCCTGCTGCATGATACGGCTGTTGGTCGGATCGGAAATGCGATCGTCATCGGCCTGCGTCAGGAAAATCGGCGGGCAATCCTTGCCCACATGGCTTTCCACCGACCATTGCCGCGTTGCCGCATCCGTCGGATGTCTGCCGACAAGCGATTTGCGGGTCGAGGTATCGTCATAGGGAGCCGATAGCGTGATGACCGGGTAGATCAGCGCTGCGATATCCGGCCGGGCTGATTGCCTGTCGATATCATCGAGGGCATCGTAAGATGAGAAGGCGGAGCGGGCCGCAGTCAGGCCCATCAGGTGGCCGCCCGCAGAAAAGCCAAGCGCGCCGATCTTGTGCGTATCGATCTGCCATTGCGAAGCGCGGGCGCGGATGAGCCTGATGGCACGCTGTGCATCCTGAAGCGGGGCAAGCGGACCGGCGACCCAGCCTTCGATCGGCAGGCGATAGGTGAGGACGAAGGCGTGGATACCCCTTGCGGCAAGCCAGCGTGCTGCAGGATAGGATTCCTTGCCTTCTTCGATGCGTTTATATCCACCGCCACCCGCGATAATGATGGCGGAACCGTTTGGTTTCTCGGGAGCGAATATTTCAAGGCTCGGCAGGCTGATATTGCTGACCGCGCCTTTCCTGCTGATCTCCAGAGCGCCACCCGGACCGCCGCCGCCGGGAGGTGGGCCGGGCCAGAGAGGTATTTGCAGCCGCCTGTCCCGGGCCAAGACATCTGGGATTTTCAAGGCCGCCGCGAAAAGCGCGCCGCCCAGCAGGAGATTGCGGCGGCATATCATGGCGTCATCCTCATCGCGCTTGGGGTTTCGGCATTTGCGCCGGAGACCGGTTCACAAGGACGATCTTCAAAACGGCAGGTGAGGTCAATACCGGACCATCGCAGCCTGTCCAGCTTGGAGCCTGTCCTTATCCATCCGCAATAAAAAACGGGCCCGAAGGCCCGTTCCAATTCCAGCGATAAATCCCGACCGGCTTATTTCGGGCCGATCATGTTTTCCGGGCGTACAAACTGGTCGAATTCCTCGTTGGTGAGGTATCCGCCACCGACCGTTTCTTCGCGCAGGGTCGTGCCGTTCTTGTGCGCGGTCTTGGCGATCTTGGCGCAGATATCGTAGCCGAGCTTGCTGTTGAGCGCAGTCACCAGCATCAGCGAGTTTTCGACGCCCTTCCGGATGTTATCTTCGCGTGCCTCGATACCGACGACGCAATTGTCGGTGAAGGAGACGGCCGCATCGCCCAGAAGCTGGACCGACTGCAGGAAGTTGTAGGCCATCATCGGGTTATAGACGTTGAGCTCGAAGTGGCCCTGCGAACCGGCAAACGAGAGCGCTGCATTGTTGCCGAAGATGTGGGCGCAAACCTGCGTCAGCGCTTCCGACTGGGTGGGGTTCACCTTGCCCGGCATGATCGACGAGCCGGGCTCGTTTTCCGGCAACGACAATTCGCCAAGACCGGCGCGCGGGCCGGAACCGAGGAAGCGGATGTCGTTGGCGATCTTGAACAGTGCTGCAGCGGCCGCATTGATCGCGCCATGGGAGAAGACCATGGAATCGTGCGACGCGAGCGCTTCGAACTTGTTTGGCGCAGTGACGAAGGGCAGGCCGGTGATCTTGGAGATTTCTTCCGCGACCTTCTCGGCGAAGCCGATTGGCGCGTTGAGGCCCGTGCCTACAGCCGTGCCGCCCTGGGCGAGCTTGGATAGTGCGGGCAGGGTGAGTTCGATATTGGCAATGGCGGAGGCGACCTGCGCGGCATAGCCGGAAAATTCCTGGCCGAGCGTCAGCGGCGTCGCATCCTGCGTGTGGGTGCGGCCGATCTTGATGATGTGCTCGAACTGCTTGACCTTGGCTTCCAGCGCCTTGTGCAGGTGCTTGAGGGCCGGCAGCAGGTGGTGAACGATCTCTTCCACGCAGGCGATGTGCATCGCCGTCGGGTAGGTGTCGTTCGAGGACTGGCTCATATTGACGTGGTCGTTGGGGTGAACCGGCTTCTTGGTGCCCATTTCGCCGCCGAGCATTTCGATTGCGCGGTTCGAAATCACCTCGTTGGCGTTCATGTTCGACTGCGTGCCGGAACCGGTCTGCCAGACGACGAGCGGGAAATGTTCGGTCAGCTTGCCGTCGATGACTTCCTGTGCGGCCGCGATGATGGCGTCGCCGACCTTGGGGTCGAGGCCTGCAAGCGCCATGTTGGCGCGGGCCGCTGCCTGCTTGACGATGCCGAGCGCGCGAACGACAGAGGCGGGCTGCTTTTCCCAGCCGATCTTGAAGTTGCCGAGCGAGCGCTGCGCCTGCGCGCCCCAATAGCGATCGGCCTGAACTTCAATGGGTCCAAATGTATCGGTTTCCGTGCGTGTGGCTGTCATCAGTCTTGCCTTTTTACTCGTGTTCCTCCGCCAAAACGGCGCCTTCGCCCGCCTTGCGCGGCCGATATATAGAATCATCGCGCCGGCAATGAAAGCGCTGCAATGGGGCGGAGGCAGATATTTCCCGCCGTGCAAAAGCGATTTTACCGTGTGGCGTGGTGCGCGGAGAAAAAGGCGTCGGCGTGTCATTTTTACTACGACGCGAAATGGCCGGAAAACCGGGCTTTACCGGGTGCGCTGACGCTCCGTTGGGGCAGGGTAAAGTGAATGAAATAAATAGAAATTTAACCATTCTCGCCAATTCTGGAAATTACGTTTTTATGGCTTTGGCTGTATCATAAGGTTCATTTCGGCACGGTTGTGGGCTTTGGGCGTTTTCTTTTCAACGGGCCGGCGATCGGCTAGACAGGCATGAAACTGATGCCCGCCCTTTGCTGGCGGTGCTGGGTGCTACGAGGATCAAATTGCAAGTCACATCTGGAAAATCATCGGCAGCGCTGGTGCTGGCTCTCGGTCTTTCCGTTTCCACCGCTCTTCCCGGCAGCGCCGGGGCGGTAACGCTGATGGACCTCCTGCGCGGCGGCCCCGGCAAGATCGCGCGTGATCGCGGTGAATTGCCGCCGGCCGGCATCGTCACCTCGCCCTCGACCGCTGGACCGGGCGCAGGACAGAGTGCGGACGCTTCCGATCCCGAGCCTTTGCCGCGCGTTTCCGGCCCGCGCTATTACGACTACAAGGCGGATGCGGCCCGTGCGGTAAACACGGCGAATTTCGGCGAAGGTCTCGCCAATCTGAAATTCAGCGCTACGCCAGAGATCGCCAAGGCGCTGGAAGCCTATTATGGCGCCGGCGGCAAGACGCTGTGGGTTTCGGAAGGTGAGCTTACCGCGCGCGCCAATGCCGTCATCACCTTTTTCGAGACGGTGGGCGAAAGTGGCCTCGATCCGGCCGATTACAGCATTTCCGCACCGGCAAAGGACGTGACCGCCAGCATCAGCAGCAATGCTGCAGGCACGACTGCAACGGGTACGCCGGTCGAAACGGCCTCGGCACCCGTATCCGACGCCTATCAGCGGGCGCAGATGCAGTTCGAGCTGGCGCTCTCCGCCAAGGTTCTTGCCTATGTGCAGGATACGACCCGTGGCCGTGTCGATCCGAACCGGCTTTCCGGCTACCATGATTTCAAGCGCAAGACGGTGAACCTCGCACCCGTGCTGAAGCTTGCGGGCCTCAGCCCCGATGTCGCCGCCTATCTGCGCAGCCGCGAACCGTCTAGCGCCGAATATCTTGCGTTGAAGACCGAACTTGCCCGCCTGCGCGGCGAAGGTGACGCAGCGCATGTCGTGCGCGTTCCCGCCGATCTGGTGCTGAAGCCCGGCAACAGCAGCGCGGATATGGCCAATGTCGTCAAGGCCATCGAACATCGCGCTTCGCCCGCCTTCAAGGCCGAGCATGCGGCGATCATTTCCGCGTATCAGCAGACGCCGGATTATACGCCTGATCTCGTCGATCTGGTGAAGGCGTTTCAGAGCGAAAACGGCCTGAAGCCGGATGGCGTGATTGGCCGCGCGACTGTGCGCGCCATGGTCGGCGAAAGCAATGACGCCAAGATCGCCAAGGTGCAGGTGGCCATGGAGCAGGTCCGCTGGCTGCCGGCCGATCTCGGCCAGCGTTACGTCTTCATCAACCAGCCCGCTTTCATGGCCTATTACCACAATGACGGCCTCGAGCAGTTCGGCATGAAGGTGGTGGTCGGCTCCAAGGCCAACCAGACCTATTTCTTCCAGGATGAGATCCAGACCGTCGAGTTCAACCCCTATTGGGGCGTGCCGCAGTCGATCATCGTCAATGAGATGCTGCCGAAGCTGCGCCGTGATCCGTCCTATCTTGACCGGCTGGGTTACGAAGTGCAGGTGGGCGGCCGTGCCGTTTCTTCCACCAGCGTCAACTGGTACGGCTCGACCAACGCGATTTCCGTTCGTCAGCCGCCGAGCAGCGACAATGCGCTGGGCGACCTGAAGATCCTGTTCCCCAATGCGCATGCCATCTACATGCATGACACGCCGGCCAAGAGCTTCTTCAACCGCGACATGCGGGCGCTGAGCCATGGCTGTATCCGCCTGGTCGATCCGCGCCGCATGGCCGCGGCCGTTCTCGGCACCAGCGTCGACAAGGTTGGCGAGCAGATCGCATCCGGCAAGAACCGGGCCGTGCAGGTGCCGGAGAAGGTTCCCGTCTATGTGGCCTATTTCACCGCATGGCCGGACAAGGACGGCAAGGTGCAATTCTTCGACGATGTCTATGATCGCGACAGCTATGTGCAGAAGGCCTTCGCCGTGACGACGAAGGCGCGGGCCGCGTCGATCTGATCAGCATACCATCAAGAGAAAAAGCGCCGGAGACGGCGCTTTTTTGTTTGAAGGAAAGGCCTTCCCGATTTGTTTGGCGGTAGGGTCCGCCTGCTACATTTGGCGTTAACGGCAACACCGTACTCTGTCACCCCGGACTTGATCCGGGGTCCAGCGCGATCAAGTCCTTGATCGCGAGAGACTTTTCTCACGGTGCAGACGCGCCGTGGCTGGATGCCGGATCAAGTCTGGCATGACGGAAGAAGGGGCGCGCAACCCTCAATGTGGTTGAGTGTGCCGCTCCCTCGCTTTTTCCGCCTAGCCCACAGCCTCTCAGGCCGCAGCCGCACCCTTAGCAACCAGTTCTTCGAACAGCGCCGGCGTCAATTCATTGAAATCGTCGATCACGACATCCGGCTCGAGTTTCACCATCGGCACATCCGTATAACCGAAGGTGACGCCGATCGATGGCACGCCAGCGTTCTTTGCGGCGAGGATGTCGTTGATGCTGTCGCCGACCATCACCGTGAGTTGCGGGTCACCGCCGGCCTTTTCGATGGTGCCGAGGATGTGGCGCGCATCGGGTTTGCGGTACTCAAAGGTATCGCCGCAGGTGATGGCGGCGAAATAGGGCGTGAGGCCGAGTTTTTCGAGTAGCGGCACAGCGAGGATTTCGGTCTTGTTGGTGCAGACGGCAAGCGTGATGCCGGCGGCCTTTAGCGCGTCCAGAGCCGCGACGATGCCCGGATAGGGAAGGCTTTCGCCGGGCATTTCGGCCCGGTAATGGGTGATGAAGCGCTCATAGAGCGGATCGATCTCGGCTTCCGGCAGTTCCGTCTCGCGCAGTGCGAAGGCGCGCTTGATCATCACCCGAGCGCCCTGGCCGACGAGATGCGTCAGGTCGTCATAGGTAACGGGGGCAAGCCCGGCTGCAGCGATGGTGTGGTTAAGGCTCGAGACGAGATCGGCGGCGGTATCGACCAGCGTGCCGTCGAGATCGAAAATGGCGAGCGGGGAGAGCGTGCGGGTTGTCACGGGAACTGGCCTCTTGGAGAATGCGGATGCTGGGATATGGGTGCTTTCATTTGCGCCAAGCCTAGGCAAACGGGCCTGTCTTTGCAACCGCGTCACAACGTTCTGTTCGTTGCCTTGAAAAAGGCTTTCGTTTGGCTTTCGACCCGTGTAAACAGCACGGCGACGACAAAGCTACCGGAGTTTCAGGCACATGGATGCCCGCCAGATGAAGATCAAGGCCGCCGAGGCCGCATTGTCCCACGTGCAGGACGGGATGCGGCTTGGTATCGGCACGGGTTCGACGGCCGAGGAATTTGTCCGGCTTCTGGCCGAAAAGGTCGCAGCCGGTCTCAAGGTCGAGGGCGTGCCGACATCCGAGCGCACCGCGCGCCTGTGCGTCGAGCTTGGCGTGCCGCTGAAATCCCTCGATGAATTGCCGGAACTCGATCTGACGATCGATGGCGCCGACGAGGTCGATCATGCGCTGCGTCTCGTCAAGGGCGGCGGCGGCGCGCTTCTGCGCGAAAAGATCGTGGCTGCGGCATCTGCCCGGGTGATCGTCATCGCCGACCAGAGCAAGGTCGTCGAGACGCTTGGCGCTTTTCCGCTTCCCATCGAAATCAACCCGTTCGGCCAGGTGGCAACGCGCATCGCCATCGAAAAACTGGCGGCACGATCCGGTCTTTCGGGCGATTTGACGATGCGCTCATCCGGCGATGGCGCCTTCATGACCGACGGTGGACACCTCATCCTTGACGCATCTTTTGGCCGTATTCCTGATGCAGAAGCGCTAGCACGCGAGCTGAACACGATTCCCGGTGTCGTCGAGCACGGACTTTTCATAAATTTGGCATCGCTTGCCATCATCGCGGGTCCTGAAGGCGCCCGCGTGATGCAGGCAGTATAACAGGAGCGAGATTTTCATGGTCAAACTAGCGGGACTGGGCAAAGCTGCCGCTGCTTCGATCCTCATTTCCGGCATCGTGTTCGGTACTGCCGCACGCGCTCAGGAAATTTCGGAAGCGCATATCGCTGCCGCACGGCAGGCTATCACCTCTCTTGGCGTTACCGACCGTTTCGACGACATTCTGCCTGGGCTGGCGGAGCGTCTGAAGGCCGAACTCATTCAGGCCTCGCCGAATGTGCAGGACGCGATCACCGAGACCGTTGACGCGAAGGCGCTCGAGCTTGCGCCGCGCCGCGCCGATCTGGAACGCGAAGCCGCGCTAACCTACGCGCGCGCCTTCACCGTTGAAGAGCTGAACGCCATTTCCACCTTCTACAGCAGCGAAGCCGGCAAGAAGCTCCTGAAGGACGGCCCGATCGCCACGCGCGAACTGATGAAGGCCGCCGACATCTGGGCCGCTGGCGTCAACCGCGATCTGAACACCTCCAGCATGGCTGAGTTGCAGAAGGTAGCTGGCGCCGATCTGAAGCCGCTTCCAGCAGATCAGACCAATACCGGCGGCGCTCCGGCTCACAAGCCCTGAGTGCGTGACATAGAGCATTGGGCCCAAAAAGCTCAGGTTCAGAAATATTCAAAGCCCGGTCGCAAGACCGGGCTTTTCATTTGTGCGTCGCAGCACCTATATGTGCCGTGAATGCGCCGCCACCCGTCTCGAGGCTGAGGACGGCGGTTTTGATCAGGGGTTTTGACTATGACAGCTTATGACTACGATCTCTTCGTCATCGGTGGCGGTTCTGGCGGCGTGCGCAGCGGCCGTGTAGCGGCCTCGCTCGGCAAGCGCGTGGCAATCGCCGAGGAATACCGCTATGGCGGCACCTGCGTCATCCGCGGCTGCGTGCCGAAGAAGCTGTTCGTCTACGCCTCGCAATTCCCGGAACATTTCGAGGACTCGGAAGGATTTGGCTGGAGCGTCGGCGAACGCAGCTTCGACTGGAAGAAGCTGATCGCGGCGAAGGACAAGGAAATCACCCGTCTCGAAGGGCTCTACCGCAAGGGTCTTGAAAACGCCAAGGCGGACATTTTCGACAGCCGGGCGGAACTGGTTGACGCCCACACCGTGAAGCTCACGAAAACCGGCCAGACGTTCACGGCCGAGCGTATCGTGATCGCCGTCGGCGGCACGCCGAACGAGCACAAGGCGCTGCCTGGCCACGAGCTGACGATCTCGTCCAACGAGGCTTTCGATCTGGAAGAACTGCCGAAATCGATCCTGATCGCCGGCGGCGGTTACATCGCCGTGGAATTTGCCAATATCTTCCACGGGCTCGGTGTCGAAACGACGCTGATCTATCGCGGCAAGGAAATCCTCTCGCGGTTCGATCACGACATGCGCAAGGGCCTGCATGAGGCGATGGAGGCCAAGGGCATCCGCATCATTCTGGAAGACATCATTGAGGACGTCAGCAAGGATGGCGCCGGTGGCTTCGTGGCGCGCACGAAGCAGGGCGGCTCGCTGCATGTCGGTCTGGTGATGCTGGCGCTTGGCCGCGATCCGAACACCAAGGGCCTTGGCCTCGAAAATGCCGGGGTGAAACTCGATGCGCGGGGCGCGATCATCGTCGATGATTACTCGCGCACGAACGTGCCGAACATCTTCGCGCTGGGTGACGTCACCGACCGGGTACAGCTGACGCCGGTGGCGATCCACGAGGCCATGTGCTTCATCGAAACCGAATACAAGAACAACCCGACCAAGCCGGACCACGAACTGATCGCCACGGCGGTGTTCTCGCAGCCGGAAATCGGCACGGTCGGGCTTTCCGAAGAGGAAGCCGGCAGGAAATATCCGGAACTGGAGGTCTATCGCGCCCAGTTCCGACCGATGAAGGCGACGCTATCCGGCCGTCAGGAAAAGACGATCATGAAGCTGATCGTCAATGCTGCCGACCGCAAGGTTGTCGGCGTCCATATTCTCGGCCATGAGGCGGGCGAGATGGCGCAGCTTCTCGGCATCACGCTGAAAGCCGGCTGCACCAAGGATGATTTCGATCGCACCATGGCGGTTCATCCGACAGCGTCCGAGGAACTGGTGACGATGTATTCGCCGAGCTACCGCGTGGTGAACGGCGAAAAGGTCTAGTTACCTCCCACTCCGGCTCATCGGTGATTTTCGGCTGATTATCACTGGCGACCGTTGAACAGTGTCTCGTTGCTCTTCAAAAGGGCAACGAGGCGGTCTATGGCGAGCCGCATTTCCGCGGCATGCCGGTCGTCATCGTTGACGACGATCCATAGCGGATGGGATAATTCTTCGATTGCCCCGCCATCGCGGACGAGGCCGGGCAGGGCATCGCCAACGAAACACGGCAGGACGCCTTTTCCCGCGCCGCTCTGGATAAGACCAGGCAAAAGCGAGGGCGCGTTTGTCCACGTGTGGATAAGCAGTTCCCGATGACGAAATACCCATTTTTCCGCGTCGGACGCCGCCACCTCGGTTCCAATTGAAATCCATTGCGTCAGCGCTGCGCCTGAACTGTCCTGCTGGCGATAGGCGCAATAGGCGACGTCGACCGATTTGCGCACGGCAAAATTTCCGGTGGCTGGCTTGTCGTGCCTTATCGAAATCAGGCCGCGCCGATAGGTCAGTTCGTCTTCGTTCTCGCATTGCTTGCAGCACAGCCGAAAAGGGTCGGATGGGCCCCGGATGGCTGCTGTATTGGCCGCTATGAAGCCCGCAATCCAGATGTCGCTCGATATCGAAACAATCGGCAGCGAGAAGGCCTCACCGTGCCATTGCGCGATCTCTGCCGCGCTCTGTCGCATGGTCAGAACCTTTTCGAGGAGGACCTCACCATCCGGGGCGAGCCGGTATCCGTTCTGGCTTCGAATAAAGAGCGTTCTTCCGATCTTGCGCTCCAAAAGGAGCATTTTCCGGCCAATCGTTGGCGCGCTGAGCCCGGCTCTGCCTGCAGCACCAGCCAAACCTCCCTCTGTCGCAACAATGTCGAAAAGCTTCAGATCGTCCCAGTCTACTTCCTTCACGGCATCTTCTCCAAATCACCGCAGCACCCTATGCGCATCAGGGGCCGCTTTCTCCGTTTTTATATGAAACGGGTCTTTCAAACGTGCACCTATGCTCTCTCCCGCCGGGTCCGCTTAACTCGTCTCCACACCAAGGAGATAGAGATGTTACCGGAAACCATGTTCCTGATGGAAAAGATGAGCCGCACTGAAGTACTGCGCAGGCAAGGCGGGAGTGATGATGAGTGGGAGACCTGGCCATCCTCTGCCATGGACCGACTGGCAGTCTTTCTCTTCCATCTGCCTCTTTCCCTGCGCCACTATATCCGCGCAAAATGGGGAATTTCTTGATTGCACGGGAGCAGGCGGACACCATCTTGTGATATTTTAATCGTTTGAAACGATTTTTCTGCGTCAGACGACATCAAAAGGGTCGGAAAGGGAGGGGCGGGTGCACGAGTGTCTATGCAAACTCGGCGCTTGGAGCTATAAGCCGCTCAATTTTTCGAGGCGGTCGCGCCGCTGTTGCGCGGGCGAGAAAAGGGTAAGAACATGGCACAGAATTGGACCCCCGGCAGCTGGCGGCAAAAGCCAATCCAGCAGGTTCCCGAATATCCTAACGCGGCAGCGCTTGCGGCAACGGAAGCCACGCTTGCGACCTATCCGCCGCTCGTTTTTGCCGGTGAAGCCCGTCGTCTGAAAAAGCAGCTTGCCAATGTGGCTGAAGGCAACGCCTTCCTGCTGCAGGGCGGCGATTGCGCTGAAAGCTTCCTTGAGCATGGCGCGGACAATATCCGCGACTTCTTCCGCGCTTTCCTGCAGATGGCCGTCGTGCTGACCTATGGCGCGCAGCTGCCTGTCGTGAAGGTAGGACGCATTGCTGGCCAGTTCGCCAAGCCGCGCTCTTCCAACGTGGAAGTGCAGGATGGCGTTTCCCTGCCGTCCTACCGTGGCGACATCATCAACGGCATCGAATTCAACGAGGCTTCGCGTATTCCGAACCCGGAGCGTCAGCTCGACGCCTACCGCCAGTCGGCCGCGACGCTGAACCTGCTGCGCGCTTTCGCGATGGGTGGTTATGCCAACCTCGAAAACGTTCACCAGTGGATGCTCGGCTTCATCAAGGACAGCCCGCAGGCGGACCGTTACCGCAAGCTGGCCGACCGCATCTCCGAAACCATGGATTTCATGAAGGCGATCGGCATCTCGGCAGACAGCAATCCGAGCCTGCGTGAAACCGACTTCTTCACCAGCCACGAGGCGCTGCTGCTCGGTTACGAAGAGGCGTTGACCCGCGTCGATTCCACCTCCGGCGACTGGTACGCCACGTCCGGCCACATGATCTGGATCGGCGACCGAACGCGTCAGCTCGACCATGCGCATGTGGAATATTTCCGCGGCATCAAGAACCCGATCGGTTTGAAATGCGGACCGTCGCTGACGCCCGATAACCTGATCGAGCTGATCGATGCGCTGAACCCGGCGAACGAGGCTGGCCGCCTGACGCTGATTTGCCGTTTCGGCCATGACAAGGTGGCGGACAGCCTGCCGAAGCTCATCCGTGCGGTGGAAAAAGAAGGCCGCAAGGTCGTCTGGTCCTGCGATCCGATGCATGGCAACACGATCACGCTCAACCACTACAAGACGCGTCCGTTCGAGCGGATCCTGTCGGAAGTCGAAAGCTTCTTCCAGATCCACCGCGCCGAAGGCACGCATCCGGGTGGCATCCATATCGAGATGACCGGCAAGGATGTGACGGAATGCACAGGTGGTGCGCGCGCCGTGACGGCGGATTCGTTGTCCGACCGTTACCACACCCATTGCGACCCGCGCCTCAACGCCGATCAGGCGCTGGAGCTGGCGTTCCTGCTGTCCGAGCGCATGAAGAGCGGCCGCGATGAGAAGCGTCTGGCGATTGCCAACGCCTGACCTAACGAAATAAACAAAAAAGCCGCCGGGAGACCTTCCGGCGGCTTTTTCGTGCGCGGTGCTGAACTATTGCACCAGCGCGGGTTGCTGGCAGCGGACATCCGTGACCCGCACATCGGCTTCGCCGATCTTGACGCCGAGAACCAGCAGCACGTTGTAAAGCAGCTGATCGACGGGTGCTGTGACCACCGCAAGCGTGTTGGCAAGCGCCGCCTGAATGCCTGCGAGGCCTCCCAGATCAAGGTTGAGGAAGAGAAGCCTGATATCCAGATTGAGGTTCTTCAGCAGTGAACTGACGAGAGTGGTAACGGTGTCCTTGGTGGAGACACTCTTGATCTTGGCCTGGGTGATATCGGACTGCGTGAAGGTCAGCTTGGTCTTGGTCATATTGGTGGCGTTAATGAGGGCGCTGCCATTGATGGCGAGCAGCGCCGAATCCACGATCGCCGCCTTGGTGACGCGCGGATCCTTGCCGAAATTGGCAAAGGCCGTGGTATCGACATTGCCAAGAGCGATTTCCGCAACGCCGGGAACGACCTCGACATCGACGGTTCCCTGTCCGCCGCCCGTGCAGCGAATATCGGCAAGCCGCGCTTCGGCATGGGCGACTTCCACATAGAGCGGAAGATTGACCTTGAGGCCTGCTATGGCCTGAAGCCCGTCAACCACGACATTGACCGCAAGCCGGGTCTGTGCGGTGCGCACCACGGTGCCCTGACCTCCGACGGCAAGCGACGGCGTTTCGACCGGCGGTTCACCGATGGCAAGCGTTGCCTTGACCGAGGCGAGACCGAGAAGATTGGCGTTGAGATTGAGGCCCAGCTGATTGCCGCCATTGCCGGCTACCGCTGCGGCATTGATGAGATCGAAGACACCGGCGGTGACCTTGAGGTTTTCACCCGTACCGATCAGCTTGTCCGAGAACGGGCCGAGATTGAGGATTTCTTCGAGCTTGATCTTGATGTTGCTCTTGTTGACGGTTTTTTGCAGCGTATTCAGAATGTTGACGACCGCCGGCTGCAATCCCGTGGTTTTCGTCAGCACGTCGAGGAATTTGCCGTAGCTGATTTCGGTCTTCAGAACATCCTTGTAGGTGCCGGCGGTGAGGTTGAGATCGATGGCCAGCGCCTCGACGATCTTCAATGCGTTGACATCGGCGGCGAGAAGCGCCTGATAATCCATCAGCTTCAACGACACCGTGGTGCCGAGCAGGCCGCCGAGCAGGCTGTTGAGAATTCCCTCATCGAGGCTGGCGAGCCGCGATCCGACCGAAAATGCCGCGATCTTCTGGGATGAGGCCGTTCCGACGGCTGAAACCTTGGGCGGCTTGGTGAAGGCGGAGGCGAAGAATATCTGCCCCTGTTCGACGATGTTCACTTTTATCGCATTGGTGGGCAGGGCGTTATCGACGAAACGCTGGCCGACAGGGACCGTCGCATCCGGCTCGTAGTGACCCTTGATGACTTCGGCATAACCCTTGCTGCTGGCGAATTCATTCAGGGGATCGAAGGGTTGGAGCCCCTTGGCGGTTAAAATGCCCTGGGCCGTCCTGACGCCCAGATCCATGCCGTTGAGGGCAAAATATTGCTGAACCGCTTTTTCGGCATCGGCGGCATTGGCTGCCGCCGATATGGCTGCGAGGTCGGCGGTCTGCTGCAATTGCCGTTTCTGCAATGTCAGGTAACCGTAATCGACACCGAGCGCCAATATGCCGATGAAGAGCGGTGCGGTGAGCCCCGCCGAGATGGCGATGTTGCCCGTTCTATCCCTAAGGAAGCGGGGGAGCAGGGAATGGATATCTCGCATGTCATGCTCCTCCGATCCGGATGGTGGAAAAACGCCGGATGACCGGCTCGGGCAGGGTGTAGCTGTAGAGGCTCCAGATCGGCAGGTTGCGGGCGTCATATTCGACCTTGACCGTGAACTGGTTGGCATTGGCGGGATCGGTGGCGACGTTGACGGTGAAACGCGTCTTGTCCATGAAGGCGTAGCTGAGGTCGCTTTTGGTGACGAAATCCCGGGCAAGCTGCTGGCGTTCGGTCGTGTTCAGTCCGGCAACGGCCGTTCTTGCCGCATCGGCGGCGATCTGCTGCACCGAATAGGCGGCCATCAGATAAATGCCGTAGGCGATCATGGTCAGCAGGACGAGAAAGAATATCGGTGCGACGATGGCGAACTCGACAGCAGACGAGCCGGATCTATCGCGAAAGAAACGCACTCCATTAAACATAAAGCACCCCCGTTCCTTCAGGCATCAAGGTTCGATGCCTTGATTTATTATTTTCGGAAATGCTAATTTATAGGTGTTAATTTTGTATTGATGCCGCCTCTATGGGTTGCAGCTCGCGTTAAACTTTCGCGTTTGCTTCAGATCAGCCGAAGGCCCTTGAAGCTGGCGTGGCCATCCTTGCCGATGATGATATGGTCGTGAACGGCGATGCCGAGCGGCTTTGCCGTATCGATGATGGTTTTGGTCATCTCGATATCCGCTCGCGAAGGGGTGGGGTCTCCACTCGGGTGATTATGTATTAAAATCAAGGCAGTAGAGGATAATTCAAGCGCGCGCCGCACGATTTCGCGCGGGTAGACCGGCGTGTGGTCCACGGTTCCCTGACCCTGCACCTCGTCGGCGATCAGGACGTTGCGCTTGTCGAGGAAGAGGATGCGGAACTGTTCCCGCGTCTCGTGGGCCATGGCGGCATGGCAATAATCGATGACCGACGACCAGGAGCCGAGAACCTGCTTGTTGCGGATTTCGCTTTTCAGCATGCGCTGGGAAATGGAGGCGACGAGCTTCAGATCAAGCGCCACGGCTTCGCCCACGCCCTTCACTTCCTGCAGCAAGGCCAGAGGCGCGCCGAGAACGCCGCCAAGGGTTCCGAACCGGGCAAGGAGAGCCTTGGCGATGGGTTTGGTATCGCGCCGCGGGATCAGCCGGAACAGCAGAAGCTCCAGCAACTCGTAATCGGCAAGCGCTGCATCGCCGCCATCGCGGTAACGCGCTCGCAGCCTGTCGCGGTGGCCGTGATAATGGGCGGTGTCCGTTTCCTGTTCCGCGATGGTTGCGGCGCGCTCGGGTTTCCTTGGCGTACTTCGCGGTTCGGCAAAAAAGCCGCGCTCGTCCGGTCCGTCGAAGAGATCACCTTCGCCCGCTTCAAAGCCTGACGTCGTGGAAAGATCGGCGGAAGGCGAGGCGGGGCGTTTTGCCATAGGCGGTCTGGCCTTATGCGGGGGGAAGCGGCGGCAGGCCCGGACGATCAAAACCACCCGGTGACAGCGTGAAGATTTCGCAGCCGGTGGCCGTGACGCCAACGGCATGTTCGTATTGGGCGGAGAGGGAACGGTCACGCGTTACCGCCGTCCAGCCATCGGAAAGCACCTTCACATGCGGCTTGCCGAGATTGATCATCGGCTCGATGGTGAAGATCATGCCCTCGCGGATTTCCGGGCCTTCGTCAGGGCGGCCGTAGTGCAGGATGTTGGGTGTGTCGTGGAACAGGCGTCCGACGCCATGGCCGCAGAAATCACGCACCACGGAGCAGCGTTCCGCTTCCGCATAGGCCTGGATCGCAGCGCCGATCGCGCCGGTGCGCACGCCGGGCTTTACGGCGGCAATACCGCGCAGTAGGCATTCATAGGTCACTTCCATCAGCCGCTCGGCAGCGCGCTTGATCTGGCCGACCGGATACATGCGGCTCGAATCGCCATGCCAGCCGTCAAGCACATAGGTCACGTCGATATTGACGATATCGCCTTCGCGTAGCGGCTTTTCATCCGGAATGCCGTGGCAGACCACGTGGTTGATCGAGGTGCAGACGGATTTCGTATAACCACGATAATTCAGCGTCGCCGGCAGCGCGCCATGATCGGCGCCGAATTCGAAGACGAAGCGGTCGATGGCGTCAGTCGTCACACCCGGCTTGACGATGGCTGCCAGTTCATCGAGGCAACGCGCCGTCAGCTGGCAGGCCTTGCGCATGCCATCAAAATCCTCAGGCGTATAAAGGCGGATGACGCCGGTATTCTTGAGGGGGGCGGAGGCTGCGTCGATATAGGTGACCATCATAGTGCTTTCTGTCTCTTTACGTCCCTGTTCATAAAACAGCCGGACGCCATTCGTCCATCTTAACCGTTCCGCTGACTGAAATTTGTGCCGGGGAGACCGTGCATTTCACCGCATAGGCCTCCACGCCGCGCGCCATCGCCCGCTGAAACGCCAGCGCATAGACGGGATCGAGATCGTCGCAGATACGCATCCGGTCGCAATCATCGCGCTGGATGAGATAGAGCATCACCGAACGGTAACCAGCTTCCGCTGCGTCACCCAGTTCTTCGAGATGTTTCGCGCCGCGTTTGGTGGCGGTGTCAGGGAATTCGGCCAGACCTTTTTCGCGCATGAAATGCACGTTCTTCACTTCCACATAGGCATCCGGCCGGCCGGGTTCCGACAGCAGGAAATCGATGCGGGAATTGCGGCCGTATTTCTGTTCGCGCCGGATCGTCGAATAGACGCCGAGTTCCGGAATGCGGCCGTTCAGGATCGCCTCTTCCGCCAGCCGGTTCGGCATGCCGGTATTGATGCCGACCACGGTGCCATCGGCCTCGACCATTTCCAGCATGTGACGGTATTTGCGGGTAGGGCTGTCATGTTCCGATAGCCAGACGCGGGAACCCGGTGTCGTCAGCCCTCGCATGGAGCCGGTATTGGGGCAGGAGCCGGTGATCGCGGTGCCGTCTTCCAGAACGGCATCGAAGAGGAAGCGCTTGTAGCGGGAGATCAACGTTGCGGGAATAAGCGGGGGCGTGAAGAACATGGGGCCTTGAAGGTAAGCTTGTGTGTTTGCAGGGTCTTTTTATCCCTCATCCCTGTGCTTGTCACAGGGATCCAGCCAGCCCAAGTCCTTGGGCTGAAGTGAGTCTTTCGCCGCGTAGACGCGCGCCGACTGGATTCCTGTGACAAGCACAGGAATGAGGGTGAGGGGAACGCCGGTGGAAGACGCCTTTCTGCCGTGTACTGGTCATCTTTTTCACCGATATCCTACAAAAGAACATAGGTTCCCGGCGCATCGCCGAGCACCGGGCGCTTGCCATCCCCCGGTTTTCGCGCCTTCACCTTTTCGGCACTCTGGTTTTCGATCCAGCTCTGCCAGTGCACCCACCACGAGCCCTTATGGGCCGTGGCGGCGGCCTGCCAGGCGTCGAAGTCTCCGGCCGGTGATGGACCTGTCCAATATTGGTATTTCTCAAGCTGCGGCGGGTTGACGACGCCGGCAATGTGGCCGGAAGCGCCGAGCACGAATTCCACCGACCCGCCAAACAGCGCCGCGCCCGTGAAGACCGATTTCGCCGGCGCGATATGGTCGTCGCGGGTGGCGAGATCATAGACGGGAATCTTGATGTCGCCGAGATTGATCCGTTTGCCGGCAACGCGTATCAGTCCACGCGCGAGATTGTTCTCGAGATAACAATTGCGCAGATAAAACGAGTGGCTGGCGGCGGTCACCCGGGTCGAATCGGAGTTCCAGTAGAGCAGGTCGAAGGGCAGGGGCTCGTTGCCGCGCAGGTAATTATCGACCACATAGGGCCAGATGAGATCGGAGGCGCGCAGCATGTTGAAGACGGTCGCCATGATCGAGCCGTCGAGATAACCGACCGCCTGCATGTGCTTGTCCAGCGCCGCCAGCTGGCCTTCGTCAATGAAGACCTTGAGGTCGCCGGCATGGATGAAATCGGTCTGGGCGGCCAGCAGCGTGGCGCTACGGATGCGTTCATCGCCTTCCTGCGCATGCAGCGCCAGCGCCGAGGATAAAAGCGTACCGCCGACGCAATAACCTATGGCGTTGATTTGCCTTTCACCGGTCCGCTCCTCGATGGTATCCAGTGCAAAATTGATGCCTTCGCGGATGTAATCGTCCCAGCCCTTCTCGGCCAGACGGGCATCCGGATTGATCCAGGAGACCATGAACACGCTGTGGCCCTGCTCAAGGCACCAGCCGACGAAGGATTTCTGTGGGTTGAGATCGAGAATGTAGAATTTGTTGATCCATGGCGGCACGATCAGCAGCGGCCGCTTGAAAGCCTTCTGCGTCGTCGGCGCATAATGGATGATTTCGCAGAGCGGGCTTTTCGCCACCACCTTGCCCGGCGTGACGGCGATATTCTGGCCGATGACGAATTTGCTGTAATCGGTCTGGCGCAGTTTCAGGTGGCCATTGCCGGCTGCGACATCTTCCGCCAGCTGCGCCATGCCCTTGACGAGATTGGCGCCGCTGGAAGCCACCGTCTCGCGGAAGACCTGTGGATTGGTGAAGACGAAATTGGCTGGCGAAAGCGCCTCCGTTACCTGCCGCATATAGAACAGCGCCTTGGTGCGGGTATGTTCGTCAAGGCCTTCGGCTTCCGTCACCATCCGGTCGGCAAAACCGACGGTGGTCTGGTAGGCTTTCAGGAGAAAATCGAAGAAGGGATTGGCCTGCCAGTCGGCATCGGCAAAACGCCTGCTCCTGCGTTCGGCAGGACCGCTTTCGGCGGGTTTTTCCGAAGCCGAATCGGCGTCATTGGAAAACTGCGCCACCGATTTAGCCCACAGATCGTAATAGCTGGAAAGCAGATGGGTCTGCGCTTCGAGCGAGCGCTTCGGTTCGGCCATCCAGTATTCGGCGACATCGGAGAGCGTCTTGACCAGATCGGTCACGGGATCAGCGCTTGCCTGGGGGATTTCGCCGCGTTCGCGCGGCGCCAGCCATTCGGAGGCGGCCTTGCCGAGATTCTCGAGCGCGCGGGCGATATTGATCGCGAAGGTTTCCGGGTCGCGGATCAGGTAGGCTTCGGCGGAAGTAGCGTCGAAACCGGGCGTTTTTCCACCCTTTTTCTCTGCCCCGCCGTCAACACCTGCCATGCGCCATCCTCCACCAAATTTGTGTTTGCACATTCTGCATGAAAACGAATACAAGTTCCACCAGCAAGGGGAGGCCGCAAAGGGCCGAACCGCAGTCGAATTCGATATCGGCGATATCCTTACAGGCGGAACATGACGATGGGCAAGCACATGGGCACATGGGGAACATATGCGGAAAACGCCGCGAGAATCGCTGTTCTTTCGCTCTCCGGCACCTTGCTCGTCACCGCGCTTGCAGCCTGCAAGGCCCCGGAGCCGATCGTTGCGCCCGCCCATATGCGCCGTCCGACGACTGAAATCGTCGGTCCGCGCCCCGTCAGCGACAATGCGGTGAGCCAGAAGCGCGACACCGACACCTATCCGACCTTCTCGCAGCCGCTGACGGCCGCGGGCACCCAGATGGGTGACGATGAGGCCTCCACCATGGAATCGAGCCTGTCGCGCCTCGGTGCGGCACGGCGCAACGGCCAGATTTCGGAAGCCGAATACAAGCGCCGGGTGGCCGAGCTGCGGGCGCTTGCCGAAAACCAGAAGCCGGTTGCGACGCCTGCAGCCTCGCAGTGAGATCATGCCGCGTATTTTGCGCGGTTTCAGAGACTGGCCAGACCATCTTTGTTGACAAGACATGCCCCCCAAACGGTCGATTCCCTATGGAGCGAGCGGGTGTGCTTTGTTTCTTCTCTCTGGCGGAGAGAAGAAACATGCGGCGATGCCGAGCTTGTAACCCCTTCTTTACCCTGCCTTTGAACCATCCGCTTACCCAAGATGTTAAGCGGATGGATGAGGTTTGCCGCTATGATGCAGCCATAACAAACAGGCCGCTGAAAAAGCGGGGCACGGGGTGAAATATCATGAAATGCATCGCCGCTTTGCTGGTTCTTGCCGGTTTTGCGCTCGCACCCGCACAGGCGCGGGCGCCGCACATCAATTTCGGGACACCTGCACTTCAGGGGCAGTGAGAGGGCAAATTCCGTCAGTCGTTGCCGGCGGCTTCGCTCAGCACGTCGAGATCAGGCACCGTGATGTGACGGTTGTTCTCGATGCGGATAATGCCTTCCTTGCGCAGCTTGGTCATTTGCCGGCTAACCGTTTCGATGGTAAGGCCAAGGAAATCGGCGATGTCGGCGCGTGAAAGCGGCAGGTCGAAACAGGATTTGTCGTCGTTTTCCGGGTCGATATGGGTGGCGATCATATAAAGGAAGCTGGCAACCTTTTCCTGTGCCGATTTGCGACCCAGCGTCAGCATCCAGTCACGCGCCTCGTCCAGTTCCTTCAGGGACTGGTTGTGAAGCTTGCGTTCCATGTCAGGCACTTCGGACACCATGCGGTCGACAACGCGGCGCGGAAAGAGACAAATCTCCACATCGGTTGCGGCTTCTGCCGTCATCTTGCTTTCCGCCAGGAACGGACGGCCGAGGAAATCCGGTGCGAATTGCAGGCCGACGATCTGCTGACGGCCATCCGACATCATTTTCGACAGCTTCACCACGCCCTTCAGGATATTGCCATAGGAGGTGACGAGTTCGCCCTGGCCGAGAAGCTCGTTGCCGGCTTCCAGTTTTTTGCGGCTGGAATGGCGGTTGAGATCGCAGAGCTGCTGTGGTGTCAGCGTGCTGCAAAGACCGCCGTGACGCGCCTCGCAGGAGCGGCAAACAACGGGCTCTTCCGAATTGTGGATGGTCTTCTGCAGCGTGTCCATAAGCCTTTTCCAGTGCTGGCTTTTCGGGACGATTGCGACCGTGGGTATCAAATACGGTCTCTTTGAAGGCTTGCGCCATGTAGCCGTCGTCCCCGCGTCTACTTTAGCAAGAACTTATGGCGCAATTTGATTGAAGTCAAAGTTGCAAACTGTCGCAGCCGTTACTGAAAGAGAGGAAATCGACATTTTCTTGATAAAAGGCAAATCGGGTGATGAATACCGAACTTCTTCACAAATATTCGGGTGCAGTGCCGCGTTACACGAGCTATCCGACCGCGCCGCATTTCCACGAGGGAATCGATAATGGCACCTATCACGGCTGGCTCGGCGCGCTTGGCCACAGGAATCGCATATCGCTTTATCTGCATATTCCCTATTGCGACCGGCTGTGCTGGTTCTGCGCCTGTCACACCAAGCACACGCTGAAATACGAGCCGATTGCAGTTTATCTTGAAGCACTTAAGCAGGAGATTGCGGCGGTTGGCGCGCTTGTTTCGCCTGATGCGGTGGTGAGTGCTGTCCATTTCGGCGGCGGTTCGCCCACCATGCTGAAGCCGGAGGATATGCAGAGCCTGATGGACTGTCTGCGGCGTCACTTCACCTTCGGGCTCGCACCTGAAATCAGCGTCGAGATGGACCCCAATGATCTGGACGACAGCCGCTATGATGCGCTTGCCGCCATCGGCATGTCGCGGGCGAGCCTGGGCGTTCAGGACTTCGATGACAAAGTGCAAAAAACCATCAACCGCATCCAGTCCTTCGAACAGACGAAATCCGTCGTGGATGCCGTTCGGGCGAGGGGCGTGCATTCGGTCAACTGCGACATCCTCTATGGGCTGCCGTTCCAGACCTGTGAGACATTGGAAAGGACCGTCAACCAGATCGTGTCGCTCGATCCCGATCGCATCGCGCTTTTCGGTTATGCCCATGTTCCCTGGATGAAAAAACACCAGTCGCTGATCCCCGAACACGCGCTTCCGGATATTGCCGAGCGCTACCGCCAGATGACGATGGCGGGCGAGATGCTGAAACAGGCAGGCTACAAGGCGATCGGCATCGACCATTTCGCCAAGCCGACCGATACATTATGCCAGACCGCAGAAGCGGGCGCGCTGCGACGGAATTTCCAGGGCTACACGACCGACACCGCCGATGCGCTAATCGGGCTCGGTGCATCGTCGATCGGCAGGCTGCCGCAGGGTTATGTGCAGAACATGGTGGCGACGGGGGAATATCAGCGTATGGCGGGCGAGGGCGGTCTTGCCGTCGTCAAGGGCATTGAACTGTCGGAGGAGGATCATCTGCGCTCGCACGTCATCGAGCGGCTGATGTGCGATTTTTCGATCGATCTTTCGGAATTGCAGCACCGTTTCGGCAAGGTGAGCCATTCCGTGAGGGATCAGGCACAGCTGTTCGCCGCAGGCGACCGGGATGGCGTGGTGCGGCTGGATGCCGATATTTTTGCCGTGACGGAGGCTGGAAAGCCGTTCGTGCGTAACATCGCGGCAATCTTCGACACCTATCTCGGTAACGGACGCGGCCGTCATTCGGTTGCTGTTTAGGCAACAGTTTTGGGGCAAATTACAAAGTTACGTCACGAAACCATTGGCTTTTTTGTGCGACTTGCCTATGTGGTGCGTCAGACAGGATAATTCATACGAACGACAATAAGGATTATGGGCGTGACAGCTACATTCGACAAGGTTGCCGACATTATCGCCGAAACCAGCGAAATCGACCGCGAAACCATTACGCCGGAGAGCCACACGATCGACGATCTGGGCATCGACAGCCTCGACTTTCTTGATATCGTTTTTGCGATCGACAAGGAATTCGGCATCAAGATTCCGCTCGAGCAGTGGACGCAGGAAGTCAACGAAGGCAAGGTTTCCACCGAAGAATATTTCGTGCTGAAGAACCTCTGTGCCAAGATCGATGAATTGCGCGCAGCCAAGGGCTGAAGCAACGATGCCCGCTTCAGGCGGGCATTTTTCTTTCTGGACCCAGCCTGTAAAGGCGGGTCGCAACCGACCAGAGACGGGCCGGACAGATGCTGCTTGAATATTTTCAGATGATCGACAAGGTCGAGGCCGTGGACATGGCGACGTGCACGTTGAAGGCGCAATCGATCGTTCCCGACCAGAGCCCGGTATTCGAAGGTCACTTCCCCGGCATGCCGCTGGTTCCGGGCGTGCTGCTGATCGAAACCATGGCGCAGGCTTCCGGCATGCTGGTTCTGGCCTTCAGCGATTTTGCGTCCATGCCGTTCCTGATGTCGGTCGACGGCGCCAAGATGCGCACCTTCGTGGAGCCGGGCGCGGTTCTCGACATCGAGGCCGTGCTAGAGCATGACGGTTCCGGTTTTGCCGTCACCAAGGCGAAGATCACCTCTGCCGGCAAGAAGGTCTGCGACGCGCAGCTTAAATTGCGCACCATGCCGTTCAGCGAAATTCCGCTCGGGCCTATCGTCAAGAAGCGGGCGGAAGAAGTCGGCCTGATGGCGGCGATTGCCGCGGATGCGCAGAAATAAGCGTTTCCACCCGTTTCGAAGGAGAGCGTTTTTCCCGTCGGCCCGGTTTTGACGCACGAAATTCGTGGGCTCGCGACGGCGGATCGGGCCTTCACCATTGCCAATCCGCATCGCGCGCTTTATTCCGCAACGCATGAAGTGGTTGTTCGCAACCGCTGTGGATAGCCGTGACCGTTTCTGCGGGGCCGGCTGCAAAGGATGACAGACGATGAAATCTGACAATGATGTGGTGATAACAGGGGTCGGCATCGTGACCTGTCACGGCGTTGGCAGCCAGGCGCATGTGGCGCTTCTTTCTGGAACCGCCGCGCCGGCGACGATTGTCGAGACCGAAAAATTCAAACCCTATCCGGTCCATCCCATGCCTGAGATCGACTGGTCCGCGCAGATTGCGAAGCGCGGCGACCAGCGCCAGATGGAAAACTGGCAGCGGCTTGGCGTTTTTGCCGCCGGTCTGGCGCTCGATGATGCCGGGCTGAAGGAAAATGCCGAAGCCTGCGCCACAATGGACATGATCGTTGCCGCCGGTGGTGGTGAGCGCGACATCAATGTCGATACGCTGATCGTCGACGAGGCGCTGAAGCGCAATGACCGCGAAAAGCTGCTCAACGAGAAGCTGACGACGGAACTGCGCCCGACGCTGTTTCTCGCCCAGCTTTCCAACCTGATGGCCGGCAACATCTCCATCGTGCACAAGGTCACCGGGTCTTCCCGCACTTTCATGGGCGAGGAAGCGGCGGGCATTTCCGCCGTCGAAACCGCATTCCACCGCATTCGCTCCGGCGAATCGAGCCACGCGCTGGTGGGCGGTGCTTTCTCTGCGGAACGTCCCGACATGATCCTGCTGTTTGAAGCCATCGGTGCACATGCGCAGGGCGGCTGGCAGCCGCTCTGGTCGCGTGGTGACCAGGACGGCGGCGGCATGGTTTCCGGTTCTCTCGGTGCGTTCCTTGTGCTGGAATCGCGCAAGCACGCCAGCGAGCGTGGCGCGCGCATTTATGCCCGCATCGACGCCATCGAGGGTGATCGCGGCAGCCGTGACGAAGGCAAGATGGAAAAGCGCATGGAGCGTCTGCTTGCCCCTGCCAAGGACGGCGCAGCCACTGTCATCTTCTCCGGCGCAAGCGGTTATGACGGTGTGACGGCCCGCGAGAAGGACATTCTCGAAAAGGCTCTGCCAAATGCTGTCATCCGCGGTTTCGGCGGTATCACCGGCCACGGGCTGGAAGCGCAGTTCCCGCTTGGGTTGGCGCTCGCGGCGCTGACCCTTGAAAGCGGCGCGAAGGTGCCGGCTTTCGACGCGGCTGAGGAAAAACCCATGGGCGAGGCGGCCAGCGAAGCCGTCGTCACCACCGTCGGCCATGTGCGCGGCGAAGGTGTCGCCGTTCTGTCCCGTGACGTGTGAGGAGAAAGACCATGACTTCCAACTTCAAGGATCATCTCGGTCGTCCCATCGTTGCCGTGACCGGCATGGGCATCATCACGTCGCTCGGGCAGGGGCTTGCCGATAACTGGGCGGCGCTGACATCAGGCAAGTCGGGCATCCACAAGATCACCCGTTTCCCGACCGAGGGGCTTTCGACGCGGATCAGCGGCACGGTGGATTTCATCGATATCCCGGTTCCGAATTCGGTCGAGCGTTCCTATGCTTTTGCGCGTGAGACCACCATCGAGGCTCTGGCGCAGGCCGGTATATCAGGTGATTTCGACGGTCCGCTCTTTCTTGCAGCACCGCCAATCGAGCCGGAATGGAGCGCCCGTTTCGAGCTTGCCGACCGGTCTCCGCCGGCTGCCCAGCCGGGTGACGCCTATGAGCGGTTCCTGACGGCTTTCCGCCAGCGTCCCGATCCGGCATTCCAGGAAGCGGCGCTGTTCGGCGCGATTTCCGAGCGTCTTTCCGACCGTTTTGGCACGCGCGGCCTGCCGGTCACGCTTTCGACCGCCTGTGCATCCGGCGCGACCGCGATCCAGCTTGGTGTCGAAGCAATCCGCCAGGGCCGCACCGAGCGGGCGCTGACGGTTGCGACAGACGGTTCTGTCAGCGCCGAAGCGCTGATCCGCTTCTCTTTGCTGTCGGCGCTTTCGACCCAGAACGATCCGCCGGAAAAGGCCTCCAAGCCATTCAGCAAGGACCGCGACGGTTTCGTGATCGCCGAAGGTGCGGCGACGCTGGTGCTGGAATCGCTCGAAGCCGCCGTTGCACGCGGCGCGAAGGTTCTCGGCATCATCAAGGGCGCCGGCGAAAAGGCCGACAGCTTCCACCGCACACGCTCTTCGCCCGATGGCGGCCCGGCGATCGCGACGATCCGCGCGGCACTTGCCGATGCGGGCGTGGCCGAAAGCGATATCGGTTATATCAACGCCCACGGCACCTCGACGCCGGAAAACGACAAGATGGAATATGGCTCCATGCTCGCCGTCTTCGGCGAGGGCCTGAAGAACATCCCGCTGTCGTCCAACAAGTCGATGATTGGCCATACCTTGACCGCCGCAGGCGCTGTGGAAGCGGTGTTCTCGCTGCAGACCATGCTGACCGGCACCCTGCCGCCGACAATCAACTACAACAATCCCGATCCGACCATCACGCTCGACGTGGTGCCGAATGTGAAGCGGGATGCTCAGGTGAGCGCGGTTCTCTCCAACTCCTTCGGGTTTGGCGGGCAGAATGCAAGCCTTGTCATGACGCGGGAACCGGCCTGACCGGTTTCACCACTAACAGGAGCGTTTTCGCTTGAATTGCGAAAACGCTCTCGCTTCTTTGATTACGCATTCCGGCCGCAAAACCGTTACAGAGGTTTGCTGGAATAGCCCTTTAGATAAACGCCCTCGGGCGAAGGACTGATATATGCGCGCTCTTCAACTCGTGGACGACCGGAAGCTCGAAAAAGTGGACCTGCCCGAACCGGATGCTCCGGCACCGGGCGAGGTGACGCTGCGCGTCAAGGCGGTTGCGCTCAACCACATCGATGTGTGGGGCTGGCGCGGCATGGCTTTCGCCAAGCGCAAGATGCCGCTCACCATCGGTGCGGAAGCCTCCGGCGTGGTCGAAGCCATCGGTCCGGGCGTGTCGAACGTGCTGCCCGGCCAGCTCGTCGCAATCTATGGCGCGCGCACCTGCGGGCTGTGTAAACCCTGCCGCGAAGGCCGTGACAATCTGTGCGAACATGTGCAGGGCGTTCACGGTTTCCATCTCGATGGTTTTGCCCAGGAAAAAATCAATATTCCCGCCCGTCAGCTCGTGCCGGCGCCGCATGGCGTCGATGCCGTTGCGGCTGCCCTTGCGCCTGTCACCTTCGGCACGGTCGAGCACATGCTGTTCGACAACGCCAAGCTCGAATCCGGTGAGACGATCCTCGTGCATGCCGGCGGTTCCGGCATCGGCACGGCGGCGATCCAGCTTGCCAAGAAGATGGGCTGCACCGTCATCACCACCGTCGGCTCCGACGACAAGATCGAACGGGCGAAGGCTCTGGGCGCCGACCACGTCATCAACTACCGGACGGACCGTTTCGAAGGCGTCGTGCGCAAGCTGACGAAAAAGAAGGGCGTCGACGTTGTATTCGAACATGTTGGCAAGGACACCTGGGCGGGCTCGATGTTCTCGCTGAAGCGCGGCGGCCGTCTCGTCACCTGCGGTTCTACGTCTGGTGTCTCCACCGATATCAACCTGATGATGCTGTTCCAGCAGCAGCTGAAGCTGCTCGGCTCCTTCGGCTGCCGTATGGAAAACATGGCCAACGCCATGCAGAAGATGGCGCGTGGCATCGTGCATCCTGTTATCGACACCGAAGTCACCTTCGACGATATCGACCGGGCGCTGGAACGTATGGAGACGCGTCAGGTGTTCGGTAAAATCGTTCTGCGGATGGATTGACCGTCTTGAAGCTTTTCCTGACACGGATCGTCCTGAAACTGGACCACTTCCGGCAGTGGCTGATCGCGACATTCGCCTTCGGCCTTCTCAACCTGCTGAAGCTCTTCCCCGCCGATGCGGGCATTCGCGCCGCCGACCGGCTGGCGCGCTGGGTGGGGCCGAAGACTGGTCGCCACAAGCTGATGCTTTATAATCTGGCACGCGCCTTTCCGGAGAAGTCAGAGGAAGAGCGGCTTGCGATCGCCATGGACAGCTGGGCCAATATGGGCCGGCTTGCGGCGGAATATGTGTTTCTCGACCGGCTGTTCGATTTCGATCCGGAAAAGAACGAGCCGGGCCGCATCGAGGTCGAGGGCACCTCGACCTTCCTCGAACTGCGCGACAATCCACGACCCTTCATCGTCTTTACCGCCCATAGCGGCAATTTCGAGCTGCTGCCGGTTGCCGGCTCGGCTTTTGGTCTCGATGTGACGGTGCTGTTCCGGCCGCCCAACAATCCCTTCGTGGCTGACAAGGTTTTCAATTTCCGCAAGGAGCGCATGGGTAATCTCGTGCCCTCGCATGCCGGCTCTTCCTTCGCGCTGGCGCGACAGCTGGAAAAGGGTGGCGGCGTGGGCGTGCTCGTCGACCAGAAATTCGGCAAGGGGCTGACGACGAAATTTTTCGGCCTTGAGGTTCGTACCAATCCGCTTCTCGCCAAGCTGGTGCGGCAGTTCAACTGCGATGTTTATCCTGCCCGCTGCGTGCGTCTTCCGGATAATCGCTACAGGCTGGAAATAGAGCCCAGGGTTGAAATTCCGCGCGATGAGAAGGGCAATGTCGATATTCAGGCGACGGCGCAGCTTCTGAACGACAAGGTGGAAAGCTGGGTGCGCGAATACCCCGGACAATGGCTGTGGTATCACGACCGCTGGGACGTGAAGCATCAGATTTGACGGGATCGTGTGCGGCCGGATTTTCGGCGATTCTCACGAAATTCGACGAGAAAATCGTGCGTTTCGGTACTTTTCCATATTTGCGGAACCTCATTTTTCGTTCATGGATTATCGAAATTGAAAAATTAGCGGCTGCTGTGATATTTTGAACAACAATCCTCGCGGCGTTCCTGCGTTTCGTTACGTCATTTTTAAGCGCAAAGACGCTACAATCAGGGGATAAAGGCTTAATCCGTTCGCATAGGTAGCGGGGTTATGCCCGTTCAGGGAGAGTTGGGTTGAAAGATTTGATTGAGTTGTTCTGGCTGCGTTATACGGAACTGCAATCTGCCGTTGGTAAAAACGAAGCCGACAAGATTGCCGTGCTGGAACGTGAACTGGAACAGCTCCTCGAGCGGGTTGTCGGACGCAAGACAGAAAACTCCGAAGATATCCGCGAGCAGTTCCGTTTTGCCATCGATCTCCTCAACCACGAGGCGGAAGACCTTGGCTGCGTGCAGCGCAACTCCGAGCTTCTTCGCACCCTTGTCGATCGCTACGTCGGCATGCCGTCAAAGGCGAAGGTCGTCGGTGACGAGGACGAAGACACTCTGGAGTGGCATCACCGCCATCTGATCCTCGATGAGGATATGCTCAACGATCTCGACGAGCCGGTGGTGATCGTTTCCCCCGGCTACCGCGTTTCCTTCGCCAATGCTCTCGATGCATTTCAGCGCAATGCCCCGGAAGGGCTTGTCGGCTGCCATATCGCCGAACTTGTCGGCGTTCACCGTTTCCAGAACAATCTCAGGGAAAAGCTCGACAATTGCTTCAAGGGCGATACGTCGAAATATACCTATGCGGAAGATCAGAACGGCCGCACGGTCGTCAAGTCGCTGGAAATGTCGCCGTGCTACTCGTCCGCCTACAAGCTAGTGGGTGCGATGGTGGTGATCCGCGAAATCGCCGATCGCCGTCGCCGCGCCGCCGGCTGAGGCAGCGGGGCGCCTTCCCATTGTCGGAATGACGAAAAAAGGCGCTCCACCATCCCTTATTTCGGGAAGATGGTTTCCCAGACAGTGGCGATCGACCAGGCGGATGATGCGTCGACAAGAAGCTTCGTCGCCATGGCAAGACATGACAGGACGAGCAGAGGGCGGATGATCTTTGCGCCGTTTTTCATCGCGAAACGGGATCCGATCTGCGCGCCGATGAACTGGCCGACCCCCATGGCCAGGCCGAGCTTCCACAAAACCGCGCCACCCATTGCAAAGACGAGAAAGCCGCCGAAATTCGAACCGAGGTTGAGAAGCTTCGTGTGGGCGGTCGCCTTCAGCATTCCGAAACCGGCAAGACCCACAAAGGCCAGCATGTAGAAGGACCCCGCGCCAGGGCCGAAAACACCGTCGTAAAAACCGATCAGCGGCGCGACCGCAAGCCCGAACACGAAGGGCGTGATGCGGCGGTGGCTGTCGACATCGCTGAGCTGCGGCTTGAAGGCAAAATAAAGCGCGATCGCAATCAACAGGAACGGCATGATGGCGCGCATGAGATCGGCCGGCACGAAGGCGGCTGTCAGCGCGCCGAGCATTCCGCCGGCCATGGCCATCAGCGCCATCGGCAATTGTTCTTTGAGATTCACATGGCCGCGTCTGGCATAGGCAAGGGTCGCAGAGGCGGAACCGAACTGCGCCTGCAGCTTGTTCGTGCCGAGCGTATCGAGTGGGGCGATGCCCATGATCATCATTGCGGGAATGACGATGAGGCCACCACCACCGGCGATGGAATCGATAAATCCGGCAAAGATGGCGACGCAGAAGAGAACGATAAAAACGTTGAGGGCGATGTCTTGCACTGGGAATGTCCGGGCAGGCGAAGGAGAGGGCTTCTTCTTTCACCGAAAGGGCCACGGCGCAATCTCTTTCTGTGCGTTCAGCAGCGGGCAGGGGATTGCGGTGTTGCCGCTTATCGTTATGTTTCCGTGGCGCGTCGCCGGAAGGACGGATGGCGCTTGAGACATATGGATGAGGGCATTATGCATAAAGTGATATTCGATACGGATCCCGGTGTGGATGACGCCATGGCGCTTCTGTTCCTGCACCGCCATCCCGATATCGATCTGATCGGCGTCACCACCGTTTTCGGCAATGCGCCCATTGATATCACCACCCGCAATGCGCTCTTCCTGAAGCGGGAATGGCAGATGACAGCACCGGTCGCCAGGGGCGCCGGCGTGACCTTCGATCCCGCCCGCAAGGAAGGCCACTGGCCGACCTTCATCCATGGCGAAAACGGTCTCGGCGATATCGATATCCCTGAGACCATCGATCTGCCGCTCGACCCGCGCCCCGCACATCGTTTCATCATCGAGACGGTAAAGGCCAATCCCGGTGAGGTGACGCTGATTGCCGTCGGCCGCATGACCAATCTGGCGCTGGCGCTCAGCGAAGAACCTGACTTCGCGGCGCTGGTGAAGGAAGTGATCGTCATGGGCGGCGCCTTCGACATGAACGGCAATGTGTCGCCGGCGGCCGAGGCTAATATTCACGGCGATCCTGAAGCGGCCGATCTCGTCTTCACCGCGCCCTGGCGCGTGATCGTTGTCGGTCTCGATGTGACGATGAAAACGGTGATGACCAGCGCCTTCATGGCTGACATGGCAAAGGCCGGCGGCAAGCCGGTGCAGCTGCTTTCGGACCTGTCGCAGTTCTACATCGATTTCTACAAGACCCGCACCGGCGACGGCATGGTGGTGCATGACAGCTGCGCCTGCGTCTATCTTGTGGCGCCTGAGCTTTTTGAAACCCGCAGCGGCCCGGTACGCGTCGTCTGCGGCGGGCTTGCCGACGGCCAGACGATCCAGAAGCCGGATGGCCGCGCCTTTCCGCCCGGTGACTGGGATGGGCATCCGAGCCAGCTCGTCTGCACAAATATCGAGCCGGAGCGCGTGCTTTCGGTCATCCGCGCCGCAATTGTGACAGGGGAGCGCGGCTGAAGGGCGGGAATGGCCGTTCTTGAGCATGGCTTGCCTTGCATTTTCCAAGAATCTGGCGTTATGCAAGTTCCCTGATCGTAGTGCGCGATCCGCCATGCCGGAGGGGCTGAAAAGGCCGTGACGGAAGGACGGGCGGATGGCCGCTATGCGGCGTGGGCCGAGAAAACCCCTGTAGGTTTTCCCGTGCTTTGCGCTACAATGAATAACGCCTGCCGGGTCGGTTCGTGTCGGCGGCGTTTAACAACAAAAAACGAACCTTCGTTATGGACCGGCAGTACCGGTCCATTCCCATGAGGAAAGAGATGGAAGAGTTTCATAAGGTCCGGCGTCTGCCGCAATACGTCTTCGAACAGGTCAACCGTTTGAAAGCGAGCGCGCGAGCGGCCGGGGCCGATATCATCGATCTCGGCATGGGCAATCCCGACCTTCCGACCCCCAAGGCGATCGTCGACAAGCTTTGCGAGGTCGTTCAGGATCCGCGTACCCATCGTTATTCCTCCTCCAAGGGCATTCCAGGCCTTCGCCGCGCGCAGGCCGGTTATTATGCCCGCCGTTTCGGCGTGAAGCTGAACCCCGATACGCAGGTCGTCGCGACCCTCGGCTCCAAGGAAGGCTTCGCCAATATGGCGCAGGCCATCACCGCGCCGGGCGACGTCATCCTGTGTCCGAACCCGACCTATCCGATCCATGCCTTCGGTTTCCTGATGGCGGGCGGCGTTATCCGTTCGATGAATGTCGAGCCTGATGACAGCTTCTTCGGCCCGCTGGAGCGCGCCGTGCGCCACTCCATCCCGAAGCCGCTGGCGCTGATCGTCAACTACCCGTCGAACCCGACGGCGCATGTCGCCTCGCTTGATTTCTACAAGGACGTGATCGCGTTTGCGAAGAAGCACGAGATCATCGTGTTGTCCGACCTTGCCTATTCGGAGATCTATTTCGACGACAACAATCCGCCGCCTTCGGTTCTGGAAGTTCCCGGTGCAATCGACGTTGCGGTGGAATTCACCTCCATGTCGAAGACCTTCTCCATGCCCGGCTGGCGTATGGGCTTTGCCGTCGGCAACGAGCGGCTGATCGCGGCGCTGACGCGTGTGAAGTCCTATCTCGACTACGGCGCCTTCACGCCGATCCAGGTTGCGGCAACGCATGCGCTGAACGGTGATGGCTCTGACATTGCCGAAGTGCGCAATGTCTATCGCCGCCGTCGCGATGTCATGGTCGACACGTTCGGCAAGGCCGGCTTCGAGGTTCCGCCGCCGGCGGCGACAATGTTCGCCTGGGCGAAAATCCCGGAAAAGTTCCGCCATCTCGGCAGCCTGGAGTTTTCCAAGCTTCTGGTCGAGAAGGCCGATATTGCCGTTGCTCCCGGCATCGGCTTTGGCGAGATGGGCGATGATTACGTCCGTCTCGCGCTCGTGGAAAACGAGCACCGAATTCGTCAGGCAGCGCGCAATCTGAAGCGTTTCCTGTCGAGCGCAGACGAAACGATGCACAACGTCGTTTCGCTTAACGCCCACAGATAAGGGCAACCGAAGGCGGCCGGGCCTCGGCCGCCACCATCACCAGCAAATCAGGAACATACCCATGGCAGATTCATTGAGAATCGGCATAGCGGGGCTCGGCACTGTCGGCGCTTCGCTCGTGCGCATCCTCCAGCAGAGAAGCAACGAACTTGCGATTACCTGCGGACGCGCGATTGAGATTATTGCGGTGAGCGCGCGCGACCGTTCGCGCGACCGCGGCATCGATCTCAAGGGTATTACCTGGTTCGACACGCCCGAGCAGATGGCAAGCGAAGCCGATATCGACGTCTTCGTCGAACTGGTCGGCGGCGCTTCCGGCCAGGCGGAAAATGCGGTGCGGGCCGCACTCGCCCGTGGTCTCCATGTGGTGACAGCCAACAAGGCGCTGCTGGCCAAGCATGGCGTCGAACTGGCGACCATTGCCGAAGACAAGGGGGCGCTTCTCAATTTCGAAGCGGCGGTGGCCGGCGGTATCCCCGTCATCAAGGCGCTGCGCGAATCCCTGACCGGCAACCATGTGTCGCGCATCTACGGCATCATGAACGGCACCTGCAATTACATCCTGACCAAGATGGAGAAGGAAGGGCTGTCCTTCGAGGCCTGTCTGAAGGAAGCGCAGCGGCTGGGTTATGCCGAAGCCGATCCGGCCTTCGATATCGAGGGCAACGACACCGCTCACAAGCTCGCCATTCTGACCACGCTTGCCTTCGGTAACAAGATTTCGGCTGATGACATCTATCTGGAAGGCATCACCAATATCTCCAGCGAGGACATTCAGGCGGCCGCCGAACTCGGTTACCGCATCAAGCTTCTCGGCGTGGCGCAGGTGACCGAATCCGGCATCGAGCAGCGCGTGCATCCGACCATGGTGCCGCTCGATTCCGTCATTGCCCAGGTGGACGGCGTGACCAATGCGGTGGCGATCGAATCCGACATTCTCGGCGAATTGCTGATGGTCGGGCCGGGTGCCGGTGGCAACGCCACGGCGTCTGCCGTGCTTGGTGACATCGCCGATATCGCCAAGAGCCGTCCGGGCGCCCAGCAGGTGCCTGTCCTCGGTCGTCCGGCGAAATCGCTGTCGGAGTATCGCCGCGCCAAGATGAAGAGCCATGAGGGCGGTTATTTCATCCGCCTGACGGTGAAGGATCAGGCAGGCGTCTTCGCCTCCATCGCCACCCGTATGGCCGATAACAACATCTCGCTGGAATCCATCGTGCAGCGCCAGCGCGTGCATGTGGAAGGCGCGCCGCAGACCATCATCCTCGTCACCCATGCGACGATGGAAGATGCGATCCGCAAGGCCGTGAAGGCCATCAAGAACGAGAAATATCTCGTCAGCGAGCCGCAGGTCATCCGCATCGAGCGGACCTGAGACGCTTCATTATTTTGATGACATCGAGAGCCGCGCTTCCATATGGAGGCGCGGTTTTTCGTTGTATGGCTGCCTGTATAGCGCCGGTGGTCCGGCGCCCATAAAATTTGAGGGGAAGGCGTCGGAAGCGCTGGAAAACAAGGCGATTCGGCATTATGGTTAATCCTGTTCACCAAGCGAGGGAGGCGTGGCCGTGACATCGATCATCCTGTTCAAGGACAATAAGCGCGCTGGCATTGCGGCCGCCCATCACCGGGCGCGGCCTCACAATGCCAATGACAATATTCGCACTATGGAATTCGACATGGGGGAGCATGAGCGCAACTGGTGTTCGCTCGCCGTCTTCTCGCTGCTGCTGCTCGTTGGCGCTGTCTCGATCGTCAGCCCGTTTTTCTCGATTTTTTCGGTGTGAAACCTCATATGCGCGTTTTTGCTTGAAAAACGCGCCACCGCCATTTAGCCCGTCTTAAGAGCGCGATCAGGCGCATGACAGGACGAATGGACAGGATGGCAATGATGGAGCCGGCCGATACCGTGGCCCGCGCATTTTTAAGCGTGGAGCGGTCGGCGACAGAACAGCGCTGGGTATCGCGGCTGGATCAGGCCGGGCAGAACCGCGCGCTGGCCATGTCCCAGATTCACGCCATTCCCGAATTGATCGCACGCGTTCTTGCCGGACGCGGGGTGGGTGTCGATGACGCCCTGGCATTCCTTGATCCGACCATCCGCTCCCTGATGCCCGATCCGCATATGCTGACCGATTGCGAGAAGGCCGCCGAGCGGCTGGTACGCGCTATCGAGACCGGCGAGAAGGTGGCGATATTCGGCGACTACGATGTCGACGGTGCAGCCTCTTCCGCACTGATGTATCGCTTTCTCGCGCATTTCGGTCTGACGCCGGAAATCTATATTCCCGACCGTATTTTTGAGGGCTACGGGCCGAACCCGGCGGCGATGCAGCAGCTTGCTGCCAATGGCGCGACGCTGATCGTGACGGTCGATTGCGGCTCAACCAGCCATGAATCGCTGCAGGCCGCCAGGGACGCGGGAACGGATGTCGTGGTGATCGATCACCACCAGGTCGGCACGGAGCTGCCGCCGGCGGTGGCGCTGGTCAATCCCAACCGCGAGGACGATCTTTCAGGGCAGGGGCATCTCTGTGCGGCAGGCGTGGTGTTCCTCGTGCTGGTCGCCACCCTGCGCCTATTGAAGGACAGGCGGAACCGGCAGGCCTTCACGCTCGATCTGCTGTCCCTTCTCGATATCGTTGCGCTTGCCACCGTATGCGATGTGGTGCCGCTGAAGGGCCTCAACCGCGCCTATGTGGTCAAGGGGCTGATTGCCGCGCGCCACATGAACAATGCAGGTCTCGCTGCTCTGTTCAAGAAGGCGGGGCTTGGTGGCCCTGTGACGCCTTATCATTTCGGTTTCCTGATCGGGCCGCGCATTAATGCCGGCGGCCGCATCGGCGATGCGGCGCTCGGCAGCCGACTGCTGACGATAGATGATTCCTCGCAGGCCGAGGTGATCGCGGAGCGGCTGGATGAGCTGAACCGTGAGCGGCAGGCGATGGAAGCGGTGATGCTCGCGGAAGCCGAAGCGGAGGCTCTGTTCGAATATGGCGACGGCTCGGGTGCGGGCGTCATCGTCACCGCCCGGGAAAACTGGCATCCCGGCATTGTCGGCCTGCTCGCCTCGCGTCTGAAAGATCGTTTCCGCCGCCCGGCTTTTGCCATTGCTTTTGATCCCTCCGGCAAGGGCACCGGCTCCGGCCGCTCGATCAACGGTTTCGATATGGGGCGCATGGTGCGCGCCGCCGTGGAGGCTGGCTTGCTGGTCAAGGGCGGTGGGCATGCCATGGCGGCCGGTCTGACGGTGGAGCGCGCCAATCTCGGCAAGCTCAGGACCTTCTTCGAGGAGGCGGCCGCAAAGACCGTGAATGAGCTGGTGGAAAGCAGCGTGCTGAAAATCGACGGCGCCATCGGCGCTTCGGGCGCTACATTGCAGCTTGTCGACCAGTTGGAGCAGGCCGGTCCTTACGGATCAGGCCACTCGCAGCCGATCTTTGCCGTGCCGGCGCATCGCCTGCGCGACGTGCGGCTCGTGGGTACAGCTCACGTCAAGATCACGCTGGAGGCCATGGACGGCTCGCGGCTGGACGGTATCGCGTTTCGCGCTGCAGAAGCGCCTCTGGGGCAGATGCTGCTGAATGCACGCGGCAGGAACATTCACGTCGCAGGCACCGTGGGCGCCGATCTGTGGCAGGGCCAGAGGCGCGTGCAGCTGCGCGTTCTGGACGCGGCTTTCGCGCCCTGACGGGGCCTTGGAACTTACCCTGAATTTTGGGAACACTGTCTCTGACGAATGGCCGAGACACGCCAATGCGTCTTTACGCGATGCGTGAAGATTTTCGTGCAGGCTGCTGATTTTTATGGAGAAGCAAGTGGCACGCCCTAGGGGAGTCGAACCCCTCTTTTCAGAATGAAAATCTGACGTCCTAACCGATAGACGAAGGGCGCGTGCGCTTGTGGTGTGGCGCCCTTATAGTCAGGCTCCCGTTGCTCCGCAAGCGGAAAAATTGATTTTTTTCGCTTCACGACGAGTTTTTTTATGGAAGCCGAAAGGGCTGTGGAAAACTGAGCCGGGACCGGCCAAGGCCTTGAAATTTCGCCGCTATCGCTGCGCGCCGGTGATGCCTTCATGCCTCGTGGAAGGCCCGGGGGTGCTTTTCCCAACCCTTAGCTGGCATCTGCCGCCCGCCGGAAAGAACCGACGCTATGATTTGTGCAAAGGGGGAAAGGCAAGCCGGTCGATTTGCCCGCTGGCGCTTCATCCGGCTTGCCTTCCATCGGGGGGACAGCACTCTAACGTGCCGACCGGGAATCGGTTCCGGCGCATCGATCGCGCGCGACGAATTCGCGATCTGCGAAGCTGCTTTGTATTTTTGAAGGGGAAGAACACGAAGGCAAGTGGCACGCCCTAGGGGAGTCGAACCCCTCTTTTCAGAATGAAAATCTGACGTCCTAACCGATAGACGAAGGGCGCGTGCGCTTGTGGTGTGGCGCCCTTATAGTCAGGCTCCCGTTGCTCCGCAAGCGGAAAAATGCATGATTTGACAAAAAAATGACATGGACCGCCAGAAGCCCTGAGAAACAAGGATTCTTGTTTCGTAACAAATGGTTAAATGGTCGGGCTGTGGCTATTTTTGAGGCCTGTTGCTTTGGATGTGGGCTGTGAAACGACGACTCAGCACAAGCGTAGGCTGGATTGGAACTAACGGCGAGGCAGTAATGAGGTAGAACATATTTGCCGTCATCCTCGCCCCTGAGGCGAGGATCCGCTCTCTAATCGCCCATGGATCCTCGCCTCAGGGACGAGGATCACGGTGGGTGTGGCCAACTGTTTCTGCAATAAAAAAACGGGGCCGAAACGGCCCCGTTGGATAATGCGTTGATGGCAAAAGTTCTCAGTGCAGAATCTGGCTGAGGAACAGCCGGGTGCGCTCGTGCTGCGGATTGTCGAAGAATTCGGCGGGCGAATTCTGTTCAACGATCTGGCCCTGGTCCATGAAGATGACGCGGTTTGCGACCTGGCGGGCAAAGCCCATTTCGTGGGTGACGCACAGCATCGTCATGCCGTCTTCGGCAAGGCTGACCATGGTGTCGAGCACTTCCTTGACCATTTCCGGGTCGAGCGCCGAGGTCGGCTCGTCGAACAGCATGATCTTCGGCTTCATGCAGAGCGAGCGGGCAATCGCCACGCGCTGCTGCTGGCCGCCGGAGAGCTGGCCGGGATACTTGTGCGCCTGCTCGGGGATCTTGACGCGCTTCAGATAGTGCATCGCCACTTCTTCAGCTTCCTTCTTGGGCATCTTGCGAACCCAGATCGGCGCCAGCGTGCAGTTTTCGAGGATCGTCAGGTGCGGGAAGAGGTTGAAGTGCTGGAACACCATGCCGACTTCACGACGCACTTCGTCGATCTTTTTCAGGTCGTTGGTAAGCTCGATACCATCAACGTTGATCAGCCCGGACTGATGTTCCTCCAGCCGGTTGATGCAACGGATCATGGTCGATTTGCCCGACCCCGAAGGACCGGCGATGACGATGCGCTCGCCTTTCATGACCTTCAGATTGATGTCGCGCAGGACGTGGAAGTCGCCATACCACTTGTTCATGCCGACGAGTTCAATTGCTACGTCCGTTGTCGAAACGGCCAGTTTTTTTGTTTGGGTTTCTGCCATTTTGAGCGTCCCTTATCGTTTATGCCCGGTGTCGAGGTGCCGTTCCATGAACAGCGAATAACGCGACATGCCGAAGCAGAATATCCAGAATACGAAACCTGCGAAAATATAACCTGTCATTGCGGTGACGGGTGTCGCCCAGTTCGCATCCGATTGGTTGAGTGTGACAATGCCGAGCAGGTCGAACATGCCGATGATCGAAACCAGCGACGTGTCCTTGAAAAGCCCGATGAAGGTGTTGACGATACCAGGAATGACGAGCTTAAGCGCCTGCGGTAGCACGATCAGTCTCGTCTTCTGCCAGTAGTTCAGGCCGAGCGAATCCGCCCCTTCGTATTGTCCTTTCGGAATGGCCTGCAGGCCGCCGCGGATCACCTCCGCCATATAGGCGGATGAGAAGAGCGACACGCCGACTAGCGCGCGCAGGAACTTGTCGAAGGTCCAGCCGTCGGGCAGGAACAGCGGCAGCATGATGCTGGCGAAGAACAGCACGGTGATCAGCGGGATGCCTCTGATGACTTCGATGAAGAGCACGCAGAGCATTTTGATGACCGGCAGGTTCGACCGTCGGCCGAGCGCCAGAAGAATGCCGAAGGGGAGCGACACGGTGATCCCGAAGAAGGACAGGATGAGCGTCACCATCAGGCCGCCCCACAGCTGCGTTTCCACCTTCGGCAGGCCAAAGACGCCGCCGATGAGCAGGAAAAACGCAATGAAGGGCAGGATGATGAAAAGCACCAGCGCGTTGAGGCGCTTGAACGGCGCTTTTGGAATCAGCATCGGTATCAGCAGGATGGCGAACGTCACCATCACGAGGATGGGACGCCAGCGTTCGTCGATCGGATAGCGGCCGAAGACGAATTGTCCGAGCTTTGCCGAAACGAAAGCCCAGCACGCACCGGACTGGCCGTCCGGCAGCGCGCCGCCCTGCGAAGCGGTCAGGCAGGCGATACGATCGCTGCCGGTCCACACCGCGTCAATGAACAGCCACTTGATGACCGGCGGCACCAGATAGGCGAGCAGGGCAAGGGCGATCACCGTCAGGACCGTGTCCTTGGGGGTGGCGAAGAGTTTGGTGCGCAGCCAGTGACCGAAGCCGACCGCGCTCGAGGGCGCGGGTCTGGCGTCCTCGATGGTCTGCCGCACGAAAGCGTGATTGCTTGTTGTCATCGTCATCTCTCCACCAGGGCCATTTTCGCGTTGAACCAGTTCATGACCACGGCCGTGAGCAGGGACAGCGAGAGATAGATGACCAGCCAGATCGCAACAACTTCGACCGCCTGACCCGTCTGGTTCAGGATCGTGCCGCCGACGGAGACGATGTCGGCGAAGCCGACCGCGACCGCAAGCGAGGAGTTCTTGGTCAGGTTGAGATATTGACTTGTCAGCGGTGGGATGATGATGCGCATCGCCTGCGGAACGACGATCAGGCGCGTCGTGGTGCTGGAGCGAAGCCCGAGCGCATCCGCAGCTTCCGTCTGGCCCTTCGCCACGGCCTTGATGCCGCCGCGAACGATCTCGGCGATGAAGGAGGCGGTGTAGAAGGAAAGCGCGAGAAACAGCGACATGAATTCAGGTGCGACGACCGCGCCGCCCGAGAGGTTGAACCGCCCGGCAATCGGGTAGTCGAAAGTCAGCGGTGAGCCGAGCGCGAGAAATGTCGCGGCCGGAAGGCCGATGATGAGAAGTGTAGCCGTGATCCCGGTGCGGAACTGCTGACCGGTCTTTTCCTGTCTCGCCTTTGCCCAGCGGTAAATGAAAAAGCTGATGACGATGGCGACCAGAAGGGCGAGCGGTATCAGCCACGTGCCTTCGCCCCAAAGGGGCTTCGGAAAGAAGAAACCGCGATTGTTGAGGTAGCTTCCGAGCGGAAGCTCCAGCGAATCACGCGCCTGCGGCAGGACTGAGATGACGCCCTTGTACCAGAAGAAGATGACGAGCAGGGGCGGGATGTTGCGGAAGATTTCCACATAGGCCTGCGCGAGCTTCGAAATCAGCCAGTTGCTGGACAGCCGGGCGATACCGACGATGAAACCGATGATCGAGGCGGCGATGATGCCAAAAAACGCAACCTGGATCGTGTTGAGAATGCCAACGAGCAAAGCCCGGCCATAGGTCGCGTCGCTGGTATAAGCGATCAGCGACTGGCCGATATCAAAACCGGCTCTTCCATCGAGGAATCCGAAGCCGGACGAAATGTTTGACCGTTGAAGATTGGTGATCGTATTCGTCACGATGATCCAGACGAAGGCGGCCAGGATGACGACTGTCAGGACCTGATAGAAAATTCCGCGTATGCGTGGATCGTAGATAAGTGACGACGCGCTTTGCGCGCGCGATCGTTGCGAACTGACCGCGTTGCCTGCCATAGGCACCTTTCCCTTTTATATGCTCTTTGCGAGCTTATTTATATAATTTTAAAATGGAGGCCGGGCGTTGCCCAGCCTCCTGTCATGATCTAGCCGACGATGGGGCCGATCAACGGACCGGCGGTGCGTATTGCAGGCCGCCCTTGGTCCACAGCGCGTTCTGGCCGCGCTCGATCTTCAGCGGGGAGCCTGCGCCGACGTTGCGGTCGAAGACTTCGCCGTAGTTACCCACCAGCTTGATGATGTTGTAGGCCCAGTCGTTGGTGACGCCGAGATCGGTACCGATCTTGGTGCCTTCTTCTGTGCCGAGCAGGCGCTTGATATCAGGGTTGGCGCTGGTCTTCTGCTCATCGACGTTTTTCGAGGTGATGCCCAGTTCTTCGGCATTGACCATGGCGTAGTGAACCCAGGTCACGATGTCGAACCACTGGTCGTCGCCCTGGCGAACGGCCGGTCCAAGCGGCTCCTTGGAGATGACCTCAGGCAGAACGATGTTGTCGTCCGGGTTCTTCAGCTTGAGGCGGATGGCGTAAAGACCGGACTGGTCGGTGGTGTAGACGTCGCAACGGCCGGAATCATAGGCGGAGGTTGCGTCGGCTTCCTTTTCGAAAACGACCGGGTTGTACTGCAGATTGTTGGTCTTGAAGTAGTCGGCGAGATTGAGCTCGGTGGTCGTGCCGGTCTGAACGCAGACGGCGGCGCCGGAAAGCTCGAGCGCGGACTTAACATTCAAGCCCTTCTTGGCGATGAAGCCCTGGCCGTCATAATAGTTGACGGTACGGAAGTTGAAGCCGAGCGACGTGTCGCGGCTGATCGTCCAGGTGGTGTTACGGGTCAGAACATCGACTTCACCGGACTGGAGAGCCGGGAAACGGTCCTTGCTCGAAAGGGCGACGAACTTGGCCTTGGAAGGATCGCCGAAAACCGCAGTGGCAATACCACGGCAATAGTCCACGTCGATACCGGACCATTCGCCCTTGTCATCGGGATTGGAAAATCCCGGAATGCCGGCGCTGACGCCGCAGGTGACGAAACCCTTGCCCTTCACATCCTGAAGTGTCGCAGCCGAAGCGACCGAGGCTCCTCCCAAAACTGCTGCGCCGATGGCGGCTGACAGAATTGCCTTTTTCATTTTTCCCAACCTTTGTTTGTTATCGTCACTTGGAAGAGGACCGGCATATTGTCTTGCCCCAGCTCCCCCTTCAGCGAGACCTTTTCGATCCGCTTTTTCTATCACAATCGCAATTGGCAGCGGGGTCAAGACGTGCGGGCAATAATTGTGCCTATAAAACGGAATTTTCCAAATTTTGGTCGGGAAGTGTGCAAAGGGTGAAAATATAAGCATATTTTTGCGGAAATTTGAACTTGCACAGTATTTGTATACTTGTTGTATGCTGGCTCTCGGTGGATCAATTCAGGCCGTTTGAGAGGAGCCTGCGGGACTTGACCTTGCGGTCCGCTCTTAGCATTGTCGCACGCGTCAATGTTCCTTCGAAAGCTGATCTGAAATGACCAAGACAAATGACCTGCTTTCCGTCGCAGGTGTGAATACGCGCCTGACCCACGGCGGCAACGATCCCGCGGACTGCTTCGGTTTCGTCAATCCGCCCATCGTGCGTGGCTCTACTGTGCTTTTCCCCGATGCCGAGACGCTTTCGACCGAAAACCAGAAATACACCTATGGCACCCATGGCACGCCGACGACCGATGCGCTGTGCAGTCTCGTCGATGAGCTGGAAGGGTCTGCCGGAACCATTCTCGTGCCGTCGGGCCTTGCGGCGATCACCGTGCCGTTCCTCGCCTATCTCGGCGCTGGCGATCATGCGTTGATTGTCGATTCCGTCTATTATCCCACGCGCCGCTTCTGCAACATGATGCTGCGGAAGCTCGGCGTCGAGGTGGAATATTACGACCCGGCAATCGGCACGGGCATCGAGGCGCTGATCCGTCCGAATACCAAACTCGTGCATCTGGAAGCGCCGGGCTCCAATACCTTCGAGATTCAGGATGTCCGGCTGATCACCGAGATCGCCCACAGGCATAATTGTGTGGTGACGATGGACAATACCTGGGCGACGCCGCTTTATTTCAGGCCGCTCGATTTCGGCGTCGATGTCTCCATTCACGCCGCCACCAAATATCCTTCGGGTCATTCGGACGTGCTGATGGGTTTCGTCTCGGCCAATGAAAAGCATTGGAAGACGCTTTATCAGGCCAATACCAATCTTGGCATCTGCGTCACCTCTGACGATGCCTATCAGATCCTGCGCGGCATGCGCACCATGGGAATTCGGCTGGCGCATCATCAGAAAAGCGCGCTTGAAATCGCCACATGGCTGGAGAGCCGTGACGACGTCGTTCGCGTGCTGCATCCGGCCTTGCCGAGCTTTGCCGGGCACGAACTCTGGAAGCGCGATTTCAAGGGCGCAAGCGGCGTCTTCTCCTTCGTGCTGAAGGCGGAAGAGGGCAAATACAAGCAGACGGCGGCTGCCTTCCTTGATGCGCTGACGTTCTTCGGGCTCGGCTATTCCTGGGGCGGATACGAATCGCTTGCTGTTTCGGTGTCGCTTGTCGACAGGACCATCGCCAAGGGCCCCTCCGAAGGGCCGGTCATCCGCCTGCAGATCGGGCTCGAGGATGTCGCCGATCTCCAGAAAGACCTTGAAGCCGGGTTCGCGGCTGCCGCCGGGGTCTGATTTCAGATCCCGCAGCCTCAGCCTTTCGCGTGATAACCGTAGAGCCAGTCGAAGTCCTTCAGGAAGGCTTCCGTCGGACGTGTGGAAAACACGAAGTCCCGCGCGGTGCGGACCGGGCCTCTGGCATGATAGGCAAAACGATTGAGAGAGGCCCGCTTGCGGGCCTTTTCTATGCGCGGCAGGCGCAGGGCCTCGAAAGCGGCAAGGGCCTGCGGCACGGGCAGCGAGGCTCTGGCGTTGCTGCCTGCCATGGTTCCCGCAAGTTCAAACGCATCCTCGATCGCCATGGCCGCGCCCTGGGCGGCGAACGGCATCATGGCGTGCGCCGCGTCGCCGATCAGCACCGTGTCACGGCCGTTGTGCCAGCGGCCGGGGCCAGCCTGATAGAGCGGCCAGAAAGTCGGGTTTTCAGACGAATCGAGCAATCGGACGATGTCAGGGCTGAAGCCGCGAAACTGTTCCAGCAGCATGGCTTTCTGCCGTCCGCTCGATTCCGCCCGCCATGTTGCGCCGGGGTCGGCGCCGAGCGCGATGGCGACGATGTTGAAGCCGCCGATTTCCTTCAGCGGATAGGCGACGATATGGCCGCCCGAGCCGAGATAGGCCGTGACGGCGCTTTTGTTGATGGCTGACGGCACGTCATTTGCTGTGACCGTGAAGCGCCAGGCCACATTGCCGGAGAAAGTGGCGGTGGGAGCGGAAGGCACGGCGAAGCGGGCCGCCGACCAGACGCCATCCGCGCCGACGATCAGATCATGGTCGCGGAAGGTGGTTGCGGCGATGATATCCGCTGTCGCATTTTCGATGCGTTTTCCGAGATGCAGGCGGCAAAGCGGGTTGCGTATCACCGCCTGGAGAAGTGCGTTTTGCAGCGTCGAGCGGTGCAGCACGCCATAGGGTGCGCCCCAGCGGCTGCGGGCCACCGCGCCCATCGGTAGGGAGAGCAGCGTGGCAAGCGATTTTCCGGAGGCGAGTTCGACGCTGACAGGTTCGGTCCAGCGCGCCTCGATATCAGGCAGTACCCCGAGCGTGGCGAGAATGCGGGCGGCATTGGGGGAAAGCTGCAGGCCGGCGCCAACTTCCGCCAGTTCGCCGGCCTGTTCGATGATGTCACAGCCGATACCGTGCCGGGCAAAGGAAAGGGCAGCGGTGAGACCGGCAACGCCGGCACCGACAATGGCTACGGATTTTATGGGCATGGTGCGCCCCGATCAGAAAAGGTGGAAGGTCAGGCAGCCTTCACATGGAAGACGCAGCCCGGAGGATTGGTCTGCTCTGCCTTCAGCGACGGATTGTAGCGATAAAGGGTCGAGCAGTAGGAACAGACCTTCTCATTGTCGTCGCCCATATCGATGAAGATATGCGGATGATCGAAAGGCACGGAAGCGCCGGTGCACATGAATTCCTTGACGCCGATCTCGATCATGCGGTGTCCGCCATCGTTCTGGAAGTGGGGAATGGAATGGCCGGCCATGTTCGTCTCCAAATGCAACATCGTTATCGAGCCGCCGCTGGTTTTCGCGCATCGGCTCGTCGTTGCGGATATGTAGCCTCAAACGCATTGCATCTCCATAAAAATCGTCAGCAAAACATGTTCAACATTGCTAATTCCTGCCATATGGTCCGGCAAAAAGGATGTCCTTGATGAATCTCAACACGCCGCAGTTTTCCGATTTTTCCCATGACGGCCTTCGCCTTGCCTATTTCGACGAGGGTGATCCGGCGGGCGATCCGGTTTTGCTGATCCACGGCTTTGCCTCCAGCGCCAATGTCAACTGGGTGCATCCCGGCTGGCTGAAGACGCTGGGTGAAGCGGGCTACCGGGTGATCGCCATTGACAATCGTGGCCATGGCGCAAGCGACAAGCCGCATGATCCGGAAGCCTATTATCCGCCTGTCATGGCCGGCGATGCGGTGGCGCTGCTCAATCATCTCGGCATCGCCGAAGCGCATGTGATGGGATATTCCATGGGTGCGCGCATTTCGGCCTTCCTTGCCATGGCCCATCCTGAGCGCGTGCGTTCGCTGGTCTTCGGCGGGCTCGGCATCGGCATGGTGGAAGGCGTCGGTGACTGGGATCCGATTGCAGAGGCGCTTCTTGCTCCTTCGCTCGATGTCGTGACGCACGAGCGCGGCCGCATGTTCCGCGCCTTTGCCGACCAGACGAAAAGCGACCGGCTGGCGCTGGCCGCCTGCATCGAGACATCGCGGGTTCTCGTCACGCGCGAGCAGGCGGCAAAGATCGACGCTCCGACGCTGATCGCAGTCGGAACGAAAGACGACATCGCCGGATCCGGCGCGGAACTTGCGGCGATTATGCCGCATGCGCGGGCAATCGATATTCCCGGCCGCGACCACATGCTGGCCGTCGGGGACCGGGTGTTCAAGGCGGCGGTGCTGGAATTTTACCGCTCGCTATGAGCGTGATGGCAAGAAACGGTTTTTCATGCTGCATGAAGAAAAACTGAAGCCTTGCCGCCTTTAAAGTCGTCATTCGAATCCCATTTCTAATGCACGTCTTTTTCTGTATAAAGAACGACTACTGCAAACGAGGAGACCATTCATGGTCGCACGTACCGAGGCCCGTCAGCCCGAACAGCTGGCGATCGTCGATCCGATCTGGGGCAGCCTGCTGCATGAGGCGCGTAGCGCCGCGGCACAGGATCCGCTGCTTTCGGCCTTCCTTTATTCGACGATCCTCAATCACCGGTCTCTCGAAGAATGTGTGATCTACCGTATCTGTGAACTCCTCGATCATCCCGACATGCAGGCCGTGCTTCTGCGCCAGACCTTCCAGGATATGCTGGATGACTGGCCGGAATGGGGAAGCGTGCTGCGCGTCGATATCCAGGCCGTTTACGACCGTGATCCCGCCTGCACGCGCTTCATGGAGCCGCTCCTCTATTTCAAGGGGTTCCAGGCCATCCAGACCCATCGCCTTGCCCATTGGCTGCTGCAAAAGGGCCGCAGGGATCTGGCGCTTTATCTGCAAAGCCGCTCATCGAGCATCTTCCAGACCGATATCAATCCGGCCGCGCGCATCGGCAAGGGCATCTTCCTCGACCATGCCACCGGGCTGGTGGTCGGCGAGACGGCCGTCATCGGTGACAACGTCTCCATCCTGCATGGCGTCACACTTGGCGGCACCGGCAAGGAGGGGGCGGATCGCCACCCGAAGATCGCCAATGGCGTGATGATCGGGGCGGGGGCGAAAATCCTCGGCAATATCGAAATCGGCAGCTGCTCGCGCATCGCCGCCGGTTCGGTGGTGCTGAAGCCGGTTCCGCCGAAGACTACCGTTGCCGGCGTGCCGGCGCGCGTGGTGGGAGAAGCAGGGTGTTCGGAGCCCTCGCGCCTGATGGACCAGCTTATCGGAGCGGATATCTGACTGGCCCTGTCGCGCTCTGATGGGGCCGGCATTTTCACGGTCGTCCGTGTGGAAGACGCGGATGACTTGCCGCTTTCACTTTACTTTGGCCTTTGTCCCATGCCAAAAGCGGCTCAACGCGAACCGCACAGGAGAATAGTGGTGAAAGCCGACGAAATCAAAAAACTCGACGCCTATTTCAAGCGCACTTTCAATGAAAAGATGATTGTGAAGGCGCGTCCGCGCAAGGACGATTCCGCCGAAGTGTATCTTGGCGAAGAGTTTCTCGGCGTCGTTTATATCGATGACGAAGACGGCGACCGTTCCTACAACTTCTCCATGGCGATCCTCGACGTAGATCTCTGATCGTCACCATCCGGTGACGGATGGAGTTTCGCACTAAATCAGTCGCCCGCGGTGGTTACGCCGCGGGCGATTTGTTTTGTCGCGGGCTCACCTGCATCATCAGGCGGTTTTCCGGCCGCAAGGTGACCCGCATCAGCGGCTCCGTATTTGCCGGGCTTTTGTTCTTGAGGTGGACGTCCTGCAAAAGCACGGCAAGGATTGCGACAGCCTCCATCATGGCAAAGGCGTTGCCGATGCAGACGCGCGGGCCCGCGCCGAAGGGCATATAGGCGTAGCGGTGGCGCGCCTTGATCTTTTCGGGTTCGAAACGTGACGGGTCGAAGCGGTCGGGTTCGTCCCACAGCGTGGTGTGCCGGTGGACGGCGTAGATCGGCACATAAAGAACGGTGCCCGCCGGGATATCGTGCTCGCCGAGCCTGAAGTCCTGCAATGCGGTGCGTGTCACGACAGGGGCGGGCGGGTAGAGCCGCATCGCTTCCGAAAATACCTGTCTGGTATAGGTCAGGCGGGCGATATGATCCGCCGCCACCGGTTCGCCGGCGGTAACGGTTTCAATCTCGTCGATGACCTTGCTTTCCACGTCGCTGTTTTGCGAGAGCAGATGGAAAGTCCAGGCAAGGCCGAGGGCCGTGGTTTCATGACCGGCCGTGATGAAGGTCAGGAGATTATCGATGATTTCCGTGTCGCTCATCATGCGTCCGGTTTCCGGGTCTTTCGCTTCGAGCAGCATGGAAACCAGATCGTTCCTTTCGATCGGATTCTGCCGTCTTTCGGAAATGACGGTCGCAAGGCTGGAACGAAGATAGCCGACCGCCGCGCGGGCCTTGCGCCGGCCCGGATGCGGAAGCCATTCCGGTGCGCCCAGCATGGCGAGCGCGAAGGTCCAGCCCGTGGGTTTCAGATAATCGGTGATGCTTTGCTCGACACGTCCTATATCGATGCCATGGCCGCCGGACATCATGGTTTCGACAATGATATCGAACGTCGTCCGCATCATCTCATGGCCGATATCAATGTCACCGGCAGTTGATCGCCACCGCCCTTGCGTGCGACGCGCGGCGTCGATCATGACCGGCAGCAGTTCCAGTAGCTTCTCATGCCGAAAGGCCGCAGCGACGGATTGCCTTTGCCACTTCCAGTGATCGCCGTCGGCCGTCAGCAGGCCCTGGCCGAGTGCGGGGCCGAGGGCGCGGCGTACATCTTCGCCCTTGCCGAGCAGATGGGCGTTCTTGACCAGAGCTTCATGAATAAGTGCGGGGTCGGCAAGATGAACCCGCATGACGCCGCCGAGGTGGGTAAAAAACGCCGGCTCGTTGAAAATTTCCGGCGGCAGAGCCTTCAACGGATTGCGGATGAGCGACAGGGCGACGCGTACCGTCGCGAATTTGGAGACGGGAGCGGTTCCGGGCGTATCGGGGGAGGCGGTGCGAATGTCGGTGCCGGTCATTTACAGGTCCTTTGTCCGCGTTGAACACTTACATTTTCTGTTAAGGTGTATACCTTATTTTTGGTATTTAAGGTGCACGCCTTAGGTTTCAATGGTTGGGTTCGACATCAATGAAAAAAATCAATACCGGACGCACGCCCGTTCGTCCCACGCGCCAGAGAATTCTCGACGCCGCACTTGTGCTGTTCAACGAGCGCGGGCCCGATCATGTGACGACGGCCGAAATCGCGAGAGCGGTAGAAATCAATGAGGGCAATCTCTATTACCATTTCCGCACCAAGGAAGCGCTGTTTCTGGCGCTGTTTGCCCGGTTCGAGGCCGATGCGCTGGCGATTGTCGGAAAGATTGACGGGGCGGATGAGGCGGCGGCGGCAACCTATGCCGGTTTTCTGCGGCTCTGGTTTTCGCTTGTATGGGACTATCGTTTCCTGTTTCGCGATCTGGTCGGTCTTATCTCTTCCGCCCCGGCGCTGGTGGAGCCTGTGCGAACCATAAGCGCCGCCATGCGTCTCGCTGTCGGCGATATCGTCGCCCGCATGGAGAAAGCGGGCCTGGCAGTTATTCCCGAGGAAGAACGGCCGGCCGTCCTGACAAATCTCTGGATCGTCTCCACCTATTGGGCGGCCTATCTCAACCTTCAGGAAGGTATCACCGAATTTGGATCGCAGCAGCTGGACTGGGGATTGGAGCAGGTCTCAAGCCTGTTCAGACCCTATCTCTCCCCGGAAGCGAAAGCCGAACTGGAAGCGATGCTGGTAGTGGAGCCGTAAGTCTCACCGGATGGTGACAAGAGGGAAACAAAGACGCCCGCGACGATATCCGTCGCGGGCGTTTCTACGAGTATCAGCCGTCTACCGCTGAAGTATCAGGCAGCCTTCAGCAGATCGCCATGCGGATCGAGGACGAACTTGGTGGCCGCACCCTGGTCGAAGCTTTCATAACCCTGCACGGCGTCATCAAGCGCGATGATCTTGGCGTTGACGATATCGGCAATCGGCAGGCGGTCATGCAGAATTGCCTGCATGAGCTGGCGGTTATATTTCAGCACCGGCGTCTGGCCGGTGTGGAAGGATTGCGCCTTTGCCCAGCCGAGGCCGAAGCGCAGCGAAAGGGCGCCCTGTTTTGCCGCATTGTCAACCGCGCCGGGATCTTCTGTGACATAAAGCCCGGGGATGCCGATAGAGCCGGCGGCGCGGGTGATTTCCATCATCTGGTTGAGAACGATGGCTGGCTGTTCACCGCCGGAATGGCCGCGTGCCTCGAAACCGACGGCGTCGATTGCACTATCAACCTCATTGGTGCCGACGATCTCGGCGATCATGTCGCCCAGCCGGTCGCCCTTGGAAAGATCGACGGGTTCAAAACCGACTTTTGCTGCATGGGCAAGGCGATCCTTGTTGAAATCGCCGATCATGACGACGGCAGCACCCAGAATGCGGGCGGAGGCGGCAGCGGCGAGACCCACCGGGCCGGCGCCTGCGACATAGACCGTAGAGCCGACGCCGACGCCCGCCTTGACCGCGCCGTGGAATCCGGTCGGCAGAATGTCCGACAGCATGGTGAGGTCGCGGATTTTCGACATCGCCTTGTCGCGGTCCGGGAACTTCAGCAGGTTGAAATCGGCATAGGGGATGGTGACATAACGGGCCTGTCCGCCGATCCAGCCGCCCATATCGACATAACCGTATGCGCCGCCGGCGCGGGACGGGTTCACCGTCAGGCAGACGCCGGTATCCTGCGACTTGCAGCAACGGCAACGGCCGCAGGCGACGTTGAACGGCACGGATACGATATCACCGACCTGCAGCATCTCGACGTCGATGCCTTTTTCAATGACTTCACCGGTAATCTCATGGCCAAGAACGAGGCCCGGCATTGCCGTCGTGCGGCCGCGCACCATGTGCTGGTCGGAGCCGCAGATATTGGTGGAAATCACCTTGAGAATCACGCCGTGCTCGATACGGCGGCCATCCGGCGCCTCAAGCTTCGGGTCGTCGATGTCGCGGACTTCGACCTGACCCGGCCGCATGTAGACGACGCCTCTGTTCCTGCTCATATCCATCTCCTCCGTGGTTTGAACACCGTGCCTGTCCGCTCCTCCGCGGGCAGGTGACTCCATGGGTGCAGCAAACCATGTGAGGGGAGATGTGGCGTTCGGGAATACGACACTGGTTGTGGCCGTAACGACACCGGCTTTCATCCGGTGTCACGGTGGCGTTATCTGTCGAGCGGTTTTCTGAGGCGGCCGGCGGCATCCTGAATATATTGCCAGGCAACGCGGCCCGAGCGGCCGCCGCGGGTGGTTGCCCATTCCAGCGCTTCATGATGAAGCGTTTCGCGGTCCAGACCCAGATCGAAATGCGTGGCATAGCTGTCGATCATCGTCAGATAGTCTTCCTGGCCGCATTTGTGGAAACCGAGCCACAGGCCGAACCGGTCCGAAAGCGACACTTTTTCCTCAACCGCTTCCGAAGGGTTGATGGCGGTGGACTGCTCGTTTTCCATCATGTGGCGCGGCAGAAGATGGCGGCGGTTGGAGGTCGCATAAAACAACACATTGTCCGGCCGTCCCTCGATGCCGCCGTCGAGTGCTGCCTTCAGCGATTTATAGGCCGTATCGTCATGGTCGAAGGAGAGGTCATCGCAGAAAACGATGACGCGCTGGCCTGACGCCTTCAGGATGTCGAGCAAAGCGGGCAGGGTGTGAATGTCCTCGCGGTGTACTTCCACCAGTTTGAGCGAAACGCCGCTTGCCGCGCGCACATCTTCGTGAACGGCCTTGACCAGCGAGGATTTACCCATGCCGCGCGCACCCCACAGGAGCACGTTGTTGGCGGCAAAACCTTCCGCGAAGCGCAGCGTGTTTTCATGCAGGATGTCACGCACATGATCGACGCCACGGATCAGCTTCAGCGCGATGCGGTTGGGGCGGGGAACCGGCTGGATAAAGGAGTTGGTCGGCACCCAGACGAAACAATCGGCCGCATCCCAGTCGTTTACGGCGGGCGCGGGGCCGGCCAGCCGCTCCACGGCGAGGGTGAGCCGGCGCAGTTCTGAAAGAAGCAGGGAGGCCGTTTCTTCTCGAATCATGGTGTTTCTTCCGCTTGTCTGGTGTTCAAAACTCTGTTTTGCGCCCGGCCTAGCATGGTGTTTGGCGCCCATAAAGGTTAAGAGGTCCGGAATCGGTACGGCGTGGGCCCTGCATCTGTTGCAATCCCGGCGTTCCCCACTATATTCCGGCGGCTTGAAAGCTGGGGCGGCATCCAAGGTCGTGCCGTAATTCTGAGGAGTTTTATATGTTCATTAGTCAAGCTTTTGCCCAGGACGCAGCAGGCGGCGCATCTGCCTTCGGTTCCGGCCTTGAAATGCTTTTCCTGTTTGCGCCGCTTATGGTGGTCTGGTACTTTTTCCTTATCCGCCCGCAGCGCGCGCAGATGAAGAAGCGTCAGGAAACGCTCACCAATATTCGCCGTGGCGATCAGGTCGTTCTTGGTGGCGGCATCGTTGGTAAGGTGACCAAGGTCATCGATGACAATGAACTCGAAGTCGAAATCGCCGAAGGCGTGAAAATCCGTGCCGCCCGCGCTTACATTGCCGAAGTGCGCGTGAAGGGCGAAGTGGTCAAGACGGAAACCGCTTCCTGATCCTGCCGGACAACCGAATGCCCGATTGCGAATTTTGACGGGTTGCGCGGAGCGCGACCCCAACCCTGACCGAGATCGAAATGCTTCATTTTTCCCGTTGGAAAACAGTCTTCATCTGGCTGCTTGTGCTGGCAAGCGTCTTCATCGCCTCTCCCAACCTGTTTACGGACAAACAGCTGGAGGGCATGCCTGCCTGGTACAAGGACAACAAGGTAACGCTCGGTCTCGACCTTCAGGGCGGTTCGCACATCATGCTCAAGATCGAGCGTTCCGACATCGTCAAGGAACGGCTTGAAACGATCGTGGGCGATGTGCGCACCCAGCTTCGCGACGCCAACATCCGCTATTCGGGGCTCACCGGCAACGGCCAGCAAATTCAGGTCCGCATCAGCGATCCCGCTCAGGTGGAAGCCGCAAAGAACGCGCTTCGTGACCTGACGCAGCCGGTGTCCGCCGGCACGCTGGTCGGCGGCTCCATCACCGAAGTGACGATGAATGACGGCGGCGACAATCTGCTCCGGCTCAATCTGACGGATGAAGGCATCGATTACCGTCTGTCTTCGGCCGTTTCGCAGTCCATCGAAGTCGTGCGCCGCCGCGTTGACGAAGTCGGCACCACCGAGCCGCTCATCCAGCGTCAGGGTTCCGACCGCATCATCGTGCAGGTTCCGGGGCTTCAGGATCCGCAGCGTCTGAAGTCGCTTTTGAACCAGACGGCCAAGCTCTCCTTCCGCATGGTCGACACGACGATGCCGGTGCAGGAAGCGATGAACGGCCGTCCGCCGGCTACATCAGAGGTTCTCTACTCGCAGGACGATCCGCCGGTTCCCTATCTGGTGGAGCGCCGCGCGCTCGTTTCCGGCGACAATCTCGTCGACGCGCAGGCAAGCTTCAACCAGCAGACCAACGAACCCGTCGTTACCTTCCGCTTCGACAGCCGCGGCGCGCAGCGCTTTGCGCAGGCGACGCAGCAGAATGTCGGCAAGCCTTTCGCCATCGTGCTTGATAATCAGGTCATTTCCGCGCCTGTTATCCGCGAACCGATTATTGGCGGTTCGGGACAGATTTCAGGTAATTTCTCGGTGCAGGGCGCCAACGACCTTGCGGTCCTGCTGCGCGCCGGTGCACTGCCGGCTACGCTGACCGTGGTTGAAGAACGCACTGTCGGTCCGAGCCTTGGTAACGACTCCATCACCGCCGGTCTGACGGCCAGCGTCATCGGCGCCGTCGGCGTCCTCATCTTCATGTTCGTGTTCTATGGCTTCTTCGGCCTGCTCGCGAACATCGCACTCATCGTCAACGTCGTCATGCTGCTCGCTGTCCTCAGTGTGATAGGATCAACGCTGACCTTGCCAGGTATTGCCGGTATCGTTCTGACGATCGGTATGGCGGTGGATTCCAACGTTCTGATCTATGAGCGCATACGCGAGGAGGTGAAGAGCGGCAAACCGCTGATCCAGTCACTGGATAACGGCTTCACCCGCGCCTTTGCGACCATTATCGACGCCAACCTGACGACGCTGATCGTGGCGAGCGTGCTGTTCTACATGGGCACCGGCCCGGTCAAGGGCTTCGCGGTCACGCTGGCCGTCGGTATCATCACCACCGTCTTCACGGCCTATACGCTGACGGCGTGGATGTTCGGCTACTGGGTTCGCCGCAGCCGTCCGAAACATCTGCCGAAGGGTGTCCGCACCGCCATGTTCGACGGCCGCGACATTCCGTTCATGCGCTACCGTCGCGTGGTGTTCATGATCACCGGCGTCGTCATGCTCGCCTGTGTCGGTGGCTTCGTGGCCAAGGGCCTGAACCTCGGCATCGACTTCCAGGGCGGCTCGGTCATCGAAGTCCGCGCCAAGCAGGGTGAGGCCGATCTCGCCGATATCCGTGATCGCCTGAACCAGCTCAACCTCGGTGAAATCCAGGCGCAGAACTTCGGTACGCCGCAGGACGTTCTCATCCGCATCCAGGCGCAGGACGGCGGCGAAAATGCCGAGCAGTCTGCGATCACCATGGTGCGCGGCGAGCTTGAGGACAAATATGACTTCCGCCGCGTGGAAGTCGTCGGTCCGGCCGTTTCGGGTGACCTCACCTTCACCTCCACGGTTGGCATCCTGCTCGCCATGACGGCGATCATGATCTACATCTGGGTTCGCTTCGAATGGCAGTTCGCCTTGGGCGCCGTCATTTCGATGGTGCACGATGTGGTCTTCACCATCGGTCTCTTCGTGTTCCTGGGGATAGAATTCAACCTCACCAGTATCGCGGCGATCCTGACGATCATCGGTTATTCGCTGAACGACACCGTCGTCATCTATGACCGTATCCGCGAAAACCTCAGGCGTTATAAAAAGATGCCGCTGTCGATGATCATCGACGTGTCGCTGAACCAGACGCTGTCGCGTACGATCCTCACCGGTCTGACCGTGCTTCTGGCGCTGCTGTCGCTCTACCTCTTCGGTGGCGAAGTCATCCGCTCCTTCACCTTCGCCATGCTGTTTGGTGTCGGTATCGGCGTGTTCTCGTCGCTCTACATCGCCGCACCGGTGCTGATCGCCTTCAAGCTGCGTCCCGACAGCAAGGATGCTGAAGACGAGAAGGACGACAAGAAAGAAAACAACACAGGCGCCATCGGCGGCAAGCCTGCCGTCTGATGGCCGGCGGGATCGAAATACGCCCGGCCCATTTTCCCGGCCGGGCGCCCATCGATGCCTATGGCAATGGCGGTTTCCGTTTTGCCGACATGTCGCATCGCGGCTCTCTTCTCCTCCTGCCTTCGGGCGTTTACGGGTGGGAGCCGGTTGATGCAAAAGAACTGACCGTCGGGCATTTCGAGAAGGTTCTGGCGGAAGCACAGGATATCGAAGTGCTGCTGATCGGCACGGGTGACGGCATGCGGGTCCTGCCGAAAGAACTGCGCGCCGCCTTTAAGGAGGCGGGCATTTCGGTTGATCCGATGAGTACGGGTGCTGCGGTGCGCACCTACAATATCATGCTTTCGGAATCGCGCGCCGTGGCCGCGGCGCTGATTGCCGTCGAAGGCTGACAGGACGTTTCGCGCGGGGAACCATGGCACCCACAGAAAATCTCGACGTCAGCCTCGCGACGCTGCGCGATACCGATCGCGACCGTTACCTTGCCTGTCTTCTGTCGCCTGCCGACAGGCGCAATGCCCTTGCCGCGCTCTATGCCTTCAACGCCGAAATCGCCCGCATCCGCGATTCCGTGCGTGAGGCGCTGCCCGGCGAAGTGCGCATGCAATGGTGGCGCGACCTTATCGATGGCAATCCGCATGGTGACAGCCAGTCCCACCCGGTGGCTGCAGCGCTTCTGACAACGATCGAACAATATCGCCTGCCGCGCCCGGTTCTGGCCAACATGATCGAGGCCCGGATCTTCGATCTCTATGACGACCTGTTCGAGGATCGCAATGCGCTGGAAGGTTATGCTGGCGAAACCGCATCCGCTTTGATCCAGCTTGCAAGTCTCGTGCTTTCCGCTGAAGACGCCGCATCCAGCGCGGAAGGGGCAGGTCATGCGGGCGTCGCGCAGGCCATGGCCGGCATGTTGCTGCTTATGCCGCTGCACCAGCGTCGCGGGCAGGTCTATATTCCCGCCGATATGCTGGCTGCGGCCGGGCTCGACCGCGAGACTTTTCTGGAAGGTAAGGACAGGCAGCGCATCGGCATTGCCATCGAGATTTTTGCGACCCATGCGCTGGATCATATGGAGAGGGCACGACGCGCAAAGATCTCGAAAAATGTTTTTGCCGCCTATCTTCCCGTCGCCCTGTCCGGCCCTGTCATCACTGCGGCGAGAAAGACGGGGAGCGGCGTATTTGACGGCGACCTGCAACTGTCGCAGCTTCGCCGGCAATGGCTGCTGGCAAAGGCCTCCTTCCTCAAGCGTTTCTGATTACGCAGACCGCGTAACGCAGCGAAACGACATCGATCCGGCAGAGCCACACTTCACACAAGCCTCGGTCTGTATGAACCTGAGCCGGGTTCGCGTCTTTTCGATTCGCGAATCGTGATGTTTCGATGCTGAGGGAGCGCCCCGGATGAGTATTGCGATCTGGATTATCGTTTTCGTGCTGCTTTCGGTCTTCGCTGTCTACGCCTGGCGCATGACGCGGGCGACGGATGAGGATAACAGTCATGATGTGGGGCAGGCGATCATGGATTTCGCCCGTGCCTTTCCCAACGAGGCGATCAGAAGTCTGCACATGACGGCGGATGGTGGTGCTGCCTTCGTGCGGCTGCACGACAACAAGGCCGGCTTCATGCGCAATATGGGGTCGCATTATGTGTGTGTGATGATCGATCCCGAGCGCATCAGGGTCGAAAGTCTGGAAAGCGGTGACGGTTTCGTCGTCACCTTTTTCGATATGCCGAAATATAGCGGCTCATACCGGTTCAAATCGGCCGGAGAGGCGGCCGAGGTTTCGCTCTGGCTGCTTGGCAGTCTTGTGGAGGCGCAGGATCATCACGACGACGGGCCGCTGCCCTCGGATAGTTGAGAGACGGCGAGGGTCGGCAGTCATTGCCCGTCAAGCGGCGGGTTTGCGCCGGCTTGCTTGCGCTCGCGCCAGATGATGAACAGGCCGGATGCGACGATGATGAGAATGCCGAGCCATTTTGATGGCGTCGGGAAATCGGAAAACAGCGCATAACCGAGGATAGTCGCCGAGATGATCTCGAAATACTGGAACGGCGCCAGCAGAGAAAGCGGCGCCAGCCGGAAGGCCCTGACGATCAACAGGTGCATGTAGCCGGATATCGATCCCAACAGGATTAGCAGGGTGAGGGCAAAGCCGGATTGCGGAAGCGAGACGGCAAAATCCTTGTCGCCGAGTGCATCACCGGCAAGAAGGGCCGCCCCCATGAACACCGTACCGGCAATGCCGGACATGGTCTGCATGATCAGCGGGCTGTCGGCATCGCCGATGGCGCGGTTCAGGAACAGGTAAAGTGTGTACAGAAAGGCGCAGGCAACCGGCAGAAGCGATGTCCAGCCGAAGATTTCGAAACTCGGCTGAATGACGATCAGGGCGCCGCCGAATCCGACTGCGATCGCCGTCCAGCGCTTCCAGCCCACCTTGTCGCCGAGGAAGATCGCCGACATCATCGTCAGCATGAATGGTTCGACGAAATAGATCGCGAAGACATCCGCAAGCGGCATGTATTTGACGGCGGCGAAGAACATCAGGCTGGCCGAGGCGTGCAGCACACCGCGCAGGCAGTTCATCCATGGCCGTTTGGCGCTGAACAGCGCCCTGGGTGACACCACGAGCAGCAACGGCAGGGTGCAGAGCACCTGGAAAAAGAAGCGGTAGAAGGTCACCTGCGCCGGCGACATGCCGCCACTGACCGCCATGTATTTGGCGATCGCATCCATGACCGGCAGCACCAGCATGCAACCCGCCATGATGGTCATGCCCTTGGCGATATCGTTGAAACCGGTCTGGCTGGTCATGGATCAGGCTGCGCTTTCGACCCAAAGGTCCAACGGGAGAGGGGACGCCTGCAAGGTCGCCCCCCTTCAGGGGTCAGGCGGCCTTCTGGCGCGGCAGGCTCTTCATATCAATGACGAAGCGATAACGCACATCGCTTTTTATCATGCGTTCATAAGCGTCGTTGATCTGATCGATATTGATCATCTCTATCTCGGCGGCGATGCCTTTCTCGGCGCAGAAATCCAACATGTCCTGCGTTTCGGGAATGCCGCCGATCATCGAGCCGGCAAACGTCTTGCGGCCGGGAATGAGACTGAAGGCCATCACCGAGAGCGGCTTTTCCGGTGCGCCCACCTGCACCAGCGCGCCGTCACGTTTCAGCAGTGCGAGATAGGCGTTGATATCGTGGTCGGCGGCCACAGCGTCGATGATGAGATCGAGACTGGAAGCGGCCCTGTTCATCTGTTCGGCATCACGCGAGATGATGACCTCGTGGGCGCCGAGTTTTTTAGCGTCCTCCGCCTTGCCGGGCGACGTCGTGATCATCACGACAGTCGCGCCCATGGCGTTGGCGAGCTTGACCGCCATATGGCCAAGGCCGCCGAGACCAACGACGCCGACACGCTTGCCGGGACCGGCATTCCAGTGCCGCAGCGGCGAATAGGTGGTGATACCCGCGCAGAGCAGGGGTGCGGCGGCGGCCGGATCGAGGCCTTCGGGAATGTTGAGGATGTAACGGTCGTCGACGACCACATGGGCGGAATACCCACCAAGCGTATGCGCGCCGCCGCCCATCGCCTTGTCAGGCGAATTATAGGTGCCGGTCATGCCGTTTTCGCAATATTGCTCCAGCCCTTCGGCGCAGCTTGCGCATTCACGGCAGCTGTCGACGATACAGCCGACGCCGACACGCTCACCTGTCTTGAACTTGGTCACCTGCGAGCCCACCCGTGCAACGCGGCCGATGATTTCGTGGCCGGGAACGCAGGGGTAGAGGGATCCCTGCCATTCGCCGCGGGCCGTGTGAATATCGGAGTGGCAGACGCCACAGAATTCGATCTCGATTTCGACATCGCGCGGGCCGGGATCGCGACGTTTGATGGTCGCGAGCTTCATCGGCGAAGAACCGTCGTCGCAGGCATAGGCGGACGTTGTGAACATGGTCGTTCCTCCTCTTATGGTGATCGATGCTGGAAACACCGGCCTGCGGCAAAGGTTGCGGTGCAATCAGCCGCCAGCGCCGGTTTCGGGCACTGCCGCGCCAAACACCTCCTCAAAGGCCTCGCGCAGCAGAACGTCGACGTCGCCGATCATAACCGGCAATCCGAGATCGACAAGGCTGGTGACGCCATAGGCGCTGATGCCGCAGGGAACGATGCCGGAAAAATGCGAGAGGTCGGGATCGACATTGATCGACAGCCCGTGAAAGCTCACCCATTTCCGCAACCGGATGCCGAGCGCGGCGATCTTGTCCTCGGCCATGCCACCATCGGGCAGAAGAGGTTTTTCCGGACGCCTGACCCAGACGCCGACGCGGTCCTCGCGCCGCTCGCCCCGGACATTCATCTTGTCGAGCGTGCGGATGATGACATCCTCCAGCGCCGCCACATAGGCGCGCACATCCTGCCGCCGCCGCTTCAGGTCGAGCATGACGTAAACGACCCGCTGTCCCGGCCCGTGATAGGTATATTCACCGCCGCGACCGGTGGCGAAGACGGGGAAACGATCAGGCTCAATGAGATCAACGGCATCGGCACTTGTGCCCGCGGTATAGAGCGGCGGATGTTCCAGAAGCCAGATGAGTTCGTCAGACTCCCCGCCGGCAATGGCGGCCACTTCGCGTTCCATCCCCTCGATCGCCAGTTCGTAAGGCACGAGACCTTCCGAGATTCGCCAGCGGACGGGCGGCGAACCGGCGGCGGGAAGCATATTTGTCTCGATATCGGTGCGTGTGAGCATGAAAAAGTCCTTTCCACAGCCTTCTCGCAAAATGGCGACAGGGCCGCAACCCCAGCATTTCCGGGCTTCCTGCATATAGGATGGTGCAGTGCGATTTTTAATTTCAAAAAACTGTCACGACGCTCTTGTGCACCGAAAATCCTTTTGCTACATGCACCCCCGTCGGCGCAAGTCGACGCCTACCACGATGCGGTCGTGGCGGAATTGGTAGACGCGCAGCGTTGAGGTCGCTGTGGGGCAACCCGTGGAAGTTCGAGTCTTCTCGACCGCACCAAAGAAACCCGCTTCGGCGGGTTTTTTCTTTTTTAGTCAACTGATTAGCCCTATGCCTTGGAAACCACGAAGGTTCGTTGGTGCGCAAATCGGCCATGTCAATGTTTTCACTCGCAGCCGGAACGCTCTGATTGAAGGGCGGCAAATCACCGACTTGCCGCCGTCCGGATTGAATGGACGAGGTGAACTAGCGTCGGTTGCGCTGCCCGTCACCGACACGGTAGGGGTCGCCGTCCATGACCTGATCCATTCGCCACTCGTTTCCACGATATGGACTATGCCACGTCTGGCACCCGGCTAAAAAGACGGTTGCGGTCAGCAATCCGAAAGTGAGGGCGGTTCGCACCATATTGAACTCCTTCGACATGTCATCGCAAGCATGTAGGCGCAGGCAGGTGGTTTTGCGATGCCTTTTCAGAATTATCGTCCATCTCGGAACGCCATTTGGATTCGGTGATCAGCAGATTTCCGTGGATATCGATACACGCTGCAGTAGCCAGACGTTTCCCCCCATAAAAACGAGGGGTGGAATATTAGAGGTCTGATGTTAGCTTTTGTCAGGAAAAATGTCTGGGGGTTTTCGTGCTGGGGGACAAAACGGATTCAGACAATGCGCTCGGCTATTACATGTGGAGCATTTCCGACAACAGGCTGATCATGGATGCTGTCACCGCGGAATGTCATGGGTTTCCCGAACCAGTTGCGTCGCGCGGGGTGACGATTGAGGAGATTCTCGAAAGAATCGATGTCGAAATGCGCGATCAGGTGGCGCAGGCCATTTTTGAGAGCATCACCACCGGCGTGTTTTTCGATCAGCGCTACAAGGTCAATCTACCGGATGGTTCAAGCCGGTGGATCGTGGCGAAGGGCAGGGCGATTTTTGATGCCGACAATACGCCGTTTCTCGGCATTGGCAGCGTCCGGGATATTACGCTGAAGAAAGCCTATCAGTTCGAGCCTCGCCAATAGCGATCAGGCAGGTGAAAAACGCGCATAAAAAGAGGCGGCTTTCGCCGCCTTTTTCGTCTGCACTACGCCGGGACATCAGAAGCCGGCGAGATATTTCAGCAGCGAAATAATGCCGATGATGATGACGATCACTTGAGCGATCTGTTTCGCACCGCCGCCGACCGGCAGTCGTGCGATAAGCCACAAGACAAGCACAATCACCAGGAAGGTGATCAGAATGCTGACGAGCGTAGATGTAACCATATGTCCCAGCTCCCTTTTTAATCAATATTCGACGGTCGTTCACCGTTGCGTGAGTAAAAGCGCGAGGCTAATTTTGGTTCCATCGGTGTAATCGCGGTGTGAGGTCGGGTGTGAATCAGTTCAGGGTTAAAAAGCGGCCGACAGGGGCTGTCGTTACACTTGGCCGTCTTGGGCATCCCGACGTCGTCACGGCCACCGGCGGCGCCCTGACGGTGATGACGGGGGCGTCAGAGCCGGGTTTCAATCCGCTCGATCTTCTTTATTCGTCGCTGGCGGCCTGCCTGGCGCTTAGCGCCCGGATTGCGGCGAGCCGCATGGCCGTGCTCGACCGGTTCGAAAAGGTCACGGTGCATGTGTCGGGCGAAAAGGCCGATGAGGAGCCATCGCGGATCGTGCGTTTCGATGTCCGGATCGAGATAAAGGGGGATTTCGATGAGGCCACCCGCAGCGCCATCGCCCATATGGCCGAGGATATCTGTACCGTCAGCAACACGCTGAAGGGCGATGCGGAATTTGTGCTGTCGATATCAGGCTGACCGTCAGGGTTTTCGGGATTTTTCCCATTTTTTTACCAGCCGGTCGCGCTTGAGTTTCGAGAGGCGCTTCAGCCAGAAAATACCGTTCAGCTGGTCGATCTCGTGCTGGATACAGATGGCGTGAAACCCCTCGGCGTTCTGCCGGTGTTCGCCGCCGGATATATCCTGAAACCTCACCTCGACTTCGGAAGGCCGCTCAACCTCGTCGGTAAAGCCCGACATGGAGACGCTTCCTTCCATATGCCGCATCGTCTGTGCGGATTGGCTGACGATTTCAGGGTTGACGTAGGTGAGGACAGTTCCCGGCGTCAGCTCCAGAACGAAAACGCGCTGCTTGACGCCGATATGGGCGGCGGTGATGCCGACGCCGGGGGCGGCGCGCATCGTATCGATCAGGTCGGTGACCAGATCGTGCAGCTGCTCGTCGAAAACCGTGACCGGCGCGCAGATTTCGGACAGACCGGGATGGGGATAGGGCAGGATCGGCCTGATTGCCAAGGAACGCTCCGTTCGTTTCAAATCCGGGATGAAGAGGCGGCAAGTGCCTGTCCTTCTTCAGTCGTCTCCAGAAAGCTGCGCTGGGTGCGGGCGTCGCGTTTTGTGACCCGTACGAAACGCGGTGACAGGAGAGTGATTTCGCGCAGAATAAGGGCGTGTGCAAGCCCAAGCCGGTTGGCGATGCTGCGGCTGTCGGCGGCGATGTTCAGATAAACCGCCAGAAGGATCGCCGCGCCCGTGGCCGTCAGCACCTGTGAGGAGCTTTCCTGAACCCGCTCCACCGCCGCCATGAACGCAGCGGCGGATTGCTCCTCTTCCATCAGGAGGCGTCCGGGCGCAGGCGAACGGAGACGAGCACCGATTTCGATGTCGGCGTGAAGCTGCCTTCGCCATAGCTCGACAGCGGCACCAGCACGTTCAGTTCCGGGTAATAACCGCCGACGCTGCCGCGCGGGATATTATAGGGCACCAGTCGGAAATCTTCCGCGATACGCTCCATGCCATCGCCATATTCGCCGATGACATCGACGCGCTGGCGGGAATGGGCGCCGAGCGCTTCCATATCTCCAGGGTTCATGAATATGACGTGGCGTTCGCCATAGACGCCGCGATAGCGGTCATCCATGCCGTAGATCGTGGTGTTGTATTGATCGTGGCTGCGGAATGTCTGCAGTACGAAGAGGTTATCACACATCAGCGCCTGCTGGTGTTCGGTCTGTTCCGGCAAGGGGCCGCTATAGAAGGTGGCCTTTTTTGCCGGCGTGTTCCATTCCCGTTCGGCCGCCGCATTGCGCAGATGAAAACCGCGCGGCACACGGACGCGTTCGTTGAAATTGTCGAAACCGGGAATGACCCGCTCGATCATGTCGCGGATGAGATCGTAATCATCGGCAAGCGCCTTCCAGTCGAGATGCGCATTGCCAAGCGTTGCTTCGGCGATGCCGGCAACGATGGCGACTTCCGAACGCAGCTCCTCCGAGGCCGGCGGATTGATGCCGCCGGAACCGTGCACCATGCTCATGGAATCTTCCACCGTAACGATCTGCGAGCGGCCGGCCGAATTGCGGTCGATTTCCGTTCGGCCGAGGCAGGGCAATACGAAGGAGGTTTCGCCCGGCACCAGATGCGAATGGTTGAGCTTGGTGGCGATGTTGACGGTCAGCTTCTGCTTTTCGAAAGCCTTGACGATCAGCGGGCTGTCGGGTGTCGCGCGCATGAAATTGCCGCCGAGGGCGATGAAGGTCTGAGCCTTGCCCTCCAGCATCGCGGCGACGGCTTCCACGGTATTGTGGCCGGGTCTGCGCGGCATGGGGACGCCGAGTTCCTTCTCCAGCGCCTCGAGAAGCGCCGGCGGTGCTTTTTCGTCGATGCCGACGGTGCGGTCACCCTGCACGTTGGAATGGCCGCGCACCGGGCAAAGGCCGGCGCCGGGGCGGCCGACATTGCCGCGCAGCAGCATGAAATTGGTGATTTCACGAACGATGATGACCGAGTGGCGGTGCTGGGTGACACCCATGGCCCAGGTGGCGATGACGGAACCGGCATTCATGTAGATACGGGCCGCCTCCTCGATCTCCGCGCGGGTGAGGCCGGACTGGTCGAGGATGCTTTCCCAGCTCGTCGCTTCAACGGCGGCACGGTAGGCCTCGAACTCCGCCGCATGTTCGGCGATGAAGTCGTAATCGATGATGGCGGGTTCGCCTGCCGCCCTTGCGGCATCGTCGGCGGCAAAGACCGCCTTGCTCATGCCGCGCACCGCCGCCATGTCGCCGCCCTGGCGCGGCTGGTAATAATTGGTGGCGATGCGGGTGCTGCCGCCGGTAATCATCTCGACCTTGTCCTGTGGGTCGGCGAAGCGCTCCAGACCCTTTTCGCGGATGGGGTTGAAGACGGCGATCCGGGCGCCGCGAAGGGCGGCGCGGCGCAGGTCACCCAGCATGCGGGGGTGGTTGGTGCCGGGATTTTGCCCGATAACGAAAATGGCGTCGGTCTGCTCGAAATCCTCAAGCAGCACGGTGCCCTTGCCGACGCCGATCGATTCTTTCAGGCCGACGCCGCTCGCTTCGTGGCACATGTTGGAGCAGTCGGGGAAATTATTGGTGCCGTAGAGCCGGACCATCAACTGATAGAGGAAGGCGGCCTCGTTGGAGGCGCGGCCGGAGGTATAGAACTCCGCCCGGTCCGGGCTGTCGAGACTGTTGAGGATGTCACCGATTTCGGCGAAGGCATCGTCCCAGGAAACGGGCAGATATCTGTCGCTTGCCCGGTCATAACGCATGGGATGGGTCAGGCGGCCCTGTTTTTCCAGATCGTAGTCAGACCAGCTGCGCAGTTCGGAGACGGTGCGGCTGGCGAAGAAATCCGGCGGCACCCGGGCTTCCGTCGCTTCCCATGACACTGCCTTGACGCCGTTTTCGCAGAATTCGAAAGAGGAGCCGTGTTCTGGGTCACCCCAGGCGCAGCCCGGGCAGTCGAAACCATCCGGTTGGTTGGTCTTCAAAAGTGTGCGGGCGCCGGAAATCGGGGCGCCGGATTCCAGAAGGCGTTTGCCGACGCTTTTGAGTGCGCCCCAGCCACCTGCGGCGGAGGATGCCTTGCCTATGAAATCCGTCTTGCTCATGGTTGTGATTCCCGGGATATGTCTTCTCGCGCCCGCCTGCCGACGCTTGCCGTTTGTCAAAAGCAACTTCAAAAGCGCTGATCCACACTGCCTGTCAATGTCTTAATTGTGCATTGCGGTGAAACCCTTATTTGCCCGTTCGACATTTGAAATGGGAACGGCGTAAAGGGGGTGGACGTTGTCGCAAAGCAAGCCGCAAAGATTGGCTAAACATGCTTGTGGCCGCTGGCTGAGACCCTGCCGGCCAATAGGAAGAGGAATGTTGAATGGATTTTGCGCCGCAGTCGGAAAGCTTGTTCATTTGCCGCTATCCGGTTGTTGACAATATACCTTTTAACGCCATTCTGCCTGCGCATCCGTGCACTGCGGCATTTGAATACGAGGGGACGCCAGATGACAGACCGTGACGACGATCCTGTCGCGCCCGAGGACGTGAAGCCGACGGAAGCGCCCTCCGATATTTACGCCGAAGATGGGTCTGTGCGCTCCGACTTTCTGACGATGGTGGGTGCGGCGATCGCTGACCGCGATCTGCTTTTCCTGCGCAAGAATGTGGCGCGGCTGCACGAATCGGAACTCGGCGACCTCCTGGAATCCATCCTGCCTGAACAGCGCCACGCGCTGGTGCGGCTTCTCGGTTCCGATTTCGACATGACGGCGCTGACCGAGGTGGATGAGGGCATCCGTCTCGATATCGTCGACCAGATGTCGAACGAGCAGATTGCCGCCGGCATCGGCGAGCTGGATTCGGACGACGCCGTCTATATTCTTGAGGACCTCGACGACGAAGACCGCGAGGATATTCTCTCGCAACTGCCGTTCACCGAACGCGTGCGGTTGATGCGGGCGCTGGATTATCCGGAAAGTTCGGCCGGCCGCCGCATGCAGACGGAATTCGTGGCCGTGCCGCCGTTCTGGACCGTGGGGCAGACCATCGATTATCTGCGCGAAGAAGAAGAGCTGCCGGAATCGTTCTCGCAAATTTTCGTTATCGATCCCACGTTCAAGCTGGTTGGTGCGCTTGATCTCGATCGCGTGCTGCGCGCCAAGCGTCAGGTGAAGATCGAAACGATCATGCACGAGACCAACCACTCCATTCCGGCTGAGATGGATCAGGAAGAGGCCGCGCAGCTTTTCGAGCAATACGACCTTCTCTCCGCAGCCGTAGTCGATGACAACGGCCGGCTGGTGGGCGTGCTGACCATCGATGACGTGGTGGACGTCATTCAGGAAGAGGCCGAAGAGGATCTGCTGCGCCTTGGCGGTGTCGGTGACGAAGAGCTGTCTGATAGCATTGTCAGCACCTCGCGCTCGCGTGTGCCCTGGCTTGCCGTCAATCTCCTTACCGCCTTTCTGTCCGCCTCGGTCATCAGCCTGTTCGATGCGACGATCCAGCAGATTATCGCTCTGGCGATCCTGATGCCGGCGGTGGCCGGTATGGGCGGCAATGCCGGATCGCAGACCATGACGGTGTCGGTGCGGGCGCTCGCCACCAAAAGCCTCGATATTCACAACGCCGCCCGCATCATCAGGCGCGAGGCGGGTGTGGGCATCCTGAACGGCATGCTGTTCGGTTGCGCCATCGGCATTGTCGCCGGTGTCTGGTTTCAGGATATCCATATCGGTGGCATCATCGCCACGGCCATGTGTCTCAACATGCTGGCGGCGGCGCTGGCGGGCATTCTCATTCCGCTGGTGCTCGACAAGTTCGGAGCGGACCCGGCCGTTTCTTCGGCAGTCTTCGTCACGGCGGTCACCGATATTGTCGGCTTTTTCGCCTTTCTGGGGATCGCGACCTGGTGGTACGGTATTTCCGGATAGGGGAAGCGGGCGAAAATTGACTTTTACGTGAAGGTCAAATAATATTATCCGGTTATGAATCGGATAGGCCCTTGGACAAGTATTATAGCATAACCGAACTGACACGCGAATTCGGTGTTTCCACCCGTACCTTGAGATTTTATGAGGACGAGGGGCTTATTCACCCTGAGCGTCGCGGGCGCACCCGGCTTTTCAGGGCTGCGGACCGCCGCCTCATTCAGGAAATCCTGCGCGGCCGTCGTATCGGTTTCACGATCTCCGAAATTCGCGAAATCATTCATGTCTACAAGGAGCCGCCGGGCGAATCGGGCCAACTGGTGCTTCTGATGAAGAAGGTCGATGAAAAGCGCGCCGATCTCAGGCAAAAACGCAAGGACATCGAAGAGACGCTGGCGGAACTCGACAATGTCGAAGAAGCCTGTCTGACGCGGCTTGCCGAAATCGGCGTGGGGACCTGAACCCCGCCCTGTAGCGGTTTGGCTACTCCGTTAACGTAACGTCGAGAATGGCTCTGAAGTCTTTCCACTTTTGCTGCATATGGAACGAGCGGGTTTCGCTCATTTCTTCTCCCCACCGGGGAGAAGGTCGCGGCAGCGGGATAAGGGGCGAGGGTAAAGATAGTTCGGCGAGGGTTCCCCCTCATCCGGCCCTTCGGGCCACCTTCTCCCCGGCGGGGAGAAGAAATGGATCGTAAGCCCTGACGTTTATCCCTATTGCGCCTCAGCCGTGCACTGCTGCGCCACTTCGCTGACCTTCGTCTGCTGATCCGCGCTGAGTTTGCCTTCCATCATCATATCGAACAGGTTTTCGGCCTGCAGCTTCTCCAGCGTGCAGCCGCAGAAACGCTGGCATAGTTCCAGCCCGTTTGCCTGCTCGACGCAGCTTTTTTCACAGCTCGATTTGTACAGCTCGACCTGATCGACAGGCGGAGGCGGAGCGATGAGCGACAGGGTGTAAACGAGGCCGATCAGCACCGGCTGGTGGATAAGGTAAAAGGCGAGGCTGTGGCGGCCGGCGCTGGCGATCAGGTTACGAGGTGAACTCGGGCTTCGAAAGCGATCGAGCCAATCGCGTGGCGTGACGAATTGCGAAACCGCAAGCCCGGCGAGGAAGGGCGCAAGCCAGGGCAGCAGCGGCACATAATCGTTCGAGCGGGGCGGCATGGTGGAAAAACCGATCCAGGCCAGCCATTTTGCGTTGAACAGTTCGGATTGCAGATATTGCGGCAGGATGAAAGCGATCACCGCAAAAAGCAGCGTCACGACTGCAGGGGCTCGCAGGAACAGCAGCCCCACGAGGCTTGCGGCGGCGATATTGTGCAATATACCGAAGAAGATGAAACTGTCCGGAAAGGCGAAATAGGTCGCGACGGTAATGAGCAGCGCCGAACCGGCCACCATCGCAAAACGTTTGCCGAAAGACGGCCAGTTCACGCCCTTGCCATGGGCGAGAAACAGGCTGAAACCGGCCAGGAACAGGAACGAGCTGGCGATGCCGCGCGCATAGAGTTTCCACAGGCCTGTCGTCGCCGTGCCGGGTTCGAGATAGCCGAAATATTCCAGGTTCCATGTGAAGTGGTAGGACGCCATGGCGATGAGGGCAAGCCCGCGCAGGGTGTCGAGACCGCCGATGCGGCCCTTGCGGCGGTTTTCGTTTGCGGCTGCGTCTGTGTCCATGTTTCCCGCTTTTTTCAGCTTTTCGAGGGAGCTGACATTCACTTGGATTCGCTCGAAATGACCCGAGGGCTTGGCCCTTGAAGTGCGGCTATTTCAAGGCTGGTTTTCTTCCATGATCGCGCGCCGGGCCTCGGAAAAGAACTGGCGGCGCAACAGCGCCACGATGATGATGACCGTACTGGCAATGAAGACATAGGGGCTGATGAACCAGCCGAGATAACCGATGGACAGAAAGATCGTCCGCAGGCCGTCATTGAAGTTCTTAGCAGCGATGATGTTCATCTTTATGACGTTTTCGGCCGCTCGCTCCGCTGCCTCGCGATCCGCGTTGACATCGTGGACCATGGGGATGGCGCCGAAAAGGATCGTGCAATAGTTGAACAGGCGGTAGGACCAGCCGAATTTGAAGAAGGAGTAACCGAAAAGACAGGTGAGCCCTATGACCTTCAGTTCGAAGGCCGTGCGCCCGGCATAATGCACGAAAGGCATGTCGCGAAACACCGATTCGACCTGTTCGGTCGCGCCCAGAAGAGCGAAACATCCACCGATGGCGAAGATGGAGGTGGAGGCGAAAAAGGCGGTGCCGTTCTGCAGGCCGGCCATGATCTGCGTGTCGATCATCTTCAGGTCGCGCTTCAGCGAATTCATGATCCAGTGGCGACGGCGCTCGGCCATGGCCTGATTGAGGCTGGCTCTCGAAAACAGCCTCGTTCCCGTCGTTACATGGGTATAGATGGCCCATAGCAGGATGAAAACGACGATCGAGATATAGTCCATGACGGTCATCACGGGCAGGCCACCTTGCTGTTTGCGAATCTTCGAAAGCATATTGATTTGAAGGCCATGGCAAGGCAATGGCGGTGACTGCCGTCACTCGATATTCTCCTTCGGCGTTGCGGTTTCATCATTCGGTTTTTCGCTAACTTTCCGGTAACCAAGTCGCTTTATCAATCCACTTGCGGACGACAGGTCTGCCGGTTCCGGGTAAGGTTTTGCGTACCGGTTCCGCGTAAATCCCGGCACGGTCACCCGCCGATTGACAGGATGGCATTTCGCACCTAGCCTTTCATCAGGACCGGTGTTTCCGGTATCCGGGGTAATCAGGGCTTTTCATGTCCCGCATCCTGCGGGCAGGTCTTGTTTCTCCGGTCCGGTATCAGCGGCAGTCCGGCATGAACAACCGGGGGACGCCTTTTTCTACGAATCGTTCCCTTCATGACCGCCTGTCCCTGGCTTGCGTCACCGCAAAGATGCCGGTCCGATTCATTCTTTTCCTTCAGGTTTCCCATGACAGATAAAAACCGCTCCGTTTTCATTCTTGGCGGCGCGCGCTCCGGCAAATCGCGTTTTGCCGAGGAACTTGCGGGAAAATCCGGCGGACGCCTGCATTACCTCGCCACCGGGCGAGCATGGGATGACGAGATGCGCGACCGCATCAGCCATCATCAGGAGCGGCGCGGCGGGGAATGGACCACCCATGAAGCGCCGGTCGATATCGCCGCCTTTCTGCAGCGGCTCGACGACGCGGGAAATGTCATTCTCATCGACTGCCTCACCCTGTGGCTCACCAATCTGATGATGGAGAATGCCGATATCGAGGCTGCCTTCACCGCAGTTGAGGCGGCGATCATATCGTCGCAGGCGACGCTGATATTCGTCTCCAATGAAGTGGGTCTCGGCATCGTGCCTGAAAATCGCATGGCGCGTGAATTCCGCGATCACGCCGGCCGTCTGCATCAGCGAATCGCGGCCATTGCCGGCGAGGTCTATTTTGTCGCCGCCGGGCTGCCCCTGAAGATGAAGGGCTGAGACGACACCCGTCCAGGCCGGCCGATATCTCCCGGCGTTTTTTGCTCTTACGCAAATTCCTCTCGTAAAGCCGCGCCCTGTTTTGACGGGGCTGCGACAGCTTTGCATTCTTGATCTGGATCAAGGTGGGCTTTCCCGCGCGGTGGCAATGCTCCAACCGACGCAAAGGCGCGTTCCCGCTCTCCCAGGCGCGTGCCGTGCCTTTCGTCGGTCGGCTTGCACGTTGGGGGAAACCAACAATGAATTACACGTTAGAAACCGCGATCGTGGCCCTCGGGGCCTTTCTCGCGTTGCTCGGGGCAGCCTTTGCCCATGACAGTCTTTTCGCTGCCCATATGTGGGTGCTGTTCTTTACACTTCTGGTCAGCACGGTGCTTCTGCTGCGCCGTGTCTCCTTTGCGCCTGTCGATCAGGCGGCGCGTGCGCGCCTCAAGTCGGAATATTTCGATGAGGTGGTGAAATACGGCGTCATCGCCACCGTGTTCTGGGGTGTCGTCGGTTTTCTGGTGGGTGTCGTGGTGGCGCTGCAACTCGCCTTTCCCGATCTCAACATCGCGCCCTATTTCAATTTCGGCCGGATGCGGCCGCTGCACACATCAGCGGTGATCTTCGCTTTCGGGGGAAATGCGCTGATTGCCACGTCTTTCTACGTGGTGCAGAGAACCTGTCGCGCGCGCCTCTTCGGCGGCAATCTCGGCTGGTTCGTGTTCTGGGGATATAATCTCTTCATCGTCATGGCCGCCACCGGCTACCTGCTCGGTATTACCCAGGGTCGCGAATATGCGGAGCCGGAATGGTATGTCGATATCTGGCTGACCATCGTCTGGGTTGCCTATCTCGTCGCCTTCCTCGGCACGATCTTCATGCGCAAGGAGCCGCATATCTATGTGGCGAACTGGTTCTACCTGGGATTCATCGTAACGATTGCCATGCTGCATATCGTCAATAATCTCGCCATTCCGGTCTCGTTTCTTGGCGTCAAGAGCTACTCGGCCTTTTCGGGCGTGCAGGATGCGCTGACGCAATGGTGGTACGGCCACAATGCCGTTGGCTTCTTCCTCACCGCAGGCTTCCTCGGCATGATGTATTATTTCATTCCGAAGCAGGTGAACCGTCCGGTCTATTCCTACCGCCTGTCGATCATCCACTTCTGGGCGCTGATCTTCATGTATATCTGGGCCGGCCCCCACCATCTGCATTATACTGCGCTGCCGGACTGGGCGCAGACGCTCGGCATGGTGTTCTCGGTCATGCTGTGGATGCCCTCGTGGGGCGGCATGATCAACGGTCTGATGACGCTTTCGGGCGCATGGGACAAGATCCGCACGGACCCTGTCGTGCGCATGATGGTGATGGCCGTTGCCTTCTACGGCATGGCGACCTTCGAGGGTCCGATGATGTCGATCAAGGCCGTCAACTCGCTCAGCCACTATACCGACTGGACCATTGGCCATGTTCATTCCGGCGCACTCGGCTGGAACGGCATGATCACCTTCGGCGCGATCTATTACCTGACGCCGAAACTGTGGGGCAGGGAGCGTCTCTACAGCCTGCAGCTGGTCAACTGGCACTTCTGGCTCGCCACGCTCGGCATCGTCGTCTACGCCGCCGTCATGTGGGTGGCAGGCATCCAGCAGGCGCTGATGTGGCGCGAATATGATAGCCAGGGCTTCCTCGTCTATTCCTTCGCGGAATCGGTAGCAGCGCTGTTCCCCTATTACGTGATGCGTGCATTGGGCGGCCTGATGTTCCTCAGCGGCGCGCTGATCATGGCCTACAACGTCACGATGACCATCCTCGGTCATCAACGCGACGAAGGCGTCCGCAAGGATGCCGAAGTTTCGGCGCAGCCCGCCGAAACCCGTTCGCTGCAGCCTGCTGAATAAGGAGAGGCCGATGTCCATACTCGACAAACACGGCGTCATCGAACGCAACGCCACGCTGCTTCTGGTCGGCTCCCTGCTGGTCGTCTCGATCGGCGGCATCGTGGAAATCGCACCGCTCTTTTATCTCGAAAACACCATCGAGAAGGTGGAGGGCATGCGGCCCTACACGCCGCTGGAGCTGGCCGGGCGCAACATCTACATCCGCGAGGGATGTTATGTCTGCCACAGCCAGATGATCCGTCCGTTCCGCGACGAGGTGGAGCGTTACGGGCACTATAGCCTGGCGGCGGAATCCATGTATGACCATCCGTTCCAGTGGGGTTCCAAGCGCACGGGGCCGGACCTCGCGCGCGTCGGTGACCGCTATTCGAACGAATGGCACGTGCAGCATCTGGCCGATCCGCGCTCGGTGGTGCCGGAATCGATCATGCCGTCCTATGCGTTCCTCAAGACCACGCCGCTGAAGATCACCGACGTCTCCATGGAGCTGAAGGCCAACCGCGCCGTTGGTGTGCCCTATAGCGACGAGATGATCGAGAAATCCGCGGCCGATCTTGCCGCCCAGGCCGACCCGAATGCGGATTCGTCGGAACTCCTGGCGCGGTATCCCAAGGCGAAAGTGGGTGATTTTGACGGCGATCCGGCCAAGCTCACCGAAATGGATGCGCTGGTCGCCTATCTGCAGATGCTCGGCACGCTGGTCGATTTTTCGACCTATGACGATGCCGCCGGATACCGGTGAGGAGGTGTAAGCCATGGAAACCTACACGGCCATGCGCCACTTCGCCGACAGCTGGGGCCTGCTTGCCATGACCCTGTTCTTCGCCGGCGTCGTCGTTTTCACCCTTCGCCCCGGCTCGAAGAAGGCCGCGGACGATGCCGCCAGCATTCCGCTCAAGGAGGACTAGGATATGTCCGAAAAACACATTGATGACATCAGCGGCGTCGAAACCACCGGCCATGAATGGGACGGTATCCGTGAGCTGAACAATCCCATGCCGCGCTGGTGGGTCTGGACCTTCTACTTCACGATCCTCTGGGCCATCGGCTATACCATCGCCTATCCGGCATGGCCGCTGATCAACGGGGCGACGCAAGGGCTGCTCGGTTGGAGCAGCCGTGGTGAGATCGCCGCCGAAATCGCCGATGCAAAACAGTCGCAGAGCGTTTTTGTCGACAAGATCGCCAAGTCGTCGCTTGCCGATATTCAGGCCGATCCGACCCTGATGCAATTTGCCCTTTCCGGCGGTGCAGCCGCTTTCAAGGTCAATTGCATTCAGTGTCACGGTTCTGGTGCGGAAGGCGGGCAGGGTTATCCCAACCTCAATGATGACGACTGGATGTGGGGCGGCAGCGTTGACGACATCTACACGACGGTGAAGCACGGCATCCGTTTTGCAGATGATGCTGACACGCGCGCGTCGGAAATGCCGGCCTTCGGCGACATTCTCAAGTCGGACGAAATCCGCGAGGTTGCGGCTTACGTCGTCAGCCTGACGGGAAAGCCCGCCAACCCGGCGCTGGTGGAACCCGGCAAGCAGGTCTTTGCCGACAATTGCGCTTCGTGCCACGGCGAGGATGCCAAGGGTAACCGCGAGTTTGGCGCACCGAACCTCGCCGATGCGATCTGGCTGAAGGCGCATGGAGAAGAGGGCATCGTCGCGCAGATCCGTTCGCCCAAGCATGGCGTCATGCCCGCCTGGGGTGAGCGCCTTGGCGATACGACGGTCAAGCAGTTGGCGATCTTCGTGCATTCGCTTGGTGGGGGCGAGTGAAGCAAGCGGAATGTAAAGAAGGGGCGCCGGGGAGGCGCCCTTTTTTATTGTTTAGATCAGGCGTTTTCCGCCCGTCCATCCGGATATTCGGCTGGTCCCTTCAACTCGATCTTGTTGCCGAAGGGATCACGGAAATAGAACGAATGTCCCATTCCTCTCGCGCCGCCGTGAAAGGCTTCCTGTTCTATCGTGACGTTAAATTTCGCCAGATGTGCGCGAAGTGCATCATGGTTCAGAGGACCGGTCGCTATGCAGATGTGATCGACATTACGTCCTCCGGCGACGGGCGGAGCAGCCTTTGTGCCACCGGGATGCGTGACATCCCACAGCACGATCAAGGCATTTCCGCACCAGACTTGTTCCATCCCGAGAGCAGGGTAAGAGTAACCATCCCTACACCCCAGCACGTTCCGGTAAAAATCGAGCGCCCGCATCATGTCGTCGACGATGAAGACGATATGATCGATACCGACCAACGAAAAAGGCGGCGTTGTCAAAGTCATGACGGGCTCCTGCCAATCAGTTTTTCGACCAGACGGCCAGTTCGTATCCATCCGGATCGGTGAAATGAAAACGGCGTCCGCCGGGAAACTCGAAAAGCGCGACGCTGATCTGGCCGCCGGCGGCCTCGACGCGGCGCTGGGCATCCTCGATATCGGCGGCGTAGAGAATCACGAGCGGCCCGCCTTTGGCCGAGACGGGTGCCGTGGTGGTGAAACCGCCGGTCAGCCGGCCGTCGGAAAATTCGCAATATTGCGGACCGTAATCCTTGAAGGACCAGCCAAAGGCGCCGCCGTAAAATTCCTTGCTGCGCTCGATATCGGTGACGTTGAATTCGACATAGTCGATCCGCCGGTCGTTTGTATTCGTGGTCATCGTTCCTCCATCAGTCCTTTTCGAGCAGCGCCTTCAGCGTTTCGAGATCGGCCGTGATCGCTCTTGCATCCTGCTCGAAATCCTCATCCGTCATATCCTGAAGGCGAAGGAGGGTGAAACTCACCTCCGTACCGCTGCCGTTCGGCGTCACCCGTAGCGCGTTATAAACCTTGATGCCATCCGGCAATGTCACGACATGGTCGATGACGCCGAATTCGTTTGCGGGCGCAAAATTGACGCGCACCTCGCCAAGCGGTCCGCCCTCGGCGATCCAGTCCTCGCCATCGGATTTGAGGCCGCCCGCAAGGCCTGCGGCCCAGCTGGGCATGTTCTGCGGGTCTGAGGCGAAGTCGTAGACCTGGGCCCAGGGTTTTTCGATCGACAGATGAATGATTCTCGACTGCATGACAGGCATTTCATCCTCCCTTGGCGGCGCGTTCCCATACTGCGCCACTTTGTCGTCACTTGATGTAAGTCAAGGATGTTTCACCGGGGAGATGGGAGAAAGCAAGGAGATAAAAACGGACATCTTACCATGAACATCTATCGCGCCGGACAGGACAGCCCGCAACAGCCCGTCGAAAGGCTGGAGGCGGAAGCCGTCAATTCCGCAAAAACGCGCAAACCGCTCTACGAAGCCCGCAAGAAGATTTTTCCCAAGCGCGCGGAAGGTCGGTTCCGGCGGTTCAAATGGCTGGTGATGCTCGTCACCCTCGGCATCTATTATCTGACGCCGTTCCTGCGCTGGGACAGGGGGCCTTATGCACCCGATCAGGCTGTGCTGATCGATATCGCCAACCGGCGCTTTTATTTCTTCTTCATCGAAATCTGGCCGCAGGAGTTCTTTTTCGTTGCGGGATTGCTGGTCATGGCGGGGCTGGGGCTGTTTCTCGTCACCTCAGCCGTTGGGCGCGCATGGTGCGGTTATACCTGTCCACAGACCGTCTGGGTCGATCTGTTTCTGGTGGTTGAACGGGCGATAGAGGGAGACAGGAACGCCCGCATGAAACTGGACGCCGCGCCCCTTACATTCGGCAAATTGCGCAAGCGCGTGCTGAAACATGCGATCTGGCTGGTGATTGGCGTTCTGACCGGCGGCGCCTGGATTTTCTATTTCGCCGATGCGCCGACGCTGGCGATGCAGTTCATGACGGGGCAGGCGCCGATGATCGCCTATTCGACCGTCGCCACGCTTACCGCCACCACCTATGTTTTCGGCGGGCTGATGCGGGAGCAGGTCTGTACCTACATGTGTCCCTGGCCACGCATCCAGGCGGCGATGCTGGATGAGAATTCGCTTGTTGTCACCTATAATGACTGGCGCGGCGAACCGCGCTCGCGGCACGCCAAAAAAGCCGCTGCGGCGGGCGAGAGCATCGGCGATTGCGTCGATTGCAACGCCTGTGTCGCCGTCTGTCCCATGGGCATCGACATCAGGGACGGGCAACAGCTGGAATGCATCACCTGCGCGCTCTGCATTGACGCCTGCGACGGGGTGATGGACAAGATCGGCAAACCGCGCGGGCTGATCGCCTATGCGACGCTTGCGGAATACCAGTCCAACATGGCGCTGGCGACCGGCAACGGAACGCACGCCATCCAGCCTGCCAATGTGCGCGAGGAGGATGGCAGCTTCAGGAAGAGCATCCGCCACTTCAACTGGCGCATCGTCTTCCGGCCGCGCACGCTGCTTTATACGGCCATCTGGTCGGCGGTCGGCATCGGCATGCTGTTTGCGCTGGTGACGCGCGAGCGGCTGGCGCTCAACGTCCTGCACGACCGCAATCCGCAATATGTGCTGGAATCGAACGGTTCCATCCGCAACGGCTATACCGTGCGCATTCTCAACATGGTGCCGCAGCCGCGCACGATGAGCCTCACGATCGAGGGCATCCCGAATGCGGTGATGAAGATAAACGGCATGCCGGATACGGCCTCGCGCACTTTCGACGTCACGGTCGAGCCGGATGAGGCGACGACGCTGAAGGTCTTTGTCACCCTGCCTGGCAAGGATGTCGCGCGAACGGCTGAAAATTTCGAGTTCATCGTCAGCGATACGGGCGGCCATGAGACGGCCCGTTACGATGCTGTCTTCAACGCTCCGGGAGTGAAAAAATGACCGTGAATAATCGCCAGACATCCGGCTTCACTTTTACCGGCTGGCACATGCTCGGCGTCATGCTGCTGTTCTTCGGCACCATCATCACGGTCAACATGATCATGGCCTGGAATGCAGTGAACAGCTGGAGCGGGCTTGTCGTGCCCAATACCTACGTCGCCAGCCAGCAGTTCAACGCCAAGGCGGAAGCCGCCAAGGCACGGGCCGCGACCGGCATCAAGGGCAAGCTCGTGGTGGACGAAAAGACCGTACGCTATGAGGTTTTCCATCCGGATAAGGGGCCCGTCGACACGGACAGCGTGACGGCGCATTTCCGCCGGCCGGTCGGTGAAAGCCAAAATTTCGACATGGAGCTCACCCCGCTTTCCACCGGCGTCTTCACCGGTGTGCATGACATGCTGCCCGGCCAGTGGATCGTCGAGGTCACCGCCGTCAAGGATGGCCGCATCATCGTGCATGAGGGGACGCGGATCGCCGTCATCAGGGGGCGCAAATGAGCTGCTGCGCACCGGGAACGGAAGGCTCGCTGCAGCTTGGCGAGCCGCTCAATCCGCCATCGTCGGAGGAATTGCTGCTGGCGAGCCGCGATCTGGGGCAGGGGCTGCGGCAGACTGATCTCAGCGTGCCGGATGTCTATTGCGGCGCCTGCATCACCACCATCGAAACCGCGCTTAGCCGTCTCCGCCAAGTGGAGCGGGCGCGCGTGAACCTGTCGTCCAAACGCGTCGCAATCGTCTGGAAGGAAGAGGTCGATGGCGTCAGGACCGATCCTTCCGATCTCGCCCGCGCCATTCTTTCGACCGGATATCGCACGCATCTTTTCGCCAGCGGTCAGGATGCTTCCGACGCCTTGCGTTCGCAATTGATCAGGGCGGTGGCGCTGTGCGGTTTTGCCTCCGCCAATATCATGCTCCTTTCCGTCTCCGTCTGGTCAGGCGCGGATGCGGCGACGCGCGACATGTTCCACTGGATTTCGGCGATGATCGCCGCGCCGGCGCTGATCTATGGCGGCCGCTTCTTTTACCAGTCGGCCTGGAATGCGCTGAAACACGGCCGCACCAACATGGATGTGCCGATCGCACTCGCCATCACGCTCTCCTATGTCGTTTCGCTGTGGGAAACGATCCATCACGGCGAACATGCGTGGTTCGACGCGACCGTGTCGCTGCTGTTCTTCCTGCTGATCGGCCGCACGCTTGACCATATCATGCGCGACAAGGCGCGTTCGGCCATTGCCGGGCTTGCAAGGCTTTCGCCGCGCGGCGCGACCGTGATCGGTGAGGATGGAACGCGGGAATACCGCCAGCTTGCGGACGTCCAACCCGGAATGTCGATTGCGATCGCCGCCGGAGACCGTGTGGCGGTGGATGCCGTGGTCGTCTCCGGCAGCAGTGATCTCGACATGTCCATCGTCAACGGCGAAAGCGCACCGCGCCGCGTTACGGCAGGTGACAGCCTGCAGGCCGGTACGCTCAACCTCACCGGTTCGCTGATCGCGCGGGTAACCGCCTCGGCAAAGGAGTCCTTCCTGTCGGAGGTGATCGGGCTTATGGAGGCGGCCGAAGGCGGCCGGGCGCGGTATCGGCGCATCGCAGATCGCGCCGCGAGCTATTATTCGCCCGTCGTGCATCTTCTCGCGCTGGTGACATTTCTTGGCTGGGGCTTTTTCGGCGGCGACTGGAAACAGGCGATGCTGATCGCCATTGCGGTTCTCATCATAACCTGCCCCTGTGCGCTCGGCCTTGCCGTTCCCGTCGTGCAGGTGGTGGCCGCAGGAAGGCTCTTCCGGCACGGCATTATGGTCAAGGAAGGCTCGGCCATGGAGCGGCTGGCCGAAATCGATACCGTGCTGTTCGACAAGACCGGCACCCTGACCGTTGGAAAGCCGAGACTGGTCGAGACAGGCGATGTGAAGCCGGCCACCATGGCGATTGCTGCGGGGCTTGCCGCCCATTCGCGCCACCCCCTCTCGAAAGCCCTGCATGCCGCCTATAACGGTGCCATGCCGACCTATGAGACGGTGCGGGAAATTCCGGGCTCCGGCGTCGAGGCCGAGACGGAAGCCGGAACCTACCGGCTCGGCAATCGCCGTTTCGCCTGCCCGGATGAAGCGGGCGTCGACAATGGCGATGCGCGGTCGGAAGTCGTGCTGTCCCTTGACGGCCGGCATCTGGCGAGCTTCGGCTTCGAGGACAATCCGCGCGCGGGTGCGGTTGCGGCATTGCGCAGCCTCTCAGTGCGGGGCCTCGTGCAGGAAATCGTCTCGGGTGACCGGGCGGCGGCTGTCAGCGCCATGGCGCAGCGGCTGGGGATCGGCAACTGGAGTGCAGACCTTTCGCCGGGGGACAAGGCGGCCCGCTGCGCTGCGCTCGCTGGCGAGGGTCGCAGAGTGCTGATGGTGGGAGACGGCATCAACGATGCGCCGGCGCTTGCCGCCGCCCATGTTTCCATGGCGCCCGCAACCGCCGCCGATATCGGCCGGCAGGCTGCCGATTTCGTGTTCATGCAGGAGGATCTCGATGCGGTGCCCTTTGCTATCGAGACGTCGCAGCGGGCAGGTAGGCTCATCCGGCAGAACTTCGCTCTCGCCATCGGCTACAATGTCATCGCCGTGCCGATTGCGATTGCCGGTTATGCGACGCCGATGATCGCGGCCATCGCCATGTCGACCTCCTCGCTGATCGTCGTCGCCAATGCGTTGCGTCTTGCCGGCACGGCTGAAACCGTGCGCTCTCGGAACGACGTTAAAACAGGATTTGCGGGAGAGGGGGCGCAGCTGGCATGAACATGCTGATCTATCTCATTCCCGTCGCGCTGTTTCTAGGTGCGCTCGGCCTTTTCGCCTTCCTTTGGTCGGTGCGCTCTGGCCAGTATGAGGATATGGACGGGGCCGCCTGGCGTGCACTGGATGACGGTGACGACCGACCCCGGCGATCATAAGAGGCGAGGTGAGCTTGTCGTTTCGAGCCGGCCCTGACCTGTCGCAAATATGCAAAGCTGATTTGCGTCATCAAAATTTAATCGTTTCAGTCGCGGCTAGCCTTGCCGTTTGTTCATTACAGTGCCACAACACGACCACCTAAAAGCAAGATGGAGGCACATCCGTGGAACAGGCAGAAATCGGTTTGATCGGTCTCGGCGTCATGGGCTCGAACCTGGCGTTGAACATCGCGGAAAAGGGCAACAAGATTGCCGTATTCAACCGAACCCCTGAAGCGACGAAAAAATTCTACGCTGAAGCCGGGGACTTGCAGGGACAGCTGATCCCTTGCGAAACCATCGAGGAATTCGTCGCCGCCATTCGTCCTCCGCGCCCGATCATCATCATGATCAAGGCTGGTGACCCTGTCGACCAGCAGATGGAAATCCTTAAACCCCATCTTTCTAACGGCGACATCATGATCGATGCGGGCAATGCGAATTTCCGCGATACGATCCGCCGTTTCGATAATCTGAAGGATAGCGGCCTGACCTTTATCGGCATGGGCGTTTCCGGCGGCGAAGAAGGTGCCCGTCATGGACCGTCGATCATGGTTGGTGGCACCGAGGATAGCTGGAAGCGCGTCGAGAAGGTGCTGACCTCCATTTCCGCCAAGTACAACGATGATCCGTGCGTGGCATGGCTCGGCAATGACGGCGCCGGCCATTTCGTCAAGACGATCCATAACGGCATCGAATATGCCGACATGCAGATGATCGCCGAAATCTACGGCATTCTGCGTGACGGTCTTGGCATGAGCGCAGTCGAAATCGCCGACGTGTTCGCCGAATGGAACAAGGGCCGCCTGAACTCCTACCTGATCGAAATCACCGAGAAGGTTCTGCGCGCCGCCGATCCGATCACCGGTAAGCCGATGGTCGATCTGATCCTCGACAAGGCCGGCCAGAAGGGCACCGGCAAGTGGTCGGTCATCGAGGCGCAAAACATGGGCGTCGCCGCAACCGCTATCGAGGCGGCCGTGGCTGCCCGTATTCTCTCCTCGCAGAAGGACGAGCGCGAAGCTGCCGAGAAGATCTTCGGTCTACCGACCGTTGCACCGGCACCCGCTGACAAAAAGGCCTTCATCGCCGACCTCGAAAGCGCGCTTCTGGCCGCCAAGGTCGGTGCTTACGCACAGGGCTTCGCCATCATGTCTGCCGCATCGAAGGAGTTCAACTGGAACCTGCCGATGCCGACGATCGCCCGCATCTGGCGCGCCGGCTGCATCATCCGCTCGGAATTCCTCGATGAGATCACCTCGGCCTTCACCAAGGACCCGCATGTGGCCAACCTCATCGTGACGCCGGCCTTCTCCGGCATCGTCAAGGATACCGACGCACCGCTGCGCCGTGTTGTTTCTTATGCCGTTCTCTCCGGCCTGCCGGTTTCGGCACTGGCTTCGGCACTCGGTTACTTCGACGCCTATCGCCGTGGTCGCGGCAGCGCCAACCTCATCCAGGCGCAACGCGACTTCTTCGGCGCACATGGTTTCGAACGCACCGACGGCGTCGACAAGCCGCATGGCCCGTGGGGCAGCGGCGCCGATATCTTCTGATCGGCTGAAATTATAAACGACAAAAGGGTCGGCTTTGAGCCGACCCTTTTTGCTTGGTGGATATGTCGAAACCTCTCCTTCGTCATTCTCGGGCTTGACCCGAGAATCCACAGCCCATTGCGATCAATGGATCCTCGGGTCAAGTCCGAGGATGACGTCGAATTTGGAGCGATATTCGCAAGAATTATCAGGCCCGCATAAGCGGGCCTTTTCCACGGCATCCGATGATTTCACTCAGCGTGCGGCAGAGAGGCCGACGATCAAGCCGGTGACGGCGTTGATGAGCAGGAACTGGTTGTCGACGCGCACCCAGCGCTGGTCACGGCGCGGCTCGGCAAGACGGTAGCGGCGATAGTCGCGGCGGTCGACCGTGTGGCGGCGTTCGCCTGCAGACAGGCGCTGGCCGCGATCCCAGCGGTGCTTCTTGACGATGACCTTTTTCGTGGTGATCTGGCGCTCGACGGTAACGCCACGGTGGCGATCGTCATGACGGCTCTGTGCCTGCGCCATCGGAGCAGCGAGAACGGTGGCAGCCAGAAGAATGGTGATGAACTTTTTCATGAATGTTTCCTCGTGTTTCGATGAGGAGAACTTACGAATAAACGAATGAACGGAAACTGAATTTAAAATTACATTTATGTAATGGTTGTTAATGGTTAGGAGCGTGAGTTAATCTTTTATTTTGAGTTTTTCGGGGCAGCCAGACCACCCGGCGGAACCGGGCGGTCTCTTCTGCATCAGACGCGTTCGGCGGATTTTGCCCAGAGGTTGATATCCGCTTCCTTGGCATAACCGTTGATTTCCGCAAGCTCTTCGGCCGTGAAATCCGGCCGGTCGAGTGCCTTCACGCAATCCTCAACCTGTTCGACGCGGCTTGCCCCGATCAGCGCCGAGGTGATGCGGTCGCCGCGCAGAACCCAGGCAATCGCCATCTGCGCCAGCGTCTGGCCGCGCCGCTCGGCAATGCTGTTGAGCGCCCGGATGTTCTCGACGTTGCGTTCGTTGAGGAAGGCCGGGTTCAGCGACTTGCGCTGCGCCGCGCGGCTGCCATCAGGCACGCCGCCGAGATATTTCGTCGTCAGCATGCCTTGCGCCAGCGGCGAGAAGACGATGGAGCCGATGCCCAGTTCTTCCAGCGTATCGACGAGACCATCCTCCTCGATCCAGCGGTTGATCATCGAATAGCTCGGCTGGTGGATGATGCAGGGCGTGCCGAGGTCCTTCAGGATGGCGGCGGCCTCACGGGTGCGCTTCGAGTTGTAGGACGAGATGCCGACATAAAGCGCCTTGCCCGAGCGCACGATCTGGTCCAGCGCGCCACAGGTTTCCTCAAGCGGCGTGTTGGGGTCGAAACGGTGGGAATAGAAGATATCGACGTAATCCAGACCCATGCGCTTCAGGCTCTGGTCGCAGGAGGCAATTACGTATTTGCGGCTGCCCCATTCGCCATAGGGGCCGGGCCACATGTTGTAACCGGCCTTGGAGGAGATGATCATCTCGTCGCGATAACCTCTGAAATCCGTCTTCAGGATTTCACCGAAGGCGGTTTCGGCGCTGCCGGGCGGCGGGCCGTAATTATTGGCGAGATCGAAATGGGTGATGCCGAGATCGAAGGCGCGGCGGCAGATGGCCTGTTTCGTCTGGTGCGGTGTGTCGTTGCCGAAATTGTGCCAGAGGCCGAGCGAAATCGCCGGCAGTTTCAGGCCGGTCTTGCCGCAATGATTATATTTCATGGACGCGTATCGGTTTTCGGCCGGTTGCCAAACCATGGTCTTCCTCCACTTGCTGATGACTGGCTGCCGGAGAACCCGGCAACTTTTTGAAGCGATGAAAACAGGCGCAGGTTCACCTGTCATTCCCGAGAGGGATGGTTATGCCTTTCTCCGCATGGTTTCAATGCGAGGATTGGCAGGTATGAAGATCGAAGATGCGGAAATGCGGCTGGGGGCCGCCCGCCTTCGGCGTGAAGATGATACGGCGCGTTTCGCCGGCGGCCAGATCGAAGAGATTATCGGAATAACGGCCGGGTTGATCTGCCTCCAGCATGACGAAGAGCGCGAGACCTGCAGCGGTGACATCGATTTCGTACTGGCCGTTTTTCAACGGGCCGACGGAAAATTCGAGCCCTGCAGGCTGAAGCTCCAGCGCCTTGTAGGTGTCGCGCACATGGTGGCCTTCGCCGGTCATACCGTTGGAAGCGATGAAGCTCCAGGCGAGGATGGCGCCGTCGGGCAGGCTATCCATGTCTATCTCGGTCAGCGTTGCGGCCCTGTCCGTTGCGCAGGTGCCGTTGGCGGATTTCAGCGGCACGCGGTTGCCGTCCATGGTCAGCGCAACGATGTTCATGTCGATTTCGACGTCTTCCACCGTGTCGTTGACCATGGAGAAGCTCACCCGACGCCCGTCCTCGGAGGGAATGGCCGAGACGGTCACCGCCTGGAAGAAGCGGCGGGCGGCATAATGCAGCGCTTTCCAGCCGCCGCCATAATCGAGGCTGGACCATGAGGCGACCGGCCAGGTGTCGTTGAGCTGCCAATAAAGCGTGCCCATGCAATGGGGCTTCAGCGAACGCCAGTAGTCCACAGCCGTGCGGATGGCGAGCGCCTGCTGAACCTGACTCAGATAAACGAAATTCTCGAAATCCTTCGGGAAACGGAAATAGCGGAACATGGTGCCGGCGATCCGCTCATTGCCGCCGACATTCTTCTGGTGCAGCTCAATGACCGGGGAGGCGATGTTCATGTCCTTTTCTTCCGCATAGGTGCGGATGACGGGCATGGATGTGTAGGACTGGAAACCGAATTCGGAGCAGAAACGCGGCTTCACCGAGCGGTAATTGTCGAACGACTTGTTTTCGTGCCAGACGGACCAGTAGTGCATGTCACCGGAACCATCCGCATGCCAGGCGTCACCATAATCGAGATAACCGGAGGCCGGGCTGGAGGGCCACCAGAGCGCTTCGGGAGCGGCTTTTTTCAGGGCTCTTTCGATCGTGCGGTTCAGGCGGTCGTAAGCCACGAGATAACGGTCGCGATTGTTGCGGGATTCATCGAACCAGGTCAGCGCACCCACCAGCTCGTTGTCGCCGCACCAGAGCGCGATGGACGGATGCGAGGAGAGGCGTTTCACCTGGTAGTCGACCTCATGTTCGACATTGTCGAGAAAGTCCTCGCTGCAGGGATAGAGATTGCAGGCAAACATGAAGTCCTGCCAGACCAGCAGGCCGAGCCGGTCGCAGAGATCGTAGAACCAGTCCTCCTCATAAAAACCGCCGCCCCAGACGCGGATCATGTTCATATTGGCCTCCACCGCAGAGCAGAGGAGATCTTCGGTCTTTTCCCGGCTGGCGAGCGAATAAAGTGCATCTGCGGGGATCCAGTTGGCGCCGCGGCAGAAGATTTCCCGGCCGTTGATGCGGAAGGCGAAGCGGCTGCCGGCCTCGTCCTTGTCCGTCAGAAGCTCGATCGTCCTGAAGCCGATCTGGCGGGTGACGGTCTCATCAGGCAGTTCCACCGTCAGCTTGTAGAGCGTCTGTTCGCCACTACCGGCCGGCCACCAGAGCTCCGGATTCTCCACAAAGAAGACGTGGCGCACCACCGTCTCGCCGGCACCGACGCCGCAATCGAGTCTCAGCCTTTCATCGTTGAGGGACAGGTAGACCGGCAGGCTCGCCGGTCCCTCGGCAAACAGCGTGACAGCCACATGCAGCTCGACGCCGCCTTCGACATGGTGCTGTGAGGTGACGACATGTTCAATGCGGGCCGTATCGAGGCGCTTCAGCAGGATTTTGCCGTAAAGGCCGAGCGGCGCAATTGCGATGTTCCAGTCCCAACCGAAATGGCATTGCGGCTTGCGCAGCATGTTGCCGTTGGCAATGGGCGAATTGCCGGGGTGATAGGGAATGTAAAAAGGCTGCCGCGCCTGCCGTTCTGCGCCGGCCGCGATGTTGGAATGGAAATGGATGCGGATGGTGTTTTCACCCGGCCGCACCGCGCGTGAGATATCCGGGCGGTAGCGGCGGAAGCAATTGTCGGCGGTTAAGACCGGGACGTCGTTGACGAAGACGATGGCGACGGTATCGAGGTAGTCGATATCGAGATACCAGCTGGAATCCGCCTCATCGAGAATGAATGTGCGCTCGATGAGCCAGTCGCGCTCAGCCACCCATTGCACCACCTTTTCATTGGCGCCGTAATAGGGATCGGGAATGATGCCCGCATTTTTGAGCGCGCTGTGAATATCGCCCGGTACGGAAAGCTGGGTGGTATGGTCTCCTTCCACCGAGGTCAGGCGCCAGGGCCCAGCCAGATCAATGACAGTTTCGGGCGAGGAAGAAGAAATCATAATCGGACCCTGCATAGTATGAATTCGAAGAAGACTGGCCGGCATTATGGTGCAGGCTTGTGTCAGAATCTGGGGGAATGGATGCCCGCAAAGCGGCTGCGACACGCTTATCCGGCTTTGCGATTTCCTCCCTCCGGCAACGTTACCGTAAAACAATCGTTCCGTCATTCCTTTGAGTGGCTACGAGCGACATGAAAAAGGCCGGGTGCCTATGCGTCGGGATGGCGAGGTCATATCCTAAGAAAAATTATAAACTTTGTATTTTTATATCAGTGATTTGCATCAAGATATTAATCTCGTCAGTTAAGATGTGTATCCGTGGATTTCTGGAAATTCTGTGCCGGAAGAAGGGGGAAGTATCGGGAAATATTTTCCGGACCTATATCGTTTTAGCTGAATTGGCGGATAGTCGGACAAGACCGGCCGTTGACCGCGGACCTTTGCCTTTGCAACAGAGAAAAAGCTATCTATGATTATCGTTCGGTAAAGCGTGGCGAAATGACATGAACGATACTGGCAAAACCGGCGGGGGCGAAACCCCTGCAACGACGGGCGAGCGCCCGACCTTGAAGACAATCGCCTATATGACGGGTCTCGGCATCACCACCGTCTCGCGCGCGCTGAAGGATGCGCCTGACATCGGTGCTGAAACCAAGGAGCGCGTGCGGCTGATTGCCCGGCAGATCGGCTACCAGCCAAACCGCGCGGGCGTGCGCCTTCGCACCGGCAAGACCAATGTGATTGCCCTTGTGCTGAGCGTTGATGAAGAGCTGATGGGTTTCACCAGCCAGATGGTGTTCGGTATCACCGAGGTTCTTTCCACGACACAATATCATCTGGTCGTGACGCCCCACATCCATGCCAAGGATTCGATGGTGCCGATCCGCTATATTCTCGATACCGGTTCGGCGGATGGGGTCATTATTTCGAAGATCGAGCCTAACGATCCACGCGTCCGTTTCATGACTGAGCGTAACATGCCCTTCGTCACCCATGGGCGTTCGGACATGGGTATCGAACACGCCTTTCATGATTTCGACAATGAGGCCTATGCCTATGAGGCGGTTGAGCGGCTGGCGCAATGCGGACGCAAAAGGATCGCCGTCATCGTGCCGCCATCGCGGTTTTCGTTCCACGATCACGCCCGCAAGGGGTTCATCAGGGGGATTAGGGATTTTGGTCTCACCGAATTTCCGCTGGACACCATCACCATCGAAACGCCGCTTGAGAAAATCCGCGATTTCGGTCAGCGGCTGATGCAGTCGGATGACCGCCCCGACGGTATCGTTTCGATCAGCGGCAGCAGCACCATCGCGCTGGTGGCGGGTTTCGAAGCTGCGGGTGTGAGAATCGGCGAGGATATCGATATCGTCTCGAAACAGTCCGCGGAGTTCCTGAACTGGATCAAGCCGCAGATCCACACCGTCAATGAGGATATCAAACTGGCGGGCAGGGAGCTTGCAAAGGCCCTTCTGGCGCGCATCAACGGCGCGCCGCCGGAAACCTTGCAGAGCATCAGCAGCCCGGTCTGGTCTTCGATGACGCCGAAGCCGTAGATGGCTCGCTTCGCAATAGGTGCTGCAAGTTTTGACCCCGTTGCGTTCGCGACTTTTTTAAAGTTTTACTTTAATTTGTAGGCGTAATATTTTGGTATAAATTATCTTTTTATCGCGCGCTGACTGGCTTTCGGCTAAAAGCCCGGAATGACAGCCGGGGCGTCAGCGCACGACAATACGCATCAGGACAGGCAATCCTTCAGAGAGCCCGCAATGCCGCGCATCAGCTTGAAGTAGAGATCGGGACCGGGCTCCAGCGTCGCTGCTTCCGGGTCGAGCGTCGCCGATTTTGCTGCAGTACCCTCGGTGATGACCGAAATCAGCTTCGGCTCGAATTGCGGTTCAGCGAAGACGCAGGTTGCGCCGAGCTGGCGAACCTTTTCCTGCATCTGTTTGACACGGTCAGCACCTGGCAGGGTTTCGGGGCTGACGGTGATCGATCCCGCCGTCTTCACACCGTAACGGTGCTCGAAATACTGATAGGCATCGTGGAAGACGATGAAGGGCTTGTCCTTCACCGGCTTGACCGTTTCCTTGAGTTCGGCATCAAGCGCATCGAGATCGTCGATCAGTTTTTTGGTATTGGCCTGGTAGGTCGCGGCATTGCCGGCATCGGCGGCGATCAGCGCGGTTTCGATCGTCTGCGCCATGGCCTTGGCGTTGGCGGGATCGAGCCAGAGATGGGTGTCGTATGCGCCATGGTCGTGGTCCCCGTGACCCTCCGCATGGTCGTGTCCATGATCGTGTGCGCCTTCCTCTTCGGCGTGACCGTCATGCGCATCATGGCCTTCGTCGCCATGGTCGTGTGCTTCAAAGGGGCCGCCTTCGCGGAAGGGCAGCTTCTCCAGCCCCTTGGCGTCTTCCAGTTCCACCACGGTTGCCTTGCTGGCAAGCGCTTCCAGCGGCTTTTCCAGAAATGCTTCAAGGCCCGGCCCAACCCAGAAGACCACATCGGCCTTTTCCAGCTTGCGCGCATTGGACGGTCTGAGATTATAGGTGTGCGGTGAGGCCGCGCCGTCGACGATGAGCTGCGGTTCACCGACGCCCCGCATGATTGCGGCGACGAGGGAATGGATGGGCTTGATCGAGACCACGACATCGGGCGCGGCGGTGGCGCCGGAAGCGGCGGCTGCGATAGCCACCGATGCCATGAGCGGGATCAGGAACGATTTCATGAAATGCACTCCACTTGAAGAAGTATAGTTATGTTATTACATTTATTGCGTTACTCTATAACGTATGCAATAGCGGTAAGCAACATCGCCGAACGGACAATCCCATGCTTCATTCCGCCCATCGGGGCAACGAGATACTGGTTTCCCTTGCCAATGCCGGCGTGCAGCGCAATGGCCGCTGGCTGGTGCGCGGCGTGGAGTTTTCCGTCAGCAAAGGCGAGATCGTCACGCTGATCGGGCCGAACGGTTCCGGCAAATCAACGAGCGCAAAAATGGCGATCGGTGTGCTGAAGCCGACCGAGGGCGAGGTCTCGCGCATTGCCGGTCTGAGGGTCGGTTATGTACCGCAGAAGCTCTCCGTTGATTGGACCATGCCGCTTTCGGTGCGCCGGCTGATGACGCTGACCGGGCCGCTGCCAGCCCGTGAAATCGACGCGGCGCTGAATGCGACTGGCATTGCGCATCTCGCCAACGCCGAGGTCCAGCACCTTTCCGGCGGCGAGTTCCAGCGCGCGCTCCTGGCCCGCGCCATCGCCCGTAAGCCCGATCTGCTGGTTCTTGACGAGCCCGTGCAGGGTGTCGATTTCTCCGGTGAGATTGCTCTCTATGATCTGATAAAAAATATCAGAAATTCAAATAATTGCGGAATTCTGTTAATCTCGCATGACCTGCATGTGGTGATGGCGGAAACCGACACCGTCATATGCCTGAACGGCCATGTCTGCTGCCGGGGCACGCCACAGGCGGTGAGCCAGAGCCCGGAATATATGCGGCTGTTCGGCGGCTCGGCAGCCAAGGCGCTTGCCGTCTATAGCCACCATCACGATCATACCCATTTGCCCGATGGCCGGGTGCAGCATGCGGATGGTTCGGTGACCGATCATTGCCACCCCGAGGACGGCCACCACCATATGCATGACCATGGCCACCATCATGACGACCATGGCGAATGCGGCTGCGGCCACCAGCATGAGCATGAGCATGAGCATGAGGGCCATACTTCCTCCAGCCAGCGGCAGGGAGAGCGCCATGTTTGACGATTTCTTCGTTCGCGCCATGGTCGCCGGTATCGGTGTCGCGCTCACTGCCGGTCCTCTCGGCTGTTTCGTCGTCTGGCGGCGCATGGCCTATTTCGGTGATACGATGGCCCATTCGGCGCTGCTCGGCGTCGCGCTGTCGCTGCTGTTGCAGCTCAACCTCATCGTCAGCGTCTTTCTGGTGGCGTCGGCCGTGTCGATCCTGCTGCTCTTCTTGCAACGCCGGCAGGCTCTCTCCTCCGATGCACTGCTTGGCATATTGTCCCATTCGGCGCTGGCGATCGGTCTTGTCATCGTCGCTTTCATGAGCTGGGTGCGTATCGACCTCGTCTCGTTCCTGTTCGGCGATATTCTCGCTGTTACCCGCAGCGATATCGCCCTGATCTGGGGCGGTGGGCTGGTGGTCATCGTTTCCATGGCCTTCCTGTGGCGGTCGCTGCTCGCCTCCACCGTCAATACAGAATTGGCCGAGGCCGAGGGGTTGAACCCGGAGCGCGCGAAGCTGATCTTTACGCTCTTGATGGCGCTGGTGATCGCCATCGCCATGAAGGTGGTCGGCATCATGCTCATTACCTCGCTGCTCATCATACCGGCGGCGACCGCCAGACGTTTTTCCGCTACGCCGGAGGTGATGGCGGTGGTGGCTTCGCTGATCGGCGCGATTGCCGTTGTCGGCGGCCTGTTCGGCTCGCTCACCTACGATACGCCGTCCGGCCCTTCCATCGTGGTTGCCGCGGTGATCCTCTTCGTTATAAGCCTGTTGCCGGCGCCGGGTTTTTCCCGCGCCGCGGATGAAGGAGGCAAGTCATGAATGTGCAGACCCAGCAGAACCTCACCAAAAACCAGTCGCTGGTCATGAATGCCCTCTCAAATGCGCATCAGCCGCTCAGCGCCTATATGATCCTCGACAAGCTGCGGGACGATGGTTTTCGCGCGCCGCTGCAGGTTTATCGGGCGCTGGAAAAGCTGGTGGAATTTGGTCTCGTGCACCGGCTTGAGAGCCTTAACGCCTTTGTTGCCTGCACCCATACGCAGGCGGAGTGCTGCTCGCACCACCATGGGACTGTCGCTTTCGCCATCTGCGAATCCTGCGGGCAGGTGACGGAGTTTCACGATCATGAGATCGACCACCGCCTTGAGCGCTGGGTAAAGGACAGCAAGTTCAAGGCGGAAAAGACAACCATTGAAATTCGCGGTCTCTGCGCCGCCTGCTCGGCTTAGTCTCGAGGCGGGGCGGGCGTGGATGCCCGCCGTTTCCTATCCCTCGATGATCGCCAGATCTTTCGAAAACCGCTTCCAGTTTTCGATGTATTTTTCCGCCGAGCGGCGGAGCCCTGCGACGGCTTCATCATCAAGCGTCCGGATGGCGCGCGCCGGCGAGCCGACAATCAGGGAATTGTCTGGGAATTCCTTGCCCTCCGTCACCAGCGCATTGGCGCCAACGAGGCAGTTGCGGCCGATCTTAGCGCCATTCAGGATCGTCGCCCCCATGCCGATGAGCGAATTATCGCCGATGGTGCAGCCATGCACGATGGCGTGGTGGCCGATGGTGCACATTTCGCCAATGACAGCGGCAAAGCCGGGATCGCTATGCACCATCGCACCCTCCTGAATATTGGTGCCATGCCCGACGCTGATCGGCTCGTTATCGCCGCGCAGCGTCGCGCCGAACCAGATGCCGACATCCTCGCCGAGCGTGACCGAGCCGATGACGTTGGCGTCGGGTGCTACCCAGTAGCTATCCGGGGCAGGGGTTCGCGGCACCCGGTCGGCAAGGCGGTAAAGCGGCATGGTGGTGTCCTCCCTTTGTTTTGGCGATGCTTTCAGGCAACCGTCACGGCAAGCGTGCCGACACCCTCGACGCCGCATTCGATCCGGTCGCCGCGCACGATGGGGCCGACGCCGGCCGGCGTGCCGGTCATGATGACGTCACCGGCGGCAAGCGTGAACAGCTTGGAAAGCTCGGCAATCACTTCCGGCACTTTCCAGATCATCTGGGCGAGGTCGCCAGTCTGCTTGCGTTCGCCATTGACGTCGAGCCAGATCGCACCGGTAGCGGGATGGCCGATCTTGTCTGCGGGGACGATGGCCGAAATCGGCGCGGAATATTCGAAAGCCTTCGCGCCTTCCCAGGAGCGCCCCATCTTCTTAAGACCGTCCTGAAGGTCCCGACGGGTCATGTCTATGCCGACGGCGTAACCCCAGACATGGTTCAGCGCCTCGGCCGCCGGAATATCGGAACCGCCGCTTTTCAGCACCACGACGCATTCGACTTCGTAATGTACGTTGGATGACAGCGGCGGATAGGGGAAATCCCGTCCTGATGGCAGCAGATTGTCCGGGTTTTTCTGGAAATAAAAGGGCGGCTCGCGCGAAGGATCGTGGCCCATCTCTATGGCGTGATCGGCATAATTGCGGCCGACACAATAGACCCGCCGTACGGGGAACAGGTCGCCCGTGCCTTCAACGGGCAGAAGAACGGGTTTCGGGGCGGGAATGACGGTGGCGGCCATGTGGATTTCCTGTCGTCTTTTCTGGGTGCAATTCTTGTCCCGCGATTCCGGGGCGATTTCCAGTTCAAAATGACCCTGCCTGCAAAACTGGCTTTTTACGGTCCTTTGCTGTAGAAGCCGGCGCAAAGAGGTTAATCCATGTACAGACAAGCGCTTGCAAGCGGCGAAAAAATCTTCGCCGTTGCCCCCATGATCGACTGGACCGACACGAGGTGCAGATTTTTGCACCGGCAATTGTCGAAGCGTGCGCTGCTTTATACCGAAATGATCGTCGCCGACGCCATTATCCATGGTCAGCGTGACAGGCTGCTCGGCTATCACCCTCAGGAACATCCCGTCGCGCTGCAGCTTGGTGGGTCTGATCCGGCCAAGCTTGCCGAGGCGGTGCGGATCGCCGGGGACTACGCCTATGATGAGATCAATCTCAATGTCGGCTGTCCCTCGGATCGGGTGCAATCTGGTACCTTTGGTGCATGCCTGATGCGCGAGCCTGATGTGGTGGCGCAATGTGTCTCGGCAATGAAGGCTGTCGCCCGCGTGCCGGTTACGGTGAAATGCCGGATCGGCGTGGATGATCAGCAGCCGGAAGCGGTTTTGCCGGATTTTCTGAAGCGGGTTGTTGCGGCAGGCGCGGACGCCGTCTGGGTTCATGCGCGAAAAGCCTGGCTGCAAGGGCTTTCGCCGAAGGAAAACCGCGAAGTGCCGCCGCTCGATTATGATCTCGTCTATCGCATGAAGCGGGAAAACCCTGACGTCTTTGTCGGCATCAATGGCGGTATCGCCGATCTCGATCAGGCGAGCGGGCACCTCCAACATATGGATGGTGTGATGCTCGGCCGGGCGGCCTATCACAACACTTCCGTCCTTGCCGATGTCGACCATCGCATCTATGGCGAAGAGGCCCGGCAGCCGGACTGGATGGCGCTGCGTGACGCCATGATGGCCTATGCCGCCGACTATATCGCCGCGGGTGGACGTCTCAACCACGTCACTCGCCATATGGTCGGACTGTTTCAGGGCATGCCCGGCGCGCGCCGTTTCCGGCAAATCCTCTCCAGCGATGCCACCCGGCCGGGGGCTGGCCCGGAGGTGATCGAGGCCGCTTTCGCGACCATCGATTTCAGCTCGACGAAGGAAATGGCGGGCTGAAAGCGCTCAGACCGCCTTTTGCAGTTCCTGCGCACCATTGGGCGCATTGACCTTGCCGCCGGTGATGAAGAAAGCGAAGACGTCGCGCCGGGTCTTTTCGACTTTTCGCCCCGGTGCGATCAGCGGCAGATCGTCCGACACGTCGCCCTTTGCATAGGTCTTTACCCGCTCGGCCCAGTGGTCGATTTCTTTTTTCGGATAACAGGTCTTGATGTCGTCCTCGCCCTTCTGCAGGCGGCAATAGACGAAATCGGCCGTCACGTCAGGCAGCATCGGATAGTCATGATGGTCGGCGCAGACGACGGCGACTTTGTGCTTGGCGAGAAGATCGATGAATTCCGGAACCTGAAATGTCGGGTTGCGAACCTCGACGACATGGCGAAGACGGATACCGTCCTGCTTCTCGGGCAGGAGCGCCAGAAATGCGCCGAAATCCTCCGCGTCGAATTTTTTTGTCGGCGCGAATTGCCAGAGGATCGGGCCGAGGTGGGACCCGAGTTCCGTCAGCCCCTGCGTCAGGAACTTCGTCATCGATTCACCGGCCTCGGCCAGAACCCTGCGGTTGGTGACAAAGCGGCTTGCCTTTAGCGAGAAGACGAAATCCTCGGGCACTTCGGAAGCCCATTTGACGAAGGTCTCCGGTTTCTGGCTGCTGTAATAGGTGCCGTTCACCTCAATGGCCGTGAGTTGCCGGCTGGCGTGCTCCAATTGGCGCTTCTTCGGCAATTTTTCGGGGTAAAAAGTGCCTTCCCAGGGCTCGAAGGTCCAGCCGCCGATACCGGTGCGGATCGTGCCTGATGTCGACATATGCTGTTCCTCCTCCGGCCTTCGGCCTTTCGAACCTTTGCGACAAAAGCTGCGGATTACTCCGCAGCCTCCCGTTTTCCGGCTGGCCGGCGCTCCAGAAGCTCCTTCAGGAAGTGACCGGTATAGGAACGCTCGACTTTCACGATGTCTTCCGGCGTACCGGTCGCCACCACTTCGCCGCCGCCCGTGCCGCCCTCAGGCCCGATATCGATGATCCAGTCCGCCGTCTTGATGACTTCGAGATTGTGCTCGATCACCACGACGGAATTACCCTGTTCCACAAGCGCATGCAGCATTTCGAGCAGCTTGTTGACATCGTGGAAATGCAGGCCGGTCGTCGGCTCGTCGAGAATGTAGAGCGTGCGACCGGTGGAGCGCTTGGACAGTTCCTTGGCGAGCTTGACGCGCTGCGCTTCGCCGCCGGAGAGCGTGTTCGCCTGCTGGCCGACCTTGATGTAACCGAGGCCGACATCGAAGAGCGATTGCAGCTTGTCGCGCACCGCCGGCACGGCGGCGAAGAATTCCACGCCTTCCTCCACCGTCATATCCAGCACGTCGGCGATGGATTTGCCCTTGAAGGTGACGTCAAGCGTCTCGCGATTATAACGCTTGCCGTGGCAGACATCGCAGGTGACGTAAACGTCAGGCAGGAAGTGCATCTCGATCTTGATGACGCCGTCACCCTGGCAGGCCTCGCAGCGGCCGCCCTTGACGTTGAAGGAGAAACGGCCCGGCGCATAACCGCGTGCCTTGGCTTCCGGCAGGCCGGCAAACCAGTCGCGGATTGGCGTAAAGGCGCCGGTATAGGTGGCCGGATTGGAGCGCGGCGTGCGGCCAATCGGCGACTGGTCGATATCAATGACCTTGTCGATGAATTCGAAGCCATCGATGCGGTCATGTTCCGCCGGGATTTCGCGCGCGCCCATCACCCGGCGCGCCGCCGACTTGTAGAGCGTCTCGATCAGGAAGGTGGATTTGCCGCCGCCTGATACGCCGGTTACGGCAGTGAAGACGCCGAGCGGTACAGCTGCCGTGACATTCTTAAGATTGTTGCCGCGTGCGCCAAACACCTTGATCTCGCGGCCCTTCTTGGGCTTGCGGCGCTCAGCCGGCACGGCGACACCGAGTTCGCCCGAAAGATATTTGCCGGTCAGCGATTTCGGATTGGCCATCACCTCCTGCGGTGAGCCTTCGGCTATCACCTGACCGCCATGAATGCCGGCGGCCGGGCCGATATCGACCACGTAATCCGCCGTCAGAATGGCGTCTTCGTCATGTTCGACCACGATGACCGTATTGCCGATATCGCGCAGATGTTTCAGTGTATCGAGCAGGCGGGCATTGTCGCGCTGATGCAGGCCGATCGAGGGCTCGTCGAGAACATAGAGAACGCCTGTCAGGCCCGAGCCGATCTGCGAGGCCAGACGGATACGCTGGCTTTCACCGCCGGAAAGCGTGCCGGAATTGCGCGACAGGCTGAGATAATCCAGCCCGACATCATTGAGGAAGCGCAGGCGTTCGCGGATTTCCTTGAGGATTCGGACCGCGATTTCGTTCTGCTTGGCGTTGAGGCTTTCCGGCAGCACTTCAAACCAGTCGCGCGCCGTGCGGATCGACATTTGGGTGACTTCACCAATATGCAGCTTGTTGATCTTGACAGCGAGCGCTTCCGGCTTCAGGCGATAACCGGCGCAGGCCGGGCAGGGGGCCGCCGACATGTAGCGTTCGATTTCCTCACGCGCCCAGGCGCTGTCGGTCTCTTTCCAGCGACGCTCCAGATTGGGCACGATGCCTTCGAAATTCTTCACTGTCTTGTAGGAGCGGGCGCCGTCCTGGTAGTTGAATTCGATCTTTTCCTCGGTGCCCTGCAGGATGGCGCTCTGTGCGTCCTTCGAAAGGTCCGACCATTTGCTCGAGAGTTTGAAACCGAAGGCCTTGCCGAGTGCTTCCAGCGTCTGGTTGTAATAGGGCGAGGATGATTTGGCCCAGGGAGCTATCGCGCCGTCCCGCAGCGTTCGTGCCGGTTCCGGAACGATCAGGTTTTCATCCACCTTCTGCTGCGAGCCAAGGCCATCGCAGCTCGGGCAGGCGCCGAAGGGGTTGTTGAAGGAGAACAGCCGGGGCTCGATTTCCGGAATGGTGAAGCCGGAAACGGGGCAGGCGAATTTTTCCGAAAACAGCACCCGCTCATGGGTCTCGTTGAGCGACTTGTTGGCGGAGCCGCCAGCGGCGGTTTCTTCCGGTGGCAAAGGCTTGTCAGCAAATTCCGCAATCGCCAGCCCGTCGGCGAGCTTGAGGCAGGTCTCGAGACTGTCGGCAAGGCGTGCTGCCATGTCCGGGCGCACGACGGCGCGATCGACCACCACGTCGATGTCGTGCTTGTATTTCTTGTCGAGAGCAGGAACGTCGGCGATTTCGTAGAACTGGCCATCCACCTTGACGCGCTGGAAGCCCTTCTTCATTAGATCGGCGAGTTCCTTCTTATATTCGCCTTTGCGGCCGCGGACTATCGGCGCAAGAATATAAAGACGCGTACCTTCCTCGAAAGCGAGAATGCGATCGACCATCTGGCTGACAGTCTGGCTTTCGATCGGCAGGCCGGTGGCTGGCGAATAGGGGACACCGACACGCGCGAAGAGAAGGCGCATATAATCGTAGATCTCGGTGACCGTGCCGACCGTGGAGCGCGGGTTGCGCGAGGTGGTCTTTTGCTCGATGGAGATTGCTGGCGACAGGCCGTCGATCTGGTCGACATCCGGCTTCTGCATCATCTCCAGGAACTGGCGCGCATAGGCCGAGAGGCTTTCGACATAACGGCGCTGGCCTTCGGCATAGATCGTATCGAAGGCAAGCGAAGACTTGCCCGAGCCGGAAAGGCCGGTCATGACGATCAGCTTGTTGCGCGGCAAATCCAGATCGATGCCCTTGAGGTTATGCTCGCGGGCGCCACGGATGGAAATCGTCTTCAGTTCACTCATGACAAGGCTCGGACAAAATAACAGGCTTGATGGCAGCGCGTCCTTATGTAGTGACGCAGCCGGGTGTGTCGAGGTCTATTCCCTCTCGGTCGCAGCTTTTCGGAAAGCTTGACTCGAAATCTGCGATTTAATAGAACAAAAAAGGAACGGAATGCAAGCGCGAATGTCCGCTCCCGCAGCTTAAGATTATTCTTTGTGGATAGTTCCATGCTTGCGGTGCCCTTTGCGGGCGGCGGCAGCTATTGTGTGGCAAATTTTTTGAAATGCAATTGCCGGTCATGATGGCCGGCGGACAGGATGACGAGATGGCTGGTAGCGTAAACAAGGTAATTCTGATCGGGAACGTGGGCGCTGATCCCGAAATCCGCCGGACGCAGGATGGCCGCCCCATCGCCAACCTGCGCATCGCCACCTCGGAGACCTGGCGTGACCGCAATAGCGGCGAGCGCAAGGAAAAGACCGAATGGCACACCGTCGTGGTTTTCAACGAAGGCCTGTGCAAGGTCGTCGAGCAATATGTCAAGAAGGGCGCCAAGCTCTATATCGAAGGCCAGCTGCAGACCCGCAAATGGCAGGACCAGACCGGTAACGACCGTTACTCCACCGAAATCGTGCTGCAGGGCTTCAACTCCACGCTGACCATGCTTGACGGTCGCGGCGAGGGCGGCGGTGCTGCCCGCAGCGGCGGTGGCGATTTCGGCGGCGGCAACGATTATGGCAGCGGCGGCGGCTCCAGCTATGGCGGCGGTTACGACCAGCAGCCCTCGTCGCGCGGCGGCTCTGCCCGTGGCGGCAGCCAGCCCTCCGGCGGCTTCTCCAATGACATGGACGACGACATCCCGTTCTGATCGGACGGTGGATCCAGAAACGCGTGACAGGAGGTGAGCTTGACTGACGAAACCGTGCAGCCGAAACAGCCCGCCACCTGGCGCATCATTCTTGCTTTTTTCCTCGATTTCTGGACGGCGTTTTTCGCCGCCGGATTTCTGGTCGCGACGGTCGCGGGTGGGCGAACGCCTGAAGGTTTTGCCCTCAACGGCGCGCCCGCCTTTATCGCCTTCGCGCTGATCATCGCCTATTTTGTCGTGCTCGGTCGGTTCTTCGGCGGCACGCTGTGGCAGCGCCTGCTGAAGGCGAGACGCTGACTTCAGGCTTTGCCGGTTCCTCCTGAGAGGAGGATACTTCCACGTCGCGGCAAGCTATGCCGCGACTTTGTCCGCCAGCATCGCGACCATGACATCGGATTGCGACACGATGCCCACCATCTTGCCCCTGGCATCGATCACCGGCAGATAATGCAACCCTTCCTCCGCAAAGCGGATGATGGCTTCCTCGATGGAGGTTTCCGGTCGCACGGTTTTCACCGGTGATGTCATGATGTCCTTGACCGTATCATTGGGTGCGCTTGCGCCGGACAGGATGAGGCGCAGCCGCTGCAGGAAACCGATGGAGGGACGACCGTTTCTCCAGCTCGCCTTTTCCAGAAAGTCCGTCTGGGTGACGATGCCGACGATTTCGGCCCTGTCATTGGTGACGGGCAGCGCCTTGAAATGATGGCTGTGCATCAGCGCATGGGCGTGGCGCAGGCTGTCGTCAGGAGCAACACCGACCACGTCGCGTGACATGACGCTTTCGCAATCGAGATGCAGCGCGCGACGCCGGTAGGAACGCAACTCGGTCCTGCGCAGGATGGTTTCCAGCGCATCGCGGTCGATATCGATGAACTCGTCATATTCCTTCAGCACTTCGTCGAGATCGGTGGAGGAAAAACCGATTTTCTGGATGGGTGTCGGATCCGTGGTACCGTGGGCGGCCTTGCCGAGCTTCAGGCCATGTGGATAGGCGCGACCGGTGGCATTGTTATAGGCGAGGGCCAAAGCAAGAAGGATCAGCGAGTTTCCGGCGACCGGCCACAGCAGGAAACCATAGCCGAGGCTGTGCACGGCAGGGCCGCCGAGGACGGCAGTCAGTGCGACAGCACCGCTTGGCGGGTGCAGGCAGCGCAGCGCCATCATGGCGGCGATGGCGAGGCTGATGGCGAGCGCGCTGGCAAGAAACAAATCCGGAACCAACAGCGCCACGGTCACACCGACGAAAGCCGAAACGAGGTTGCCGCAGAGGATCGACCATGGCTGCGCCAGCGGGCTGGAGGGCACGGCAAACAAAAGCACGGCCGAAGCGCCCATCGGCGCGATCATGGCTGGCAGGGTGGGATCGAAACGGAGAGCAAGACTTCCCAAAAGGCCGGTTAGCAGGATGCCGACAAAGGCGCCGGTTGCGGAGCGCAGCCTTTCCCTGTTGCTGACGGGTGCGGCATCCGGGATGAGGCGGCGCAGCGTGGAACGCATGGAGATAACTTTCGAATCCGAAAAAACATGCGTCTTTTAGCCGAAGCAGAGGGCGGATTTAAAGGGAGGATTTTCCGGCATTTCAGCTGTTGGCGAGAATTTATTGCGTTGGTGTCGCGAAGCGGCTCAGAACGCGAAGGCTGATTTTATGCCATCGACCACGAATTGCACGGAAAGCGCCGCAAGCAGAACGCCGAGCAGTCGGGTAAGGATCGCGCGGCCGGTATTGCCGAGAAAGCGGTCCATCCGCTCCGAAACGATGAGCGCGGCATAAACAAGGGCCATGGCGAAAGCGAGGATCAGGATGAGCACCACCATCTCGACGGTGGTCTTCATTGAGCCGGCAAGCAGCACGGTGGCGGAAATGGCGCCCGGTCCGGCGATCAGGGGCAGCGCCAGCGGAAAGACCGCCAGATTGTGGAGGTGGTCCTTGGTGATGGCGATTTCGGAGGTCTTTTCCTTCCGTTCCTGGCGCTTCTCGAAAATCATCTCGAAGGAGATCCAGAACAGCAGAAGGCCGCCGGCGATGCGGAAGGCGCCGAGCGAAATGCCGAGCAGGTTGAGGATCGCAAGGCCGAAGAGCGCGAAGACGGCGAGAATGCCGAAGGCGATGATGGAACCGCGCAGCGCCACCTGGCTGCGCTGGTCGCGGTTCATGCCGGCGGTGAGCGCCAGGAAGACGGGGGCGAGACCCGGCGGATCGAGTGTGACCAGAAGTGTGGTAAGCGCGTTGATGAGCGTTTCGCTGCTGGCCATTTTTTCCCCGCTTATTGCCTTTTTGCGCGTGAGACTACGCAAGTCGCAATCGCTTTAAAAGGGAGTGGCGACGCTTTTGCTGACCTAAATGGCGAAAAGCGGTGTATGTCTTGCAAATGACGCAAAAGACTGTTCAAAACTCGCCGGGAAATTGGCTTAACGTGGCTGTTTCCGCTATAAAAATCCATCCGATTCTTAACAGAGAATGTGATCCGTTTTGACTGACCAGAGCCCCCCCGGCGGCGGAAAACTTCCGCCAGGCATTGAACCGATTTCCATCATGGAGGAAATGCAGCGGTCGTATCTCGATTACGCCATGAGCGTTATCGTTTCCCGCGCGCTTCCCGATGTGCGAGACGGCCTGAAGCCGGTTCATCGCCGTATTCTTTACGGCATGTCCGAACTCGGCATCGACTGGAACAAGAAATACGTCAAATGCGCCCGCGTTACCGGTGACGTGATGGGTAAATTCCATCCGCACGGCAATTCGGCGATTTATGACGCGCTGGCGCGTATGGCGCAGGACTGGTCGCTCCGCCTGCCGCTGATCGACGGGCAGGGTAACTTCGGCTCCATCGACGGGGATCCGCCGGCGGCTGAACGTTATACCGAATGCCGTCTGGAAAAGGCCGCCCATTCGCTGCTCGACGATCTCGACAAGGAAACGGTCGATTTCCGCGACAACTATGACGGCACCTTGCAGGAACCGGTCGTCATTCCGGCCAAGTTCCCGAACCTCCTGGTCAACGGAGCAGGCGGCATCGCCGTCGGCATGGCCACCAATATTCCGCCGCACAATCTGTCCGAAGTCATCGACGGCTGTATCGCGCTGATCGAAAATCCGGCGATCGAACTGCCCGAACTGATGCAGATCATTCCCGGCCCGGATTTCCCGACCGGTGCTCTGATCATGGGCCGTTCCGGCATCCGCTCTGCTTACGAGACGGGCCGCGGTTCGGTCATCATGCGCGGCCGCGCGACCATCGAGCCGATGCGTGGCGACCGCGAGCAGATCATCATCACCGAAGTTCCCTATCAGGTGAACAAGTCGTCGATGATCGAGAAGATGGCCGAACTGGTCAAGGAAAAGCGCATCGAGGGTATTTCCGACCTGCGCGACGAATCCGACCGCCAGGGTTATCGCGTCGTCATCGAGCTGAAGCGCGACGCCAATGCCGATGTCATCCTGAACCAGCTTTATCGCTACACGCCGCTGCAAACCTCCTTCGGCTGCAACATGGTGGCGCTGAACGGTGGCAAGCCGGAACAGATGACGCTGCTCGACATGCTGCGCGCTTTCGTCTCCTTCCGCGAGGATGTCGTCAGCCGCCGCACGAAGTACCTGCTGCGCAAGGCGCGCGAGCGTGCGCATGTGTTGGTCGGTCTGGCGATTTCCGTCGCCAATATCGATGAGGTCATCCGCGTCATCCGTCACGCTCCCGATCCGGCTTCGGCCCGCGAGGAGTTGATGACCCGGCGCTGGCCGGCGCAGGAAGTGGAAAGCCTGATCCGTCTGATCGACGATCCGCGTCACCGCATCAATGAAGACGGTACCTACAATCTCTCCGAAGAGCAGGCGCGCGCCATTCTCGAATTGCGCCTTGCCCGCCTCACCGCACTTGGTCGCGATGAAATCGGCGACGAGCTGAACAAGATCGGCGCGGAAATCAGCGAATATCTTGAGATCCTGTCGTCACGCCTGCGCATCATGCAGATCGTCACGGAAGAGCTCATCGCGATCCGCAACGAGTTCGGCACGCCGCGCCGTTCCGAGATTGTCGAGGGCGGCCCCGACATGGACGATGAGGACCTCATCGCCCGCGAAGACATGGTCGTCACCGTTTCGCATCTCGGCTACATCAAGCGTGTGCCGCTGACCACCTACCGGGCGCAGCGTCGCGGCGGCAAGGGCCGTTCTGGCATGGCGACGCGCGACGAGGATTTCGTCAATCGCCTCTTCGTTGCCAATACCCATACGCCGGTACTGTTCTTCTCCTCGCGTGGCATCGTCTACAAGGAAAAGGTCTGGCGTCTGCCGATCGGCACGCCGCAGTCCAAGGGCAAGGCCCTGATCAACATGTTGCCGCTGGAGCCCGGAGAGCGCATCACCACCATCATGCCGTTGCCCGAGGATGAGACCACCTGGGAAACGCTTGACGTGATGTTCTCGACGACACGCGGCACGGTTCGCCGCAACAAGCTAGGCGATTTCGTGCAGGTCAACCGCAATGGCAAGATCGCCATGAAGCTGGACGAGGAGGGCGATGAAATCCTCTCCGTCGAAACCTGTACGGACCGCGATGACGTGCTGCTGACGACCGCGCTCGGCCAGTGCATCCGCTTCCCCGTAGACGATGTGCGCGTCTTTGCCGGCCGCAACTCCGTCGGTGTGCGCGGCATCAACATGGCCGAAGGCGACCGCATCATCTCCATGACCATTGTCGGGCATGTGGAAGCGGAGCCGTGGGAGCGTGCGGCCTATCTGAAGCGCTCGGCTGCTGAGCGGCGTGCCGCAGGCGTCGATGAGGACGATATCGCACTCGTTGGCGAGGAAGTGACGGAAGAGGGTGAACTTAGCGAAGAGCGTTATCAGGAACTGAAGGCACGTGAAGAATTCGTGCTGACGGTTTCCGTGAAGGGCTTCGGCAAGCGCTCCTCCTCTTACGACTTCCGCACCTCGGGCCGCGGCGGCAAGGGCATCCGCGCCACCGACACCTCGAAGACCAACGAGATCGGCGAACTGGTTGCGGCCTTCCCCGTGGACGAAGGCGACCAGATCATGCTGGTGTCCGATGGCGGGCAGCTCATCCGCGTGCCGGTCAACGGCATCCGCATCGCCAGCCGCGCCACCAAGGGTGTGACGATCTTCTCTACCGCGAAGGATGAGAAGGTGGTTTCCGTGGAGCGCATCAACGAGCCGGAAGGCGACGACGAAGCAGAGAACGGTAATGGCGAAGATGCCGCCGACGATCTGCCGGATACGCCGGAGGCACCGGAGAACGAGGCGTAAGCCGCCTCGTCATCTTCGGGTACTAATCAAGAAAAACCCCGCGGTGCTCAGGCTCCGCGGGGTTTTTCTTTTGTCGTATCAGCTACGTTTGATTTTCAGCGAATCCGGATATGGACCGGAGCGCGACCCGAACGGCTCGCGACATGAAGGTGGATGTTTGCTTCCGGCTGATTGGAGCGCCAGGCGCGGGCGCCATGCGACAGAAGCAGCGCCACGAGATCGCGCGTTTTTGCCTTGGAACGGTTGAGACCGAGATCGGCGATACGCATTGCCGCCTCGTGAATGGGATGCAGAACCGACAGGCTGCCATGCCCATTGCCAGACGCAATGTCCGAATAATTCTCGTTGACTGCCATCTTGGAAAGCCTCGCTACTCATTACACAATTCGAGGAGACAGGCGATGTTTCGACAATGAAGCACCGCCTGCGGAAACATCAGTTACTGGAGTGACGCCCAGCAGCTGACGCCTTTCTTTTTCAGTACATTACATGCATTCACCGCAGCGTTCTGGCCATCAAAGCCGCCGAAACGGGCGCGGTAGATCTGGGAGCCGTCCTTGCTGAAGGCGACCGTGAAGGGTTTTGCGGAGCGCAATGCCGCGCCGCCTTTTTCCTGCGCGTTCTGCAACAGGCCGCGGGCGGAATTTTCGTCCGGTGATGCGCCGATCTGGATTACCCAGCCGCCTTGCGGAGCTTCGGACCGGGCCGAAACAGAAGGGGCGGAGGCGACAGACGCCGTGGTAATATTGTCCACCTTGGTCGAGTTGGTGATCAACTTGCGGTCCGGTGCAGCGGGTGCCTGAGCAATCGGATCCTTGCCCTTCTGCCAGGTGGCGGCTTCCATGGCCTTGACGGCTGCATTGGAAGAGGAGCCCGCAAAGGCGGTGACCGGCGCTTCCTCGTAACGGGTTTGCGGAACGGGACCTGCATGCGGAAGACCGGAATCGGTCGCTGCGACGGCCACGGAAGGCACAGCTGCAGCCACGGCAACGGGTTCTTCGACCGGAGCAGAACGCGTCTGCGCGATCAGGTTGCTGTTGCCGCCGCGCGATGCCTGCGGCAGGTAAGTAGCAACAAGCTTGCGCATTGTCGCATCACGGGCAGCACTCGAACGGCCGCCGAGAACGACAGCGACGATCGAGCGACCGTCGATCTGCGCCGACGTGGCAAGGTTGCTGCCGGCTGCGCGGGTGTAGCCCGTCTTGATGCCATCCACGCCCTTCACGGTTCCGACGAGGCGGTTATGGTTGCCGATAACCTGCTTGCCGAAGTTGAAGGTGCGGGTGGAGAAATAGCCGTAATATTGCGGAAAATGCTGGCGAAGTGCCACGCCGAGGCGGGCCTGGTCGCGTGCCGTCGTCATCTGCGCCGTGTTGGGCAGGCCGTTGGCGTTGCGATAGGTCGTGCGGGTCATGCCGAGTGCACGGGCTTTGGCGGTCATCATTCTGGCAAAGCGGTCTTCCGAGCCGCCGATATATTCGCCAAGCGCGGTTGCCATGTCATTTGCAGAACGGGTGACGAGCGCAAGGATAGCCTGTTCCACGGTGATGCTGCCGCCGGCGCGCACGCCGAGCTTGGATGGTGGCTCCTTGGCGGCATTCGCGGAAACCGGCACCTTGGAATCAAGCGAGATGCGTCCGGTATTGAGTGCTTCGAACGTCAGGTAAAGCGTCATCATCTTCGTCAGCGAGGCTGGATAACGCAGGCCGTCAGGATCCTCACCATAGAGGACCTTGCCGGTCTTGGCGTCGATGACGATACCCGCATATTTCGGGTCGGCCTTTGCGGTCTGAACGGATGTTGCGGTTATGAACGCCGCAGCAAGGGTTAACGCAATAAACCTCACGAAAGACGTTGCACCCGCTTTGCGCGAATGTGCTCCAGATAGACTTTTCAACACTGCTGAACTCTTCAATCGCATATTTATGTTCCGCTCGGACACGCCCCGCCCGATGCTCCGAGACGAAACTTTATCGGGATGGCGTTACCAAGTGGTTTATGAAAGGTATCTGCCTTCCATAAAATGCGACTTTTCGCACACAATCTGTGCCGTGCCGTGTCACGGATTTCCGTCTTTTACGAGGCGTCGCTCGATATAGTTTTTCACATCCGCATCCAGCTTTTGCCATTGTGGCAGCAGGGCGGAGGAGAAACGGTAGAACAGGCTGAGATCCTGTCCGGTGTGAATATCCCTCTGGCAATCGCTGCCAGTGGCCTCCTGCGGCGGTTGCGGCAGGAGGCAGCGCACCACATAGGCGTTGCCGCCCTCACGCTCGCCCGTCAATATGACTTCCTTGCCGTAGCCGGAATCGGCGCGCAGACGGTGCAGCACGAGGCCGTGCTTCAGCGGCACCGGCTCTCCCTCTGTCAGGCGTGAATAGATCGGCGCGAAGCGACCGGACATATCCTCCGACATGGTGCTTTGCGAAAGCTGGATGAAAATCAGCCCCGCCGCCTGCGTCGGATCATCGAAAACAGAGCGATTCGCATCCTCATAGCCCCTGAGGTCCGGCCAGCTTAGATAAAGATCGACGCGTTCGCGTTCTCCGCTGAGGCGCTCGGAAGGCGCTCGCAGGGTGTTTTTCGCAAGCTTCAGCCGGTCGTTGCCGATGACGATCTCCACGTCCTCGGTGGCCGTCGTATGGCCCGCCTGGAGAATCCGCTCGCCGTACCATTTGATGCCGACATTGAGCGCGCCGAGAAAGATGAGAAGAATTCCGGCGATGAGGGCGGTCCGGAGCATGACTGACGATGAAAGCAGGGGTTTCTGGTCTTTCATGGACTTCCATATTCGGTTGGCCGCCGGATGATTTTCCGGGACGGGAAATAGCCGTGCAAAGCTTTAACCTGAGGCGATCGGCATTGAAATGATGTTTTGCCGCTGCTACCTGATAACCACCAAGCAAAGGACGGCATATGGCAGCGCGCGACAGATATTCCCGGAAGCTCGAATGTTCCAAATGTGGTCATCAGGGTTTTGCCGAAGCGTCGGAATCGGATGACAAGAGCCGCCGGGACGTCGATTTTCGCATCGATGAAATGCCTAGGGGATTTCGCGCTGAGCGCGTCTCGGGCGATCCGACGGATTTCATGATCCGCTGCGCCCAGTGCGGCAATATATTCCGTTTCCTGCAGAAAACCGCCTATGCGCCGGGAGGCGAGCCGCGCGTGAAGGCCTGAACGGGAGGTGCCCGCATGACTTTACCGCAACAACCTGATGGAGCGCCGCAAAGGCGCAAACCGATCTGGCCGTGGATTCTGCTTCTGGTGCTCACGCTCTGCGCCATCTATTCCTATAATCGCGCCAATGAAATCATCGCGGAATTGTCAGACACCTTGCTGCCCGCTCTGCTGAACCTGTTCGAGGATATTCTTCGCGGCGACGGCCGGCATGGCAATGGCGGGCCGGGCATCGGCGTCTGAAGCGAGGACGTCTGGCGCGTAGCCGGCCCCTTGGGCGTGCTTCAGCCTCTGTGATCGCAAATAAAAAAAAGCCCCGCAAATAGGCGGGGCAGGTTGATCGCTCGGGGAAAGTTGGGCAATGCCCGGGAGCGATGGCTTGATATAAGTGACAAGAGTGCTGACGCGATAGGCCACTTCCGACCCAAACAGTACGCCCGCGCATAAATTTTGTTCAATCAGCAGATTTTTAAAAGATGAGCTCGGTAAATCTGTAAGACAACTTGACAGACTTCCCCTTTATTCTTTGCATTGCCTCGAATTGCACATATTCGCCTTTAACATAACGTGACATGAGCAGACGCATGGATAAATCCGGAATTTTCTTCGTGGCGCTTTTGCTGGTGCTGATCGCAATTGTTTTGAGCCTGACGCTATTCGATTCGGCCCAGCAGGTGCCGTCGATACCTTCAGGCGACGGATCCCTGCTGCCGCCGGCAACGACCCCGGGGCAATGATCTGCCAACCATAAAGAGAAGGACGGCGCCGCTCGCCCGGGCGGGATTGACGGCCTTTTTCAAACCGCTATAAAGCCTCACCACCGATGGATGGGTGTCCGAGTGGTTTAAGGAACCGGTCTTGAAAACCGGCGTGCGTGAGAGCGTACCGTGGGTTCGAATCCCACCCCATCTGCCATTCAGTCCGAAAATGATTCTAAAAGCGCAGCGACGAAGGATGCTTCGATCGCGTTGCTTTGCTTTGGAATGGCTGGAGATCGGCGTGAATGGGAAACCCGCCTTTCGGCGGGTTCCGAGCGGCTAATTTGATCAGATTTCCGGACAACCCCGTTCATTCGCGAAGGTGATGCGATCCGGTCCCCGGCGCGTGAAGCCTTCAACGACGACACGACCCGGCGTGACGCGTACGACCTCGGGATCGCGCAGGCCTGCCTCACGGGCAGCGGCACGGGCTTCGCGTTCGCTGCAACCGCGCATGCGGGGCGGGCCACGGCGGTCCATATCCCGGTCACGATCTCGGATGACGGGGCGAACGCCGTCAGGGCCGATTCTGAGCTCCATGTCCTGTGCACCTGCAGGGATTGGTGCGGCGAAGGATACGAGGGCGATGCCAATCGCCAGACCTGTGGTTTTCATAAACTTGATCATGTTTCCTCCCTCAGCCGAAACCGGCGGAAGCTCGTTGTTTGCGGGGAGAAAACGCGGTCGTCGTCCGTTTGTTCCTTGAGGATGCGGTCGGGAAGGGAGGCCGAGGTGGGTAGATTGGGCCCGACAGGCGGGCTTAAAAGATAGAAATCATTAACCACGTTCGTTACAATTTTATCGAATTTGCAGAAGTCGTTCGCATTTTCGCCACGTTATGCACAAGATTAAGCGACTGTTAGGTGCTTCGATGGCAGGGGCAATTATCGAGGCAAGTGAGGGTGCGGTTCTCCGAGCCAATAGCAGCGTGGGGCAGACGATTTGAATTCTTCGGTCAAGAAACTCGGCATCAACGCCAGGTCGGGCGTGAAGTGGCTCGCAATTTCCGTGCTTTGCGCTGCGACTGCATCGTGTTCCACGACGTCCGAGACCAAGCCTAAACCCAAGCGCAGCAAGGAATATTTTTCCGAATCCGAATATGGCGTCAAAGCCAGCCCGCGTGTGGCCGATGGCAAAAGCATTCCCAAGGGCGGCGGGCGCGAGCTGGTCGGCAATGCCTATACCGTCAAGGGCCGCCGTTATTTCCCGAAGGAAGAGCCGGGTTACAACAAGACCGGTCTTGCTTCCTGGTACGGTTCCGCCTTTCATGGTCGCCTGACCGCCAATGGCGAAGTCTACGACAAAGAACATCTTTCTGCCGCACATCCGACATTTCCCCTGCCGAGCTACGCGCGCATCACCAACATGGAGAATGGCGCTTCGGTTCTGGTGCGCGTCAACGATCGCGGACCGTTCCATGAAGGCCGCCTGATCGACGTTTCCAGCAAGACGGCCGATCTTCTGGACATGAAGGCCACTGGAACGGCGAATGTGCGGGTGCAATATGCCGGCCGCGCACCGCTTGACGGTCACGACATGCCCTATCTGATGGCATCTTACATTCCGAAGGGATCACGTTCGCCGGGTGTAGCACCGGAGGGGCAGATCGCAACGGGCGTGATGGTGGCTTCGGCCTCGCCGAATTTCGTTCCCGCGCCCACCTCCAACCCGAATTACGGCGGCTCTACCCAGACGGCGCTCGTCGGTTCCAAGAAGAATGCGGCGCTTCAGGCCATGCCGCTGGTCAATGGCCCGGCGCCGGTTTTCGAACAATTCGCGATCCTGCCGGAAATCGGCCCTATCCTGGCCGAGCGTCCGGAAGGCAATTTCATGCGTGAGCCGGCTGCCCCCGGCGGCAATTATCTGCGCGTGCCGACGCCGTCTTCCAAATTTGCCGCGGCCTATTCCGAAGAATCTGCTACGGTTTCCAGGACCGCGAGCGCCTTTGACAGCGTGCTCGTCGATCGTGGCGCGCTCAATGAGCAATCGATACTCGCCCATGTGAAGCGTCAGCAGGCGAAGTCGCGCTGACGGATTGAAGGATACGGCCGGCCTCTCGCCTTTATCGCGGGCAGCCGGTTGCGGCAGGCAGGACTGGGCGGTTTCATGCGCAAGGCCATTCATCGCTCCTATTGTTCGGTCGTCACGGCGGCTGCGCTTGCGTTTTTCAGTGCAGGCCCGGCGCAATCACAGACAGCCCCCTTCATCGCCAAGGCCGAACAGGCCTATATGGTCGATGCCGAAACGGGAACGGTGCTTCTTTCGCAGAATGAGAATCAGCCTTTTCCACCTGCATCGCTCGCCAAGCTGATGACGGTGGAGGTGGTGCTGGATGCGCTGTCCAAGGGTCAGGTGGCGCCTGAGACCGCTTATCCCGTCTCGGAATATGCCTGGCGCACGGGCGGTGCGCCGTCGCGCACCTCGACCATGTTCGCGGCGCTGAAATCCTCCGTCAGCATCAATGATCTCTTGACCGGCATCATCGTCCAGAACGCCAATGATGGCTGCATTGTCATCGCCGAAGGCATGACGGGCTCGGATGCCGCCTTTGCCAAGCGCATGACGGCGCGGGCGGGCGAACTTGGCATGAGCCGCAGCACCTTTACCAATTCCACGGGGCTTCCCGATCCCGGCAACCAGACGACCGCCAGGGACATGGTGCGCCTTGCCCAGCATCTGCATGACACCTATCCCGACCGTTACGGGCTTTTCACCAAGCCGGATTTCGAATGGAATCGGATTTTCCAACGCAACAAGAACACGCTGTTGATGCCGGGCAGCGGTATCGATGGTCTCGGGCTTGGTTTTGCCGAAGGCAGCGGTTTTGCCGCCGTCGTCTCGGCCGAGAGGGAAGGCCGCCGGGTCTATCTGGCGCTTTCAGGCATCGTGGACGACAAGACGCGGCAGGAAGAAGCCCGCCGGGTGGTGGACTGGGGCCTGACGGCCTTTGAGAAACGCCATCTTTTCAGCAAGGGCGAGGCTGTCGGGTCGGTCAGCGTCTATGGCGGCGATGTCGCGCATATCGATCTTTCGCCGAAGGAAGATGTCAGCGTGCTCGTGCCGGTCAATAATCCGGAGCGTATTTCCGGACGAATCGTCTATCGCTGGCCGCTGAATGCACCTTTGGACGTTGGCGCAAATGCCGGAACGCTCAGGATTTTTTCGGGTGAGCGCCTGTTGCGGGAGGTTCCGCTTTATACGAAGGCGGCGGTCGGCAAGGGATCGCTTACCCAGAATGCAACGGGTGCGCTGAAGGAACTGCTGCTGTTCTGGCTCTGAAAGCCTGTTCCACGCATCGCCTTGTTCCTATGCTTTTGTTCAGGCACCGGTTTTTCTGAAAAGCGCTTCACACATTTCGGTTCGATGCTGTAAACAGGCATTTCGAATTCCAGAAAACCCGTGCAGGACGTGACATTGGCCGAAAAGACCGGATTGTTCATCAGCTTCGAAGGCGGCGAGGGCGCCGGCAAGTCGACGCAGATTCGCACCCTTGCCGAGGCGCTTCGCGGCCGTGGTTTCGAGGTGGTCGTGACGCGTGAGCCGGGGGGCTCGCCGGGTGCGGAGGCTGTCCGGCATGTGATCCTGTCGGGTGCGGCCGAATCCTTCGGCGTGCGCATGGAAGCAATCCTGTTTGCGGCTGCCCGCAACGACCATGTCGAAGAGGTCATTCGCCCGGCGCTCGCGCGCGGCGAAATCGTGCTCTGCGACCGGTTTCTCGATTCTTCTCGCGTTTATCAGGGCACGACCGGCAATCTGGAGCCGGAATTCATCGAAACCCTGCAACGCATCGCGATTGACGGCGTCGTGCCCGAACTGACACTGATTTTCGATATCGCCGCCCAAAAGGGGCTCGCCCGCGCCAGAAAGCGTGCGGATGAGGGCGCTGCGCCTGATCGGTTCGAGAAAGAGGAAATCGAAACCCACGAGAAGCGGCGGGAAGCCTATCTGGATATTGCGCTCGCCGAACCGCGTCGCTGCCGGATCGTCAATGCCGACCAGCCGGAAGGAAAGGTGGCGGAGGATGTCCTGTCCTTCGTCGAGCCTTTGCTTGAACAGCTGGGAACGGCAGCGGGCGCGGCGCATGAGTGAGGTTCAGGGCGTTCTCGACGGCGCGATTGCGCCACAGCAGAACACGAAGCTTTTTGGCCATGAAGAGGCGGAAGCGTTTCTCGCGCAATCCTATCGCTCCGGCAAGGGCCATCACGCCATTCTGATCGAGGGGCCGGAGGGTATCGGCAAGGCGACGCTTGCCTTCCGTTTTGCCAATCATGTGCTCAGCCATCCCGATCCGTCGCTGGCGCCGGATTTTCTCGCTGATCCCGATCCGCAATCGCTGGTCAGCCGGCAGATCACCGCAGGCGCCTCGCATAATCTGCTGCATCTCACCCGTCCGGTGGACGAAAAGACCGGCCGCGTGAAATCAGCCATCACCGTGGACGAGGTGCGGCGGGCAGGGCACTTCTTTTCGCAGACCTCGGGCACCGGCAACTGGCGCATCGTCATCATCGATCCCGCCGACGATCTCAACCGCAATGCCGCGAATGCGATCCTAAAAATACTGGAGGAGCCGCCAAAGCGGGCGATGTTCCTCGTCCTGTCGCACGCGCCGGGAAAATTGCTGCCGACCATCCGCTCGCGCTGCATGCCGCTCAGGCTCCTGCCGCTTTCCGACGCGGCCATGGTGCAATCGCTCGATCATCTCGGCATCAGCCCATCGGGTGAAAAACGCGACGCCCTGCTTGCCGCCTCCAAGGGCAGCGTGGCTCAGGCGCTCAAGCTGCTGAATTACGGCGGCTCGGACATCGTCGAGGCCTTTGCCGAGGTCATGGGAGCCGAAGGGCCGGGCGCGCGCAAGCAGATGCACAAGCTTGCCGAGATTCTCGCGCAGAAGGACGGCGACATCGTCCTCGGCTTCTTCATGGAGCATGTGACGGAAGAGCTGATGGAGCGCGCAAGAGCGGCGGCGATGGCGGGTGATATCGCGGCGGCGGAAAAGCATGCGCGGCTTTCCTCGGCGCTTTCGGAACGCATTACCGTGGCGCAGGCCTATAATCTCGACAAGAAGCAGATGGTGCTCTCCATTCTGGAGGATATTCGCGGCGTTTGAGGATCGGGAATCGTATGGAACGTACGATTTGACGGTGAATAAATTCTCCTTCGTCATGCCGGACTTGATCCGGTATCCAGCCACGGCGCGTCTGTGCCGTGGGGAATGAGTCTTTCGCGATCAAGGACTTGATCGCTGCTGGACCCCGGATCTAGTCCGGGGTGACGGTAGTGCGGATGCTAAGCGTTTGCCAAATCCACTTTGTCTGCGAGCAGTCGTACAAAACGTACGCTTTTTCTTTCGCTGCTGCGCACAATGGTTTAAGAGCGGTCTATCCAAAAAACAGCCTGTAAAGTCGATAGACCGTCATGACAGACAAGACACCATTCTACATCACCACCGCGATCTCCTATCCTAACGGCAAGCCGCATATCGGCCATGCCTATGAGTTGATTGCGACGGACGCCATGGCACGCTTTCAGCGCCTGGATGGAATGGATGTTTTCTTCCTGACCGGCACCGACGAACACGGCCAGAAGATGCAGCAGACAGCGCGGGCGGAAGGTATTTCGCCGGAAGAGCTGGCGCAGCGCAATTCCGATCAGTTCCGCGAGATGGGCAAGCTGCTCAACGCCTCGAACGATGATTTCATCCGTACCACGGAAGAGCGTCACCACGAGACCTCGCGCAATATCTGGAACCTGATGGCCGATAGCGGCGATATCTACAAGGACAGCTATGCCGGCTGGTATTCCGTGCGCGACGAGGCCTATTACGGCGAGGACGAGACGGAAGTGCGCGCGGACGGCGTTCGTTACGGGCCGCAGGGCACGCCGGTCGAGTGGGTGGAAGAGGAAAGCTACTTCTTCAAGCTCTCCGAATACCAGGACAAGCTGCTGAAGCTTTACGAGGAAAACCCTGAATTCATCGGCCCGGCCGAGCGTCGCAACGAAATCATCTCCTTCGTGAAATCCGGCCTCAAGGATCTGTCGATTTCCCGCACCACCTTCGACTGGGGCATCAAGGTTCCGAACGACCCGAAGCACGTCATGTATGTCTGGGTCGATGCGCTGACCAACTACATCACCGCCACCGGTTACATCGAGGACAAGAACGGTCCGCGCGCCAAATATTGGCCTGCCGACGTGCATATCATCGGCAAGGACATCATCCGCTTCCACGCGGTTTACTGGCCGGCTTTCCTGATGAGCGCCAAGCTGCCGTTGCCCAAGCGGGTCTATGCGCATGGCTTCCTGCTCAACAAGGGCGAGAAGATGTCGAAGTCGCTTGGCAATGTCGTCGATCCGGCCAATCTGGTGAACCATTTCGGTCTCGATCAGGTCCGTTATTTCTTCCTGCGCGAAGTTTCCTTCGGCCAGGACGGCAGCTATAGCGAAGAGGGTATCGCCACCCGCATCAATGCCGATCTCGCCAATGGCATCGGCAATCTCGCCAGCCGTTCGCTGTCGATGATCGTCAAGAATTGCGACGGCCAGATACCGACACCCGGTGAGTTCACCGATGAAGACAAAGCGATGCTCGCCTCCGCCGACGGGTTGCTGGCGCTCTGCCGTGAGGAGATGGGCAAGCAGCTCATCCACCGCGCGCTTGCGGCCATTATCGCCGTCGTCTCGGAAACCGACCGCTATTTCGCGTCGCAGGAGCCTTGGGCGCTGAAGAAGACCGATCCCGAGCGCATGGGCACGGTTCTTTACGTCACGGCGGAAGTGGTGCGCCAGATCGGCATTCTCCTGCAGCCCTTCATGCCGGAATCCTGCGACAAGCTGCTCGATCTCGTTGCCGCTCCCGCCGACAAGCGCGATTTCGCGGCATTGGGAGAGGCGGGCCGTCTGGTTCCGGGCACGCCGCTCGAAGCGCCGAAGCCGGTTTTCCCGCGTTACGTCGCGCCGGAAACGTGAAGGCGACAACCATGCTGATCGATACCCATTGCCATCTGGATTTTCCCGATTTCGAGGCTGAGCGCGACGATATCATCGCCCGCGCCCATGCTTCGGGTGTCAGCCAGATGGTGACGATCTCGACCCGGGTGCGCCGGCTGCCTGAACTTTTGAAGATCACGGAAAAATATCCGTCGGTTTTCTGCTCGGTCGGCACGCATCCCAACAGCGCGGCCGAGGAACTGGATATCTCTGCTGATGATCTGGTGCAGCTGGCGGAGAGCCACGACAAGATCGTGGCGATCGGCGAGGCGGGTCTGGATTATTTCTACGATACGCAGAAGCCGGAAGACCAGAAGACCGGCCTCCTTCGCCATATCGAGGCGGCAAGGAGAACGAAGCTGCCGCTCGTCATTCACAGCCGCAGTGCCGATGACGACATGGCCGCTATTTTGCGCGCCGAGAGCGACAAGGGAGCATTCCCCTTCATTCTGCACTGCTTCTCCGCTGGTCCTGAGCTGGCGAAAGCCGGTGTCGAACTTGGCGGTTATGTTTCCTTCTCCGGCATTCTGACTTTCCCGAAATCGCAGGATATCCGCGATATCGCCGCCACCGTGCCGCTGGACCGGCTGCTGGTGGAGACGGACGCGCCTTATCTTGCGCCGAAGCGCTGGCGCGGCAAACGCAACGAACCTTCCTACGTGGTCAACACCGCTGAAGTTCTGGCCGAGGTGCATGGTGTTTCCTATGAGCGCATGGCCGAAATCACCACCGAAAACGCCTTCCGCTGCTTTTCGAAGATGACAAGGGTGTAGGCGTGGCAATCTACCGTCGCCGCTTCACGGTTCTCGGTTGCGCGTCGTCGCCCGGCGTGCCGCGCATCAACGGCGACTGGGGTGCCTGCGACCCTGACAACCCCAGGAACAGGCGCACGCGCACCGCCTTCATGGTAGAGCAGATCGGCCCGGATGGCGGCAGGACGACTGTCGTCATCGATACCGGCCCGGATTTTCGTGAGCAGATGATCGCGGCGAAGGTGGAGGCGGTCGATGCGGTGCTTTACACCCACGCCCATGCCGACCATCTGCACGGCATCGACGATCTGCGCATCTATTTCGCCATTCAGCAAAACCGCATTCCGATCTATGCCGATCCCGTCACCATGGCGCGCATATGGGACGGTTTCGCCTATTGCCTGGAGACGCCGCCGGGCAGCAGCTATCCGCCCATCGTCGAACCAAGGATCATCGCGGATATCGACGCGCCTGTTATCATCGACGGGGCAGGCGGGCCGATACCTTTTGGCGTGCATATGCAGCAACATGGCGATGTGCATTCGCTGGGCTTCCGCATTGGTGACGTCGCCTATTGCACCGATGTCAGCGATTTTCCGGCCGAAAGCCTGCCGAAGCTTGCCGGCCTCGATGTCCTCGTCATCGACGCGCTGCAGCACCGTTACCACCCCAGCCATCTTTCGCTGGAGCAGGCGCTCGACTGGATCGAGAAATTCGCACCCAGACGGGCGATCTTGACCCACATGCATATTCCGCTCGATTATGACACGGTGATGCGTGAAACGCCTGATAATGTTGAACCGGCTTATGATCAGATGCGTTTCGAGATCGAGATCGAAGCAGCCTGACGCCGCCTGAAAAGGAACAGCATGTCGACCAAGCCTTTCCGTGCACCCAGTATGGCGAGCTTCTTCGACAATCTGCGCGCCAGCCGGTTGCGGGCCATGTTCCGGCGCGGCGAACTGGGGCTGGTGATCCTCGCCGTTTTCATCGGCATCGCCGCGGGTCTCCTGGTGGCGCTGATCGGCGCTCTTAGCACGGCGCTGCATGTGCTGGTCTTCGGTGTCGAGCGATTGAGCAGCAGTGATCTGTCCGGATGGATCGTGCTCGCCGGTCCTATCATCGGCGGCATAGTACTTGGCCTGATCATCTTCATTCTATCGAAGACCCGCAAGAAACCCATGGTCGACCCGATCGAGGCGAATGCGCTGCATGGCGGCCGCCTGTCGCTGACGGACAGCATCATCGTCTGCGTGCAGAATATCGTCTCCAACGGTTTCGGCGCATCTGTGGGGCTCGAGGCCGGTTACACCCAGATCGCCAGCGGCGTTGCCTCCAAGATCGGCATCAAGCTGAAACTGAGGCGAGGGGACATGCGCATCCTCGTCGGCTGCGGCGCCGCAGGGGCGATTGCAGCAGCGTTCAATGCGCCTCTGACCGGGGCGTTCCACGCCATTGAACTCATCATCGGCACTTATACCGTCGTAACGCTTGCGCCGCTCATCGTTTCGGCGCTGGTGGCGACGACCGTTATCGGTGTTATCGGTGGCCATGGCCTCTCCATCGATATTGTCGATGCCAGCCGCGTGACGCCGGCGGATTATGTGCCTGCCATCTTTCTCGGCGTCGTGTGCGCGGCCATCGGCATCACGCTGATGCAGGCGGTGTCCTTCATCGAGGAGACGGCCCGCAAAAGCGCCATTCCCGGCTGGCTGCGCCCTGCAATTGGCGGCGTGGCGGTGGGTGGGCTTGCGCTGATTTCACCGCAGGTGCTGTCGAGCGGCCACGGCGCGCTGCATCTCAATATCGACGCGGAACTGACGATATACGGGCTGGCCGGGCTGTTCCTGCTGAAGGCGGCGGCCAGCGCCATTTCCATCGGTTCGAATTTCCGCGGCGGCCTGTTTTTCGCCTCGCTGTTCATGGGATCGCTGCTCGGCAAGATTTTCGCGCTTTGCGCCCCCTATATCGGTTATGGTTCGACGGCACCCATCGTTTATGCGGTGATCGGCATGAGCGCCTTTGCCGCCGCCATCATCGGTGGCCCGCTGACCATGACGTTTCTGGCGCTGGAACTGACCGGCGACTTCCAGATCACGGCTCTGGTGCTTGCCGCCGTCATCACCACCTCGCTCGTGGTGCGCACCACATTCGGTTACTCCTTCGCCACCTGGCGTTTTCACCTGCGTGGCGAGAGCATTCGCAGCGCCCACGATATCGGCTGGATCCGCGACCTGACGGTCGGCAGGATGATGCGCGCCGATATCCGCAAGGCCAATGTCAGCATGGGGCTTCCGGCCTTCAGGGAGAAGTTCCCGCTCGGTTCGACGCAACGGGTAATCATGACCCATGATGACGGGCGTTATGCCGGCGTCGTCCTTGTCCCGGAAATCTATGCCGACCCGATGGATCGCGACCCCAGCAAGATCAGCCTCGAAACCTATCTGCACTACAAGAACGACGTGCTGCTGCCGACCATGAATGCCCGTCAGGCGGCGGCGGCCTTCGATGCGGCGGAGAGCGAGGCGCTGGTGGTCGTCAATGACAAGATCGAAAACCGGCCGGTGGGCCTGCTCACGGAAAGCCATACATTGAGACGTTATAGCGAAGAGCTGGATCTTAGGCGTCGCGAGGCGTCCGGTGAATTATAATATACATTAGGAAATCTATTCATCTTATTGATATGATTAATTTTTATATTCATTTCTTCTGCCTCGTTTGTTTTCTTGACAATCCTTTTGTATCCGTTATTCTGGATATATGGATAATTTAACCGCAATAACAGCGCTTGGCGCTTTGGCTCAATCCACCCGCCTGGAGACATTCCGGATACTCGTGCGGCACGAGCCGGACGGCGTTCCCGCTGGGGAACTTGCGCGCCTTATCGATGTTCCACAGAACACGATGTCGGCGCATCTCGCCACGCTTTCGCGGGCGGGTCTGGTCAAGAGCGAGCGGCAAAGCCGGTCTATCATCTATCGCGCCGATCTTGACGGGTTGCGCCTGTTGACCCTGTTTCTGCTGAAGGATTGCTGCGGTGGTTCGACCGAACTTTGTGCACCGCTGATTGCCGAACTGACACCCTGCTGCAGCCCGGAGGCGACACCATCGCCGGGCCTGTAAGACCACCGATCTAACCACGGACCGAAACCATGACCGACAAGATTTATAACGTGCTCTTTCTGTGCACGGGCAATTCCGCTCGTTCCATTCTTGCCGAATCCATTCTCGCCAAGGAAGGTGAGGGGAGGTTCAACGCCTATTCGGCCGGCAGCCAGCCGAAGGGGGAGGTGAACCCTCACGCCCTGAAGGAACTGGCGGTGCTGGGTTATCCTGCTGCTGGTTTCACCTCGAAAAGCTGGGATGTTTTTGCCGGGCCTGATGCGCCCCAGATGGATTTCATCTTCACGGTCTGCGACAGCGCCGCAGGTGAAGCCTGTCCCGTCTGGATCGGCCATCCGATGACAGCCCATTGGGGTATAGAGGACCCCGCCGCCGTGGTTGGCTCTGAGGCCGAGGTTCAACGCGCCTTTGCGCAGGCTGCCCGTTTCCTCAAGAACAGGATCGCGGCTTTCGTCAGCCTGCCCCTGCAATCGATCGATCGAATGGCGCTGGAAACCAGGCTCCGGCAGATCGGCGCTTTGGAAGGAACCACCAATCGTGAAGGAAAATCGGCCTGATGTCCGTCTTCGAACGTTATCTGACCGTCTGGGTGTTCCTGTGCATCGTTGTCGGTGTCGCGCTCGGCCATTGGATGCCCGGCGTCTTTCAGCTCATCGCTGCTGCCGAGATCGCCAGGGTGAATATCCCGGTTGCGGTCCTGATCTGGCTGATGATCATCCCGATGCTGCTCAGAATCGATTTCCGCTCCCTCTCGCAGGTCGGCACATTCTGGCGCGGCATTGGCGTGACGTTGTTCATCAACTGGGCCGTCAAGCCGTTCTCTATGGCGCTGCTCGGCTGGTTTTTCATCGGCTGGCTATTCCGTCCTTATCTTCCGGCTGGTGAGATCGACTCCTATATTGCCGGGTTGATCATCCTTGCCGCTGCTCCATGCACCGCCATGGTCTTCGTCTGGAGCAACCTGACACGGGGTGAACCGCTGTTTACATTGTCGCAGGTCGCGCTCAACGATGCGATCATGGTCGTGGCCTTTGCTCCCATTGTCGGGCTGCTGCTAGGCCTTTCGGCCATCACCGTGCCCTGGGATACGCTCGTTCTCTCTGTCGCGCTCTATATTGTCGTTCCCGTCATCCTCGCGCAGCTGATCAGGCGGTGGCTCATGACTGACGGAACGTCACGAACACTGGATCGCGTTCTTGCAAGGCTGCAGCCGATTTCGCTGGTGGCGCTGCTTACGACGCTGGTTCTTCTCTTCGCCTTCCAGGGCGAGCAAATCATCGCCCAGCCGGCCGTCATCGGTCTGCTTGCCATCCCGATCCTCATCCAGGTCTATCTGAATTCGGGGCTTGCCTACCTCCTGAACCGGATGACGGGTGAGCGCCATTGCGTCGCCGGGCCTTCGGCCCTCATCGGCGCCAGCAATTTCTTCGAGCTGGCCGTCGCGGCCGCCATCAGCCTGTTCGGCTTTCAGTCAGGCGCGGCACTCGCAACCGTTGTCGGTGTTCTCATCGAAGTCCCGGTCATGCTTTCGGTCGTCTGGATCGTGAACCGCTCGAAGGATTGGTATGAGGCCGCCCCCGCCGTTTCCCGAACGATAATGACTGAAAGGCAATGACCATGGATGCCACGATTTTTCACAATCCGTCCTGCGGAACGTCTCGCAACACGCTGGCGCTGATCCGCGCGGCAGGGATCGAGCCGACCGTGATTGAATATCTGCGGGAACCGCCGACGCGCGAACGGCTCGCAAAAATGATAGCGGATGCGGGCCTGACGGTGCGCGAAGCCATGCGCGAGAAGGGGACACCCTATACCGAACTCGGTCTCGACAATCCTGATCTGACCGACGATCAGCTGCTTGATGCGATGATAGAAACACCGATCCTCATCAATCGCCCTTTCGTGGTGACACCACTCGGCACCAGGCTCGCCCGTCCGTCGGAAATCGTGCTGGATATTCTGCCCAAGACTTTCAACGGACCGTTCTTCAAGGAGGATGGTGAGCAGGTCCTCGACAATGAAGGAAAGCGCATTGCCTGAGACATTTCCCGCGTTGCAGGCGCAACACCTGCACAACATTGACCCGGATGCACTGCATCCGGCGTTTTCGACCCACAAGCCGCGCATCCTGATCCTTTACGGCTCGCTGCGCGAGGTTTCGTATAGCCGTCTGCTTGCATTCGAAGCCGGGTGGCTGCTCGAACGGCTCGGTTGCGAGGTTCGGATATTCGATCCGAAAGGCCTGCCTTTGCCCGATGAAGCGCCCGTCAGCCACCCGAAGGTGAAGGAGTTGCGTGAACTCTCCCAATGGTCGGAGGGACAGGTCTGGGTAAGTCCCGAACGCCACGGCGCGATGACCGGCATCATGAAGTCGCAGATCGACTGGATTCCTCTTGCAGTTGGATCGGTCCGGCCAACACAGGGCAAGACGCTCGCCGTCATGGAGGTTTCCGGCGGAAGCCAGTCCTTCAACGCGGTGAACCAGATGCGAATTCTCGGCAGATGGATGCGGATGATCACCATCCCAAACCAGTCCTCGGTGGCAAGGGCCTATCAGGAATTCGATGCTGAAGGCCGGATGAAGCCATCATCCTATTATGACCGGGTCGTGGATGTCTGCGAGGAACTGGTGAAATTCACGCTACTGACACGTGACGCTTCCAGCTATCTGACAGATCGCTACAGTGAACGCAAAGAGCTGGCAGACGAGCTTGAAAAACGAGTCTCGTTAAAATCGATCTGACGGGCTGGTCTTGGTGGCGTTTCGTGCTTTTCAGTCCAGAAACGATATGATCGCATCGGTCGTTCTGTGGCATATGCAACAGGCAACAACCACACAAATCCAGAACCTCACCACTAATTAAGTTCCATAATCTATCTTATGCGATTACTGTTTGTGGGTTGAAACCATCACCCCTAGGGATGTTTGCCCACCGCCAATCAAAAGCGGTCATTCCCCTGTGGTGGGATTTTGACGATCTGCCGGCATGGTACGGATTAAACCTCTTCCTGCGGTGTTCTCCTGAGTGCGACTACTCGTAAAGGAGCTTGCGCGTGAAATATTCCTATTCCCTCACTCTGCTCATGGTGACATTGGCTGGCATGCCGGTGTCTGCCAGCCCGTTCTCGTCGGCAGCCGGACGTTATCGCATCGATCCCGCCTCTCACATACGCTTTTCAATTGCCCAGGTTGCCGGCCCCGGGATCAAGGGTACTATTCCCGACATATCCGGCCGTTTCGACATCGATCCGGACCAGCCGGCCAAGTCCTACGTGGAGATCAGTCTCAACCCTTCCAGTGTCCAGACGGGACAGGAACGGGTGGAAAACTTCCTGCGATCCAGCGCGGTTTTTAATATCGCCATTTATCCGCAGATCGTGTTTCGCTCCAAACGCGTTACGCAGGACGGGCCGCGTAGCGCAGTGGTTGAAGGCACACTGACAGCCAGAGGCATATCCAGACCCGAAACGTTTCACGCGACATTCGTCGAGCAACAGAAGGGATCCGTCACCTTCCACGTCACCGGCAATGTCGCCCGCCTGCCCTATGGCATGGGTGTTGGGGTGCCGCTCTATTCGAATACGGTTGCATTCGACTTTGATTTGAAGGGCGTCAGATAAAAAGCGATGGGGCATCAAAAAAATCCAGCGGCGGTGGGATTAAGCGCCGCTGGCCGGTGTTTCTCCAATATCGGGCATCTTCTCCGATCCATCACTCCTCAAAGGACTATCTCCCATGCGTGCACATCATTTCGTTCTGGCTGGCCTTGTCGCGCTTACGGCCACGGCTGCACTGGCCGAACCCTATGCCGGTGGTGCGGTGATTGAAAAGGCAACGGCCAAGGGCACGATCCTGACCGACTCCAAAGGCATGACCCTTTATACTTTCGACAATGATACAAATGGCGCGTCGGCCTGCTATGATGGCTGTGCAAAGAAATGGCCGCCCCTCGCCGCCTCGAAAACCGACAAGGCGGATGGCGACTACAAACCAGTTTCCCGTAAAGATGGTACGATGCAATGGTCGCATGACGGAAAGCCGCTCTATCGTTGGCAGATGGACAAGAAGCCCGGCGATGTCACGGGCGATGGCGTCGGCGGCGTCTGGCACATCGCCAAGGAATAGTATCCATGCCGGATTTTCTGGACGAGATCACGAGTTGCATACCGGCGCTTCGACGTTACGCGAATGCGCTCACGCACGACCGTGACAGGGCTGACGATCTCGTCCAGGACTGTCTGGAGAGAGCGATCCGCAAAAAGGCGTTGTGGAAACCGCAGGGACCGCTGCGTCCCTGGTTGTACCGGGTGCTTATCAACGTCTACCGTAACAATCTGCGCGGCCGAAATCGGAGGCCCTCGCAAATCCCGATTGACGATGTTGCGGAACAGCTGTTCGTGCCGGCGGCGCAGACGGGTCGGATAGCGCTTGCCGAAATGGCCCGCGCCATTGAAAAACTGTCCGGCGAACATCGCGAGGCCCTCCTCCTCGTCGTTGTCGAAGGCCTTAGTTATGCGGAAGCGGCAAATGTTCTTGAAATTCCGTTGGGCACTCTGATGTCCCGTCTGGGGCGAGCTCGAACGGCCCTCGCCCGCATGACCCAGGAAGACCAGCCAAATCTCAAGGTGATAAAATGACCGGCAGCGAGCCGCAGATAACCGAAGCCGATCTGATCTCTTACGTCGATGGGCAGCTCGAAGACCCGCGGCGTAACGTCGTTCGCGCCCACCTCGCCTCCAATCCGGCCGACGCACGCAAGGTTGCTATGTGGCAGCAGCAGAACACGACGCTTACGGCGCTCTACGGCCCTCTTGATACCGGTGCTTTACCCGAGCGCCTCGATGTTTCCCGGATCGAGCGGCGTCTGCGATCGCAGCGTGCCGAGTGGCGTAACATGGCGGCGGCATCCATCCTCGTTCTGGCCGTTGGTTTGACAGGCGGCTGGTTCGGGCGCGGGTTAGTGTCTCAGGTCGCGGAACCTGCTCACTCCCTCGTGGCGGATGCAACGCAGGCGCATAAGCTGTTTGTGAGCGATGTTCTGCATCCGGTCGAAATTCGGGCCGATGCGGAGAATGCTTCCAGCCTGCCGAAATGGCTGTCGAAACGGCTGGACCGCAAACTGAGTATTCCTGACCTCACCCGCCATGGACTGTCCCTTGTCGGCGGCCGCGTCCTTCCCAGCTCGGAAGGCGCCGCCGCCCAGCTCATGTATGAGGATAAAAGCGGGCAGCGCGTTACTCTTTATATCGTGGCTGCGGCCGACTCGAGCGACACCCCCATGCAGCGCTCCAGCGTCGGTTCGCTGCAGACAGTCTCCTGGGATGACGAAATGATCCGCTGCGCTTTGGTCGGCAACCTGCCGTCCGACCGCATGGACGCCATCGCTAAAGACACCTATCAGCAACTGAGTTAGCCGATGAGATATTTCGAGGATCATTCCGATAGCGCACCAGCGGGTGAACGTCTGTGGCGTAATTCGCCGACATCCTTCGGATGGGTGGCGATCACGTTCCACTGGACGATCGCGCTGCTTTTTCTGGCGCAACTTGCGCTGGGATATGTGATGAGTCGCAACGATATCGATCCGGTTCTGCAGTTCGATCTGTTCCAATATCACAAGTCGATAGGGTTTCTGGTGCTAGCCCTCGCCGTGCCGCGTGTCCTGTGGTCGGTTTTCAGCCGGAAGCCGCAGCCTGTCGATGGCGAAGGCCTGGCTTCAAGGTTCGCCGCGCGGGCCGCTCACCTCGCATTGCTGTTTCTTACCCTCGCCGTTCCCCTCGCCGGCTGGGCCATCGCTTCGACGTCTCCGCTGCAAATTCCCAGTTACGTCTTCGATCTCGTGGTCGTGCCGGGGTTGCCTCTGGCGATTTCCGACCAGGCGGAGGCTTTCTGGACAGAGGTTCATGCCACTCTCGCCTATCTCGCCGCAGCCATCGTATTTCTGCACGTGATGGCAGCGCTATGGCACCATTTCATCCGCAAGGATTCTATCCTCCGGCGTATGCTTCCGTCTCCGGCAGCCGCAGATAACAGGCGCAAAACTGTGTCCAATCGGAAATAGATGGGCAGGTTACCCGGAGTTGCGTAAAAGTCACATCGCAATGGCTTTCGGCCGCCGGGCGTGCCGGGTGCTCCATTTCTGAACGATCATTTGTTATCTTTACCGTCGAAGAGCATTGGCGCATCGAGGTAGACTTTGCCTAAGTAAATACCGGTCTCAATCCAGTTTCACCCGTACTGCGGATGGCCACAGGCTGTCGGCGTATGATCACGTTCATCGGGTGGTGGCAAGAGACCGGTCTGGCATTGTTAAAATGTGCCCTGCGCAGCTTTGCTGTCTCAGCTCTTCACCCACCCGAAACATCGCCACGCCGTTCCCGTCAGGGTTTTCTCCTGCACCATCTTGGTGGACTTCCAAATGGAAGACCAAGACAATATGTGCAATGTACTTCGGGTCCAATGGACCATTACACCACGAACGGCGCCCCAGCCCTGGCTTGCATGCAGCGGATGTGGCGACCTGAGGGCGTTTCAAGCCAGCGGCAAGATCCGGCTTAATGCCAACGGCCGCAAACTGGATGCCTGGCTCATCTATAAATGCCTGATCTGCGACAAAAGCTGGAACCGGCCAATTTTCGAGCGGCAGAACGTCCGCGACATCAGCCCTTCCGTTATGGAAGCGCTGCAGTCGAACGATCCGCAATGGATAAGAGCGGAAACATTCAACCTCGAAGCCCTGAGACGCAAATCGCAACGCATCGACGAGTTTCCCGAGTTCGATATCGAGAAAAAGATCAAGGACGAACCTCCCGACTGGACCAAGGCCGAGATTGATCTCACGGTTCCGCTCCAGACCGGCATACGCCTTGATCGTCTGCTGGCGTCCGAACTGGGGCTTTCACGGTCGATGCTGCAGAAGCTTCACGATGGCGGCGCCATACGGGCACCATCCGACCTTCTGCGGCGACGTCTCAAGAACGGCACCCGCATTGTGATCGAGTGCTGCGATGGTTTCGATCGGGAGCTATTCTTGAAACCCGTGACGGTGGGTTTCTAAAGGTGTCGCGAGGGTCTGTCAGGTCAGACCCTCGCGCTGAGACTGGGTTAGACCGCAGCGGCAGTCTTTCCGACCGTCGCTCAGCCGTTCGACGCAGCCTTGAAAATCGCCAATTGGTCGGCAAATGCGCGTTTATAGGCGGGGCGCGCTTCGCCCCGGGCGACGTAGGCCGAGAGGTTCTCATATTCGTCGAGGATGCCTGAGCTTTTTATCCTTTGCAGCACGGACACCATCAGCAGATCGCCGGCGCTGAATCCGCCGTCGAGCCAGTCGGCGTCACCGAGGCGGTGGGACAGTTCGCCAAGCCGCTTGCGAATACGGTCATGGACGACCTGCAGGCGCTCGCTGTGCCAGCTCTTGTCCCTTTCGAGAAAGCCGGCGACAAAATGCTCGACGATGGGCGGCTCCATCGTGCTGAGTGCGGCGAACATCCACATGATCGCACGCGCCCGCGCATCCGCATCCTCTGGCAACAGGCCGGCATGACGTTCGGCTATATGCAGCACGATCGCCCCGGATTCAAACAGGACGAGTTCACCCTCCTCATAGGTCGGGATCTGCCCGAAGGGTTGAAGCGCAAGGTGCGCCGGCTCCCGCATCGCCTTGAAGGAAAGAAGGCGGACATCATAGGGCTGGCCCACTTCTTCGAACGCCCAGCGGACGCGCATATCGCGGGCGAGACCCTTGCCGCCATCGGGCGAGTGTTCAAAGGCGGTAATGGTGATTGTCATTGCTGTTCTCCATCACTCCCTGTGCGGAAACGCCCCGGAATGCCGTCGCCTGACGTTGCGTCACAATATGCGCTGGGATGAGCGAAAACAACGCCGGGATCGCCTTTCGAGTAATCCTGTCCTCCTGAAACAATCAACCGGGTGGAAATCACGCAACTGCAACAAACGATGGAAATCGGGGGCATCAAATCTCTGTGGGGCTGAAGCAAACGCCACTGAGGCCGGATGAAAAGGCTGGCCATTTCATGCAAAAACTCTAAGCTCCAGCGCCGGACACGAATTGTCGAAAACCATCAGATTTTCAGTTCAAATCATCAGGGAGAAAGCATCAGATGAGCCTGCGTATCAACGATATAGCACCAGACTTCACCGCCGAGACCACCCATGGTCCGGTGAGCTTTCACGACTGGATCGGCGACGGTTGGGCGATCCTGTTTTCGCATCCGAAAAATTTCACGCCCGTCTGCACGACGGAACTTGGTGCGATGGGCGGCCTGCAGCCGGAATTCGAAAAACGCGGCGTGAAGATCATCGGCATTTCGGTCGATCCGGTTGAGAGCCATGAAAAATGGAAGAACGACATTCGCACCGCGACCGGTTTCAACGTCGATTATCCGCTGATCGGCGACAAGGACCTGAAGGTCGCGAAGCTCTACGACATGCTGCCGGCCGGTGCTGGCGACAGTTCCGAAGGCCGCACGCCTGCCGATAACGCCACCGTGCGCTCCGTCTTTGTCATCGGTCCCGACAAGAAGATCAAGCTGGTCCTCACCTACCCGATGACCACCGGCCGTAATTTCGAGGAAATTCTCCGCGCGATCGATTCCATCCAGCTCACCTCCAAACACCAGGTGGCGACACCTGCCAACTGGAAGCAGGGCGAGGATGTCATCATCACCGCAGCCGTTTCCAACGAAGATGCGATTGCCCGTTTCGGCTCCTACGACACGGTTCTTCCCTATCTGCGCAAGACCAAGCAGCCCGGCTGATTTTGAAACCTGTGATGGGGCGGTGAAAACGCATCGTCCCATCCGTTCTGGGGCATGACGGCGCGCCCTAGCCGGCTTCCTGCTTCGCGACGAGCAGCATTGGCCGATCATCGAGTTCGGCGGGGGTGAAGCGCGCAAGAAGATCGAAAGATGTTATGGCTTCACCGGCGGCGAAGCGTCGTCCGTTGACGACGAGATGTCCGAGGCCGAATATGGTGAGAAGCGCTTCCGTCGCATCTCCCGCTGGGCTATCGAAAAGCAGATCTGTCTGGCCGAAATGTTCCAGACCCGTTGTCCAGGCCCTGATCTTTTCCCCCTCTTCCGTCACAAAGGCTCCGAAGGCCAGCATCGTCGCCATTTGCTGCGGCTGGTCCAGATGGCTGTTTGCATAGTTCAGATAGTCATCGAGATTGGCGCGGCCGACGATCATGTCCAGATAGTGCAACGCAACCGCCTGCATGGGGGCGAGCTGATGGATGCCGAGCAGGGTCGAGGCGATCTCGTTATGCGCGATGTCTGGATCATCTTCATCCGCCAGGATGAGAAATCTGAACTCGCATTGGTGTGTCGCACGGGTGAAATCGTCATATGCCGCTTTTGCATCGATACAAAAGGTCTTTGACCAGTCGACCCTTGCCTCTGCAACTGCCGGATATTGGGCCGGCGCAATCGGCGTCGCTACGACCGGCTCGGGAGTACCGACAAAAACCCTGGTTGCACCGCGCAGTCCGTCAAACACGCCCTTTTCGCCCAACCGCTCGCATTCATATCCCTCCTCACCCCACGCTTCTATCAGGGTCACATCCGAGATCGCGGGTTTGCTGTCGAAATAGAGTGTCGCCTTGAAAAATTGAGCGTCGCCATTTGCCATTGTAGTTCCTGTCCATGGCATTTCTTGCGCTCTATGGCTTTATGATACCGCCATGATAGTCAAGCCGGTATGTCTCGACATGTCCGCGGTAAATGCGCTCGACGCCGGTGAAGGACCGGAATTCACCCGCATTCGTATCGACATAGACCAGATTTTCCACCGGGTGGGTGAAGCCGCCAAGAAAGCGGCCCTCCCGATAGAGCGTGGAAAGCGACCGCTGAATGACCATGCCGGCTGTCGCACCGTCGATCATATCGGGCCGAAGGATACGGCCGTAATAACTCATCGCCCAGAGGGCCGTCCCCTGATGCCAGACGACCTCCTGACCGATGAAATCGGTTCCCCCGAAATAGCTGTCGATATAGTGCCAGTCGCCGTTCTGATAGCCGAGATCGTGCGATCCCTTGCGCGTGGGCGTCGCGGATTTGTTGCCGCCGCCAACATACGTGGCAGACTTGGCCTGCACGATGAACTCTTCCAGCATGGTATCCCTCGAAAACAAGAACATAAAGGGAACATATGCCGTTTTTACGATCATCGCAAGTACCGCCTGCGCCCACCATCCATCCCGTATTTCAGCTGTCGTGGGCTTGGTAATCGCGGCATTTGCGCTTAGAAGCGTGGCAGGAAATATCCGAAAAGAGTGTCCATGCCGCAGAACCCGCAAATCTATGTCGATGCCGATGCCTGCCCCGTGAAGCCGGAGATTCTCAAGGTGGCGGAACGGCATGGGCTGGAAGTGACCTTTGTCGCCAATTCCGGTCTGCGCCCGTCGCGAGATCCCATGGTGAAAAACGTCATTGTTTCCGCTGGTTTCGACGCTGCGGACGACTGGATCGCCGATCATGCCGGCGAAAACGATATCGTCATCACCGCCGATGTGCCGCTGGCTGGACGCTGTGTCGCCAAGGGTGCGTTGGTCACCGGGCCGACGGGTCGCGTTTTTGACCAGTCGAATATCGGGATGGCGACGGCGATGCGCGACCTTGGTGCACATCTGCGTGAAACCGGTGAAAGCAAGGGATATAACGCGGCTTTTTCACCGCGCGACCGCTCCGCCTTTCTGGAGACGCTTGACCGTTTCTGCCGCCGTGTCAAAAAGTGACGGTGCCAACAGAAAGATGCCGCCCATGACCACGGCCAATATGAAAAGCAGCAGCTATCGCCGCCATCAACCTTTCGTCATTGCTTTTCTCGTCGGCGCCATAGGCCTTGGGCTGGCTCTGGTTCTGGCGCCACCGCTGGCGATCGAGATCGCGGCCGTTCTGTTCTTCCTGACCTATCTCACTTTGATTGGCTTTCGCCTGTCGGGCCTGACGGCGCAGCATCTGAAGGCCCATGCCGATAGTGACGATCTGCCCGCAGTCGCCATCATCGCCGTCACGCTGCTAGCCGTCGCTGTCGCTGTGGTATCACTGTTCCAGGCGCTCAACCACACAGGCGAGACGGTCTGGACGCTGCTCATCGCCTTTGCCTCGGTGATCTTGGGCTGGCTGACCATCCACACCATGACAGCCCTGCATTACGCCCATCTTTACTGGCGGCCGGCCACGGTGGACGGCAAGCGGCAGCATCGCGGCGGCATGGATTTTCCGGCGACCAAGGAACCCTGCGGTTACGACTTTCTCTACTTCGCCGTGGTGATCGGCATGACGGCACAGACATCGGATGTGGGAATTACCACGACCGCCATGCGGAAGGTCACGCTGCTGCATTCCATCGTTTCTTTCTTCTTCAACACAGTTCTGGTAGCGGCGGCGGTCAATGCCGCGGTCTCGCTTGCGGGCTGAGCCGGATTTTTTCACAAGGAATGTCTTCATGAACATCATTTCGCAAAATACGGCCTTTGGCGGCATGCAGGGCGTATTTTCGCACGTATCGGAAACCCTGAAATGTGAGATGACCTTTGCGGTTTACGTGCCGCCGAAGGCGATCCATGAGCCCTGCCCCGTTCTGTGGTATCTTTCCGGCCTCACCTGCACCCATGCCAACGTCATGGAAAAAGGCGAATATCGCCGCATGGCCGCCGAACTCGGGCTCATCATCGTCTGCCCGGACACCAGCCCGCGCGGCAATGACGTGCCGGACGAACTGACCAACTGGCAGATGGGCAAGGGCGCCGGATTTTATCTCGATGCCACGCAGGAACCCTGGTCCGAGCATTACCAGATGTACAGCTATGTCACGGAAGAACTGCCCGCCCTCATCGGCCAGCATTTCCGTGCGGATATGAGCCGCCAGAGTATTTTCGGCCATTCGATGGGCGGCCATGGCGCGATGACCATGGCGCTCAAGAATCCCAGCCGTTTCAAAAGCTGCTCTGCCTTTGCACCGATCGTGGCTCCCTCGTCAGCCGACTGGTCAGAACCGGCGCTGGAAAAATATCTCGGTGCGGACAAGGCCGCATGGCGTCAATACGACGCCTGTGCGCTGGTCGAGGATGGCGCGCGTTTTCCCGAGTTCCTGATCGACCAGGGCAAGGCTGATAGTTTCCTTGAAAAAGGCCTGCGTCCCTGGCTCTTCGAAGAGGCGATCAAGGGCACGGATATCAGCCTGACGTTGCGCATGCATGACCGCTACGACCACTCCTACTACTTCATTTCCACCTTCATGGATGACCATCTGAAATGGCATGCCGAGCGGCTTGGATAAGGGTGGAGAAGCAAGCCGGCGGCGCCCTGTGAGCGCCGCCGTTTCAGGTTTGACCCGCTATTAAGGGATACGGGCAATGACCTTGATCTCGAAATCGAAGCCCGCGAGCCAGTTGACGCCGACAGCGGTCCAGTTCGGGTAAGGCTTTTGGCTGAAAATCTCCTGCTTGACGGTCATGATCGTTCCAAACTGGTTTTCCGGATCCGTGTGGAACGTCGTGATATCCACAATGTCGTCGAAAGTGCAGCCCGCCGCCTCGAGCGTTGCCTTGAGATTTTCGAAGGCCAGCCGGACCTGCCGTTCAAAATCAGGTTCAGGCGTTCCATCGGCACGGCTGCCGACCTGGCCGGAAACGAATAGCAGATCACCGGATTTGATGGCAGCAGAGTAGCCATGCTCTTCGTAAAGCGCGTGCCTGTGGGCGGGAAAAATTGCTTCGCGTTTACTCATTTCCATCTCTCTTTCAGCTGAGTGACGATGCCGCGCTCTATAGCGTCAGCGTCCAGTTTACATACGTTGCGTATGCGAGATAGGAACATACACTGCGTATGTCAAATAAATATACGCGATGTATGTGAGTGCGACACGCGGAACCAATGGTGGCGCGACATTGAGAAACGACGCATCGTGATTGTGCCACCGCTTCCGCGGACGTTACGGGAAGAGCGCCGTCGCAAGCGTCGTCGGGCCGGATCGGCTGAGCCTGAATTCGCGGATCACCCGTTCTGCAACGCCATAGGCGAGTTCCTGCTCGATAGACTGATTGTCGAAGCTGACGACAGTGGCGGTGAATTTGGCTTCGGCGATCACTTCTCCCGTCGCCACGGCGGCGGCGCGGACGATGACCTTGGCCGACGCCCTTTCTCCGAACAGGAAGGGGCCGCGCGTAACGGATGCGAGACGGATGGTCAGCACCACGCGCGGGCGGGTCTCTCCACGCGCCGTGGTCTTGATCGCATTCTGCACCTGCGCATGAATGGACTGCATCAGCGCCGGAGCGACATCCGGGCGGGCGGCGACGAATGCGCCGCGCACATCGTAAAGCAGCCGGTCGGTATTGGTCGCTTGCGGTTCCAGCCTGAAAGACATGAGCGTGAAACACGCCAGCACAAGAATGCCAAGGCGTTTCAGCGTGGTGATCATGATCAGCGGCTCCCCTTACGTGAGGTAACCGCATATTCGGCCATCAGGGTTAGAAAAGCGTTAAGAAGCGCTCTTCAGGGACTCCAGAACATTGAGTGCCGCGCGCATGTCGACAAGCCTCACGGCGCGGCGCTCCAGCGCCTCCTCGTCCTCCCCCCATTGCTCGGCGGTCCAGTCCTCATCGAGATGGGCAAGCGCCCATGCTTCCTCCTGCGTCAGCTGCCCTTCCGCCAGCGCAAGCGCCAGAATGGCGGAGCCGGTCAGCGACGTCATGGTGTGAAGAGCGGCAAGTGCGATCGGTGTGTCATATTTCTTCAGCGTTACCGCGAAAGCCGCGATGGCTTCGCGTGGCTGGTCTTGATGCATTACGCCTTCAACGAGAATGAAGCGCGCGCCGAGCACATTGGCCGCCCAGTCCAGCACGGGATCCCAATGGTCCGTCTGTCGCGCAACCAGCGCTTCCGGGTCACCGGCGCGGTAACAAAGAAGATCGGAAGAAGAAAACCGGAGGATATCCTCGAAAACCGCCTGGGTGTCGTTGGCGACGCCATCGATGGCGGTATTCACATGGCGCGATACCGGCATGACCACCGGGTTCACCACCTCCTTCTGGGCATCCCACTCATCGCGAAGCAGTTCAGCCAGCGCGTGCGACGGGACGGTCAGATTCTTCTTGGCGGGCGTGCGCAGCGGCTTGCCATCGAGAAGGATGGCAAAGCCACCCTCCTCCACCTCTCCGACGGTGACATCCTTGTAGAACCGCTTCGGCAAAGGTTTCTGCATCTGGATTTGCGCGCGCAGGATCGGGTCGGGGTGGCTCAGGCCCTCCGAAAGGTCGTTCAGGAGATCACGCATGGCACGTCCTCATCAGTCGGATAGAAAGGTTAGAGATTATCGGCAGGAACATAGGCCGGAATTTCACGCGGATGGCTGACTACCGCATCTGCGCCCGCCGTCCAGAGTTCATCGACGGAAGCATAACCCCAGGCGACGCCGATCGCTTTTGCGCCCGCAGCCTTGGCCATCTGCATGTCATAGACCGCATCGCCGATCACGATAGTATCGGCCGGAACCATGCCGGTTTCGTGGCAACACTCCATGACCATGGCCGGATGCGGCTTTGACGGGCAATCATCCGCAGTGCGCGAAACGATGAAGTGTTCGGCAAAGCCGTGGGTTTCGAGAATATGGGTGAGCCCTCGCCTTCCCTTGCCGGTCACCGCGCCAATCAGCACATCGTCCCGTTTCGAAAGCGTGTCGATCAGCGGCGCGATACCGTCGAAGAGCGGCGTCGTCATTTCGGGACGCTCGCGCAGGGGATGATAAACTTCCCTGTAACGCTGCGTCATTGCCAGCGCCTCCTCATCCACATGCGTCTTGCCCAGCATGCGGGCGATGGCGATATCCAGCGTCAGCCCGATGATCGCCTTGGTCTGCGAGATACCAGGCCGCGGCTTTCCAAAATCGGCAAAGGTTTCGACCATGACCGCATGGATCAGGCCGGCGCTGTCCACCAGTGTGCCGTCGCAATCGAAAAGAACGAGCTTCATCGCTTTCAGTCTTCCCTGTCGCCATCGGCCACGTCGAGGCCGAGCAGGTTCCAGGTCTGCACCATATGCGGCGGCAAAGGCGCGCTGACCCGAAGCCGGCCCCCATTCGGATGCGGAATGTCGATATGGCGCGCATGCAGATGCAGGCGCTTCTGGATGCCGCCGGGGAAATCCCAGTTCGGATCGTCGATATAATATTTGGGATCACCGATGATCGGGTGGCCCATATGCAGCGCGTGAACGCGGAGCTGATGGGTGCGGCCGGTATAGGGTTCCATCTCCAGCCAAGCGAGGTTCTGCGCGGCGGTATCGATGACACGGTAATAGGAAACGGCGTGATCGGCCCCCTCCTCGCCATGCTTGGCGATACGCATGCGGTCGCCATCCATGGTCTGTTCCTTGACCAGCCAGGTAGAAATCTTGTCCTGGTGCTTGCGCGGCACGCCCTTGACCAGCGCCCAATAGGTCTTCTTGGTATCGCGCTCGCGGAAGGCGGCCGTCAGCTTCTGCGCAGCACCGCGGGTGCGGGCAACCACCAGCACGCCAGAGGTATCGCGGTCGAGGCGGTGCACCAGACGCGGCTTTTCGCCCTTAGGGCTGGTCCAGGCTTCCAGAAGCCCGTCGATATGGCGGTTGACGCCGGAACCGCCCTGAACGGCAATGCCGGCCGGCTTGTTGAAAACGAAAACCTTGTCGTCTTCATGCAAGAGCATGCGCGCCAGAAGTTCCGCGTCTTCCGAATGTTTGAGATCCCTTGATCCGATCGGTCCGCTTTTGACTTTGAGATCGGAATCGACCGGCGGTACGCGCACCATCTGTCCCGGCTGCACCCGCGCGTCCGTCTTCACCCGGCCGCCATCCACGCGCACCTGTCCGGATCGCAACAGCTTCTGCAATTGCCCGAAACCAAGTCCCGGATAGTGAATCTTGAACCAGCGATCGAGGCGCATACCGGCCTCGTCGGCCCCGACCTTGATATGCTCGATACCTGCCATGAAATTTCCAGTCTCTCTGTCTTGATCGCGCGCCCGTTGTTCGGCGCGCCGTTTGGATCAAGCCTTTAGAACAAGTTGCGGCCCAAGGCCAGCCCGGCGAAAACCGCGGCAATGGAAACCACAAGACTTGCAAGGACGTAAACGGCCGAAAGGCCGAGCGCACCGCGTTCGAAAAGCGCCACCGCATCGAGCGAGAAGGAAGAAAATGTCGTGAAGCCGCCGAGCACGCCGGTGACGAGAAACAGGCGCATTTCCATCGAGGCGTTCAGCCGCCGCGCCACAAGCTCGACCAGCAGACCGATGAGGAAAGACCCGACCACATTAACCGCAAGCGTTCCCCAGGGGAAATTGGGCCCGGCCAGCCGCACGCTCCAGACGCCGACCAGATAACGAAACACGGAACCGATGGCGCCGCCTGTCGCGACAAGAGCGATATTGATCATGGGAATGGTATCTCCGGAAATTACCGGACCTGTGAAGTCCGACGCATTTCTAGACCAAGGGCACAGCGGACGAAAGCCCTTTGGCAGGCGTCTTCGTCCATTAAAATACGATTAAATTGTAGCGTCGCGATTTAGCCTTCCAACAAGATGCGGCTGCTAATCTCGCTTTTTTAAGGGTCGGCGACAATTGCCGGGGGTTGGATGACACAGGTTCTTTCTGTTTCCGCGAATACGGCAGCCTATGCGCTGGAAGCCGTGAAGCCATCGCAGCGCGTTCCGCGCAAAAGCGAAGTGGAAGAGGCCATTCACGAATTGGCGCGCAAGGCCGAAGGTGGGGATGACTTCCAGCTGCGCGGCATGATGACGGTGATCAAGCCACCCGCCCTGACGCTCTATTTCCTGACCGTTGCCAGCCAGCGCCACGAGCCGCAGGCGACACTGGAGCAGGCCGTTGAGGCCTATGAGGAAAACAGCACCACGCAAAAACCCAGAAATGATGTGTTAGATCATACCGATATATAGGTATCTTAATTTGGTTTCTCGGCCTCTTGACCACGTCGAACGGACATTCGCGTTCAGCTTGGTGTCAGCTTGATTTTCTAGATATTTTCGACCGAGTTCCGGAAAATCGCGATGGCAGATGCCCTCTCCCTTTTTCCATCACGGCGCTGAAGAACAAATACAATATATGAAAAATTTGCGGCTACCGGACCTGTCACGCGTTCCGGTAGCCGCTTTTCATTGGTCAATTATGCTTGTGGTCGCTGCCGCCCTTGGCTGCGCCAGCGGAGAGCACGATGTCGACCTTGCCGGCCTTTTCGAAGATCAGCGTCACCGGCACCTTGTCGCCTTCGGCAAAGGGCTTCTTTACATCAAAGAACATCATGTGCAGACCGCCGGGCTTCAGCTCCACTGTCTGCCCTGCGGGAATGACGATGCCGTCATCCAGCTTGCGCATTTTCATGACGTCGTTGACCATGGCCATCTCATGGATTTCGGCACGACCGGCAGCCGAGGATTCAACGCCGACCAGCTTGTCGTCGCTATCGCCGGTATTCTTGATCGACACATAGCCGCCGCCCACGGGCTGGCCCGGCAACATGGCCTTGGTCGTGCCGCCAGACACTTCGAGACTGCCGCCCTTCACGACATCCATATCCATGCTCATGCTGGCATGATCATGGCCGCCCGCATGCGCCTTGGCCGCAACCTTGATGGTCGGCGCCGGGCTTTTCAGGGAATGGGGATCGACGCCGGCCGCCGCGACCTCATCCCAGGATACCTTGCCCTTGTCACCGCAAAGCTGCGTTACCTTGAAGGGCAGGTCGTGCCCTGCTTCGATACCGGAAATCTTACCCTGCACCGCGAAGGTATCGTAAAACTCGTCCGGGAGGTTGCCCCCCTTCCAGCGGATTTCGATCGGGCCGCTTTTGATCTCCTTGCCGTGGTTCTTATAGACCTTCTGGTAGTCGCCCTTGATGATCTCCAGCTCCCAGCCGGCCTTGGGCTGCGGCTTGGCGGAAATGAAGCCTTCCGGCAGCTTGATCTGGACTTCGGTGGTGGCGAGACCGCCGTCGCAGCCATGCGGCACCTGAAGGGCCGCAACGACGGTGCTGTCCTGTTCGGCCGAACCCTCAACGAATGTGGCATGGGCAAAAGCCTGTGCAGTCGAAACCGAGGCGACGAAAAGGCCGCAGGTGATGATCTTGGTGGTTTTCATTTGCTTGTCCCTGCGACTGCTACCCTCTGGGTCTGCGCAGCCGCTCCGTGCCGCCAAAGACGGCGATTATCCCGTTAAAACGAAAAATCAGGCGGACTGGGGTGGCGGGCCGCGCGCGGCGGGTTGCTGGATCGTCAGGACGGAGCGGAAGCTCCATTCCGCAGAGAGACGATTGTCGAGCCAGGCAAATTGGGTCTTCAGCCAGCCTTCCGTATCGGGCATGGGCAGAAGAATGGACGATGCCAGCAGGCACGCCTCGCAGAAGAGGATAGCGTCACCCGAATGGGCCGGGCTGTCCTTGGTGTGGGAGGCATTCAAACCGCCGGCGTGGCCGAGGCAGATTTCGGCAAAGGTGCCATCCGGAAGCCGGTAGCTCTCGTCGAGTGCAACCTCCGGGGCGACGGCAAGTGCTGGCTTGTGGGCAAAACCGAGCGACAACATCAGGGTCGCGCAGAAAATGCGAAGCACCTTCTCCATCCCTGTCAGTCGTCGTTTTTGATTTGCATCCATAATCCCATGCGATATCCCGCTTTCCCGCCGATTTCAAAGGGGAATTTTGCCGCAGGCTTAACAGTTGCAAGGGAACAATCGCCGCAAGGCGGCATTTCCCCGTCGGAACCACCGTTTCAAGGGAGATCCGACATGCCAGCCAAATCGAAAGCCCAGCAGAAAGCCGCCGGCGCCGCACTCGCCGCCAAACGGGGTGAGACGAATAAATCCAGTTTACAAGGTGCTTCAAAAAGCATGGAGAAGTCTATGACAGAAAAGGAACTTGAGGATTTCGCTTCGACGAAACGCAAAGGCCTGCCGGAGAAAAAATCCGATTAGAAACACCTTTTCTCGCCAGCCCAAATCCATGCGCTAGAAAAGCCTCATCGCGCCCATGCGAGCGGCATTGACCGGGCTATTCCGACGGGTACGAAACGCGGTCTCAAAACCGTCATACCGGACAGGATAGATGTCGATGGCGCAGATGGAGCAAAAATCTGTTCAGATGCGTCATTTCGTCCTTGCCAATAACGGGCCTTCGAAGATAATGAGCGTCGCATCATCGTTGGGAGAAACCGCTTCAATGCGGTGCCGAAGGAGCAACCGCCCCGGAAACTCTCAGGCAAAAGGACCAGCGGTGACGACGGAACTCTGGAGAGAAGCCACCTTTCATAAGGACGGCTCGCCGAAGGGATAACAATCTCAGGCGACAAGGACAGAGGGGGCTCTTGAACCCGGCGCGTTTCTCGCGTCATGACCTGAGCCCGCGCGATCTTTCGCGCAACCCTGGAGGCGTCCTTGGACGATACCGCCGAGCTTGACATCACGCCGCTCAATTCCCTGCATCTTTCGCTTGGCGCCCGCATGGTGCCATTCGCGGGTTACGACATGCCGGTTCAATATCCGGCCGGCGTTCTGAAGGAACATCTTCAGACCCGTACCTCCGCCGGCCTGTTCGACGTGTCCCATATGGGCCAGGTGATCCTGAAGGCGAAATCCGGCAACAATGCCGATGCCGCACTTGCGCTGGAAAAGCTGGTGCCGGTCGACATTCTCGGCCTCAAGGAAGGCCGCCAGCGCTACGGTTTCTTCACCGATGAAAACGGCTGCATCCTCGACGACCTAATGATCACCAATCGCGGCGATCATCTTTTTGTCGTCGTCAACGCATCCTGCAAACACGCCGATGTCGCCCATATGAAGGCGCATCTTTCCGGCGACTGCGAGATAACCCTTCTCGACGACCGGGCGCTTATCGCGCTGCAGGGACCGCGCGCGGAAGCGGTTCTGGCAGAACTGTGGGCTGGCGTCTCCGAAATGAAGTTCATGGACGTGCTGGAAATTCCGCTGCACGACGTCCCCTGCATCGTCTCCCGCTCCGGTTATTCCGGCGAGGACGGCTTTGAAATCTCCGTGCCTGCCGAAAAGGCGGAAGAGATCGCCAAGGCCCTGCTCGAACATCCCGATTGCGAGCCGATCGGGCTCGGCGCGCGTGACAGCCTGCGTCTCGAAGCGGGCCTTTGTCTTTATGGCAACGATATCGACACCACGACCTCCCCCATCGAAGCTTCGCTCGAATGGGCGATCCAGAAGGCGCGCCGCGAAGGTGGCGATCGCGAAGGTGGCTTTCCGGGCGCGAAACGCATTCTCGGCGAACTGAAAGACGGTACATCGCGCCGCCGCGTCGGCCTGAAGCCCGAAGGTAAGGCACCGGTGCGTGGCCATTCCAAGCTTTTCGCGGATGCCGAGGGCAAGACGGAAATCGGCGAAGTGACTTCCGGCGGCTTCGGCCCATCGGTCGAAGGTCCCGTCGCCATGGGTTACGTGCCAACGGCCTACACGGCTCCCGGTACGGCGATCTTTGCAGAAGTGCGCGGCAAATACCTGCCCGTCACCGTCGCTGCCCTGCCCTTCATCAAGCCCACCTACAAACGATAATCTTCATCCCATCTCCGGAGAGAATACGATGCTGAAATTTACCGCAGAACACGAATGGCTGAAGTTCGAAGGCGATATCGCCACCGTTGGCATTACCAGCCACGCCGCTGAACAGCTTGGCGATCTCGTCTTCGTCGAATTGCCGGAAGTGGGCGCCACCTTCTCCAAGGATGGTGACGCAGCGACCGTTGAATCCGTCAAGGCGGCTTCCGATGTCTATTGTCCGCTGGATGGCGAAGTGGTGGAAATCAACCAGGCCATCGTTGACGACCCCTCGCTGGTCAATTCGGACCCGCAGGGTGCCGGCTGGTTCTTCAAGCTGAAGCTTTCCAACGTCGCGGATGCCGATACGCTGCTCGACGAGGCAGCCTACAAGGAGCTGATCGCGTAATGACGACGCCCACGGAATTTCATTTCACCGACTATCAGCCCTATGATTTCGCCAACCGGCGTCACATCGGGCCGTCGCCGTCGGAAATGGCTGACATGCTGAAGGTCGTCGGCTACAAGAGCCTCGACGCCCTGATCGACGCCACCGTTCCATCCTCCATTCGCCAGAAGGTGCCGCTGACCTGGGGTGCCGCGCTGACCGAACGCGAGGCGCTCGACCGCCTGCGCGAAACGGCCAACAAGAACCAGGTGCTGACCTCGCTGATCGGTCAGGGTTATTACGGCACGATCACGCCGCCGGTCATCCAGCGCAATATTCTGGAAAACCCGGCCTGGTACACGGCCTATACGCCCTACCAGCCGGAAATCAGCCAGGGCCGTCTTGAGGCGCTGCTGAACTACCAGACCATGGTCTGCGATCTGACCGGCCTCGATGTCGCCAACGCATCGCTGCTCGATGAAGCGACGGCCGCTGCCGAAGCAATGGCCATGTGCCAGCGCGTCGCCAAATCTAAAGCGACCGCCTTCTTCGTGGATGCCAATTGCCATCCGCAGACCATCGCGCTGATCGAGACCCGTGCAGCCCCGCTTGGCTGGAAGGTGATTGTCGGCAACCCGTTCACCGATCTCGATCCGGTCGACGTGTTCGGCGCGATCTTCCAGTATCCGGGCACCCACGGCCATGTCAGCGACTTCTCCGGCCTGATTTCCCGCCTGCACCAGACCGGCGCCATCGCCGCCGTCGCCGCCGATCTTCTGGCGCTGACGCTGCTGAAATCCCCCGGTGAAATGGGCGCAGATATCGCCATCGGCACTTCGCAGCGTTTCGGCGTTCCGGTCGGTTACGGTGGCCCGCATGCGGCTTACATGGCCGTCAAGGATGCGCATAAGCGTTCCATGCCCGGCCGTCTTGTCGGCGTTTCGGTCGATGCGCGCGGCAATCGCGCCTATCGCCTGTCGCTGCAGACCCGCGAGCAGCATATCCGTCGTGAAAAGGCCACTTCCAACATCTGCACGGCGCAGGTGCTGCTCGCCGTCATGGCCTCTATGTACGGCGTCTTCCACGGCCCGCAGGGCATCAAGGCGATTGCCCAGCAGACCCATCAGAAGGCCGTGCTGATGGCCAAGGGTCTGGAAAAGCTCGGCTACACGATCGAGCCGGAGACCTTCTTCGATACGATCACCGTCGAAGTCGGTCACATGCAGGGCGTCATCCTGCGCTCGGCTGTCGCGGAAGGTGTGAACCTGCGGAAGGTCGGCGCGACCAAGATCGGCATGAGCCTTGACGAGCGCACGCGCCCGGCAACGCTTGAGGCGGTCTGGCGCGCGTTTGGCGGCAATTTCTCGATCTCGGATTTCGAGCCGGAATATCGTCTGCCGAAGGAACTGCTGCGCACCAGCCAGTACATGACGCATCCGATCTTCCACATGAACCGTGCCGAAAGCGAGATGACCCGTTACATCCGCCGTCTTTCGGACCGCGATCTGGCGCTCGACCGCTCGATGATCCCGCTCGGTTCCTGCACCATGAAACTGAACGCAACTGCGGAAATGCTGCCGATCACCTGGCCGGAATTCTCCGACATCCATCCCTTCGTGCCAGCCAATCAGGCGCTCGGCTACAAGGAGATGATCGACGATCTCTCCGAAAAGCTGTGCTCGGTCACCGGTTACGACGCCTTCTCCATGCAGCCGAACTCCGGCGCGCAGGGGGAATATGCGGGGCTTCTGACCATCCGCAACTATCACCTTGCCAATGGCGGCACACATCGCGACGTCTGCCTCATTCCCACCTCGGCGCATGGCACCAATCCAGCCTCCGCGCAGATGGTCGGCATGAAAGTGGTGCCGGTGAAGGTGCGGGACAATGGTGACATCGACATCGATGATTTCCGTGCAAAAGCAGAGCAGTATGCGGAAAACCTCTCGTGCTGCATGATCACATACCCGTCCACCCACGGCGTGTTCGAGGAGACGGTTCGCGAGATTTGCGAGATCACCCACAAGCATGGTGGACAGGTTTATCTCGATGGCGCCAACATGAACGCCATGGTCGGCCTTGCCCGTCCCGGCGATATCGGTTCGGACGTTTCCCACCTCAACCTGCACAAGACCTTCTGCATTCCGCATGGCGGCGGCGGTCCGGGCATGGGGCCGATTGGCGTCAAGGCGCATCTTGCTCCTTTCCTTCCCGGCCATCCGACGACGGACGGTCGTGAAGGTGCGGTTTCGGCTGCCCCGTTCGGCTCGCCTTCGATCCTGCCGATTTCCTGGAGCTATTGCCTGATGATGGGCGGCGAAGGGCTGACGCAGGCGACCAAGGTGGCGATCCTCAACGCCAACTATATCGCCGAGCGGCTGAAGGGCGCTTACGACGTGCTCTACAAGTCCGAAACGGGACGCGTGGCGCATGAGTGCATCATCGACACCCGCCCGCTGGCGGACAGCTGCGGCGTGACGGTGGACGATGTTGCAAAGCGCCTCGTCGATTGCGGTTTCCATGCGCCGACCATGAGCTGGCCGGTGGCCGGCACGTTGATGATCGAGCCGACGGAATCCGAAACCAAAGCGGAAATCGACCGTTTCTGCGATGCCATGCTGGCGATCCGCGAGGAAGCCCGCGACATCGAGGAAGGCCGTGCGGACAAGACCAACAATCCGCTGAAGAACGCACCGCACACGGTGGAAGACCTGGTCGGCGAGTGGGATCGTCCCTACAGCCGCGAAAAGGGCTGCTTCCCGCCCGGCGCTTTCCGCATCGACAAATACTGGTCGCCGGTCAACCGCATCGACAATGTCTACGGCGACCGCAACCTCATCTGCACCTGCCCGCCGATGGAGGATTATGCCGAAGCGGCTGAATAAGGCATCAGTGCAAACCAACATACGAAGGCCCGGAGCGATCCGGGCCTTTTCCGTTGCGGCGACAACATTTCACGACCTCGCTGCACACGATTGATCGCCATCCGTTCCATGCTAAAACGGGTGCCACAATCAAGCGGTGATGGAGTGTGAATGCGTCTGATTTGCCTGAATGGTTGGGGCGGAAAGCTTCATGACGAGCTTGTTCCCTATATCGCCTCATCCGATCCCGATATTCTCTGCCTGCAAGAGGTGGTGCACACGCCGACTGCCTTGCAGGACTGGCTGAGCTATCGCGATCACGGCATCGACCTGCCGCAAAGAGCGAACTTCTTCAGCGATATCGCCGAGGCCTTGCCAAATCATCTGGCGATTTTCTGCCCGGCGGCGCAGGGCGATCTCTGGCATGGTGAGATCAGGTATCCTTCCCAATGGGGGCTGGCGACCTTCGTGCGCAAATCCATTGCCATCGTTGCGCAGGCTCAGGGTTTCGTGCACGGCACCTTTTCCGCAGATGGATACGGCGATCATCCACGGTCTCGCACGGGCCACGCCATCAGGGTTTTCGATTTCACGACCGGTCAACCGGTTGTCATTGCCCATATGCACGGGCTGCGCGACCCCAACGGCAAACACGATATCCCTGCCCGTCTGGCGCAGGCAAAACGCCTCGTGCAACTTGTCAAAAACATTGCGGAAGATGGCGACCGGATCGTCGTCTGCGGTGACTTTAATGTTCTGCCTGACAGTGAGACCTTCACTGTGCTGAAGGAACTGGATCTCATCGAACTCGTGACGACACGCGGCTTTACCGACACCCGGACATCGCATTATGCCAAACCGAACCGTTATGCGGATTACATGCTGGTCAATCCGGCTGTGAAGGTCGATCACTTCAATGTGGTGGGGCAGCCGGAGGTCTCGGACCACTGCCCTTTGCTGCTCGAGTTCAGCTAAAGACCCCGAGCAGCCTCGTCTGTCATTTTTTCACGGCCCGCTGCCTCAGCGCACCAGCCGGATATCGCTCGTCACCACCGTCTTGCCGGTCCGGCCATCCTTGTCGGTGGTGCGCAGGCGCAGGCTATTGGCGCCAACCTTTTCGATGGTCATGGCGGCGACGCGATCACCATTGATGTCGCGATTCCAGCGGACCGTGAGGTTGATCGCGTTTCCCCGCCTTTTGCCGGAAAGCGCAGACGGACGACCGGAAGGACCGGTATAGGCACCGCTATAGCGTCCACCCTTCGCCGAGAGATCGGCGGCTATCGCGCGCCTTACGACGAGCAGTCCCCGGCAAGTGCCGGACATGTTGAGCGACGAGGCCCCCGCATTGGAATTAAGCGTACAGTTCACATTGATGGGCGGCGTGCCGATGCGAGTAATCACGGTTCCCTTGCCCGCCCATGTGCCTTTCAGCGACGAAAGGAATTCGCGTTCATCCGCATGCGCGGGCTGTGCGCCGAGCAATCCGGCAGAAAATAAAATTGCGAGAGCCTTGGTCTTCATGGCGAGTATCCGGTTTTTCTTCGAAGACTAACTCGCTTGCACCGCGAAACGTTCCTCCGGCCTATTCTGCAACGAGCAAAATATCGAAGGACTTATGTTTCTGTCGTGTCAATGCAACCAAATGCGGGCACAGATGTTTCTCGCCAGCCTCGATCAATTTCTGATCACCTCTTGCATATTTTTCGGAGCATATTTCATGACGACTATCGGCGTTTCGGCACCGCGCGGCAGCCTGCCTTCCGGCGGTCTGCCTCGCAGCGGTGGCATTTCAGACCGCACGCTTTTTGCCCTTGCAGCACTGAATTTTTTTCTGGCCGATGCCCGCGACGGTCTAGGGCCGTTTCTGGACGCATTTTTAGCGACACAGGGCTGGTCTTCGCTTTCACTCGGGATGATCGCCACGGTCGGCGGTCTCGTCGGTCTGCTTGCCACGCCGCTGTGCGGCGCGCTGGTGGATGGCACGACGTGGAAAAGAACGCTGATTGCCGTTCCCGTCGTTCTCGTGACTGTCGGCGCGCTGATCACGCTGATCTTTCCGGATGTGTGGATCGTCTGGACCGGCCAGATCATGACGGCGGTCGTCGGTGCCGTCGTCGGCCCGGCGCTGGCCGGACTGACGCTTGGCCTCGTCGGTGAACGCCTGTTCTCCCGTCAGATATCGCGAAACGAATTCTGGAACCACGGCGGCAATTTCGCGTCGCTTTTCGCCACTTACATTGCCGTCTCCTTCTTTGGCCTGCATGGCGTCATCGGGCTGATGCTGCTGACTGCGGCCGGTGCGCTTGTTGCGGCAGCAGCCATCGATCCTGACAGGATCGACCACAAGGTTGCGCGCGGCCTTGCCGAAGACAAGGGCGAACCGGGGCCATCCGGCATCAACGTGCTGCTTCACGAACGCGGCCTGATATTCCTCGCCATCATTCTTCTGATCTTCCACTTCGGCAATGCGCCGATGGGACGGCTCATCGCGCAGAATTTCGCCATCGAATTACAGACACCGTTCCGCACGACGGCGATCATTACCGGCGTCGCGCAATTTGCTATGATCTTCGTCGCAGCGATGGCGCCGTGGCTGATCCTTCGCTTCGGTCTTGCGACCGTGTTTCTGATCGCGCTTGCCGCCCTGCCGATCCGCGGCCTGCTTGCCTCCGCCTTCACGGATTTCTGGGTGATCTTTCCGGTGCAGTTGCTCGACGGCATCGGCGCCGGTCTTTTAGGCATCGTGACACCCGTCGCGGCCGAACGCATTCTCAAGGGAACAGGCCGGTTCAATGTCGGGCTTGCAAGCGTCATGATGGTGCAGGGCGTGGGTGCTTCTCTCAGCAACGTCGTTGCCGGCTGGCTGGTCACCAAAGGCGGTTATGCGCTTTCGCATCTGGTCGGCGGCGGCATATCGGCCATCGCTATCGCCCTGTTTTTTATCTACCGAAACGAAATCGCCCCGAAGCAGGACGACGAAGCACTGCCTCAGTAGGCCGTACAAACAAAAAGGAGGCCTTGCGGCCTCCTTCATAAACCTTATCAAATGTCGGCTTTATCCGACGAAAGCGCGCTCGATAACGAACTCAGCGGGCTTGTTATTGGCGCCTTCGTTGAGGCCGGCCTTTTCAAGCAGCTCCTTGGTGTCCTTCAGCATGGCCGAGGAACCGCAGATCATGCCGCGATCGATTGTCGGATCGAGCGCAGGCACACCGAGATCCGCAAACAGCTTGCCGTTCTCGATCAGCGTGGTGATGCGGCCCTTGAAGGGGTAGTCCTCGCGGGTGACGGTGGCGTAATGCTTGAGCTTGTCGCCGACGATCTCGTTCAGGAATTCGTGGTTCCTGATTTCCTCGACCAGATCGAAACCGTATTTCAGCTCGGCCACGTCGCGGCAGGTATGGGTGAGGATGACCTCTTCGAACTTTTCATAGGTATCCGGATCGCGGATCAGGCTTGCGAAAGGCGCAATGCCGGTGCCGGTCGAGAACATATAAAGCCGTCTGCCGGGTGTCAGCGCGTCCAGAACCAGCGTGCCTGTCGGCTTCTTGCGCATCAGAACCGTGTCGCCGGGCTTGATCGCCTGAAGATGCGAGGTCAGCGGGCCATCAGGAACCTTGATCGAGAAGAACTCCAGTTCCTCGTCCCAGGCGGGGCTGGCGATGGAATAGGCGCGGTAGATCGGCTTTTCGCCGACCATCAGGCCAATCATGGCGAATTCGCCTGAACGAAAACGGAAGCCAGCCGGACGCGTCATGCGGAAACGGAACAGGTGATCCGTATAATGCTCCACCGACAAAACCGTCTCGGCGTAAACACCATCAGGTATCTTGATCGCGAAATCTTCCGTCTTGGCTGGCGCGTTCATTTCAGGTTCCGTCCATTCATTCGATAAGCGACATTCTTCGACCGGGCAATTATACCATTTTTGTCGCGGTTTGAAGGCATGAGAATATCAATACTGCCATGCGCAGAAAATATGTATCCGAAACTCATATTTCCACGCAACGTGTCATTGGGCCGCACGACGGCGCCAGCTATAGGCCTCGCCACCACTGGCCGGCCGGGCCGTCGGCTGGTAATAGACCGGGATTTCCGGCAGGCGATTTTCGGACAGACGACGGATCGCCGTGTCGTTCGTCACCGCAAAGCTGGTAAAGCCGGTGCGCAGCATCAGCGGCACCTGGTCGATCAGCACATCGCCAACCGCCCTCACCTCTCCCGCAAAATCAAGACGGCTGCGCAGCAGCGAGGCGTGGCTGAAACCACGGCCGTCATTAAAGGCCGGAAAGCTCACGGCCACAAGCTCGATACGGTCGAGATAGGGTTCGAGCCGCGTGACATCGTCGGCAGGCGTAATCAGAACGCCGAGGCCGATATCGTTGCTTTCGGCGGCGCGGACAAGGAAATCGGCAAGCGGCAGCACCGGCTTTTGCTCAGCCCCAGCCTTCAGCTCTTCCGTTTCGATCACCCAGGGATCGTTTTCCACGAAGCCGTCGCGGTTCCAGATTTTCGTCATGGCAATCTCCTCAGGCGGCTTCAGCGGCGGAACCGTAGAGCGCATCCTTGAAAGGCTGCGGTCCGACACGGCGATAGGCTTCGAGGAAGTTCTCTTCCTTCGAAAGGCGCAAGCCCAGATAGGTGTCGACGATGGTTTCCACCGCGTCGGTCACTTTTTCCGGCTCGAAACCGCGACCGATGATCTCGCCGATCGAGGTGTTTTCGTCACCCGATCCGCCAAGCGTAATCTGGTAGAGTTCGGCACCCTTCTTTTCCACACCCAGAAGGCCAATATGGCCGACATGGTGATGGCCGCAGGCATTAATGCAGCCGGAAATCTTGATCTTCAGCTCACCGATTTCCAACTGACGCTCATGCGCGCCGAAACGGGTGGAGATTTCCTGCGCGAGCGGAATGGAGCGCGCATTGGCGAGCGCGCAATAGTCCAGCCCGGGACAGGCAATGATATCGGTGATCAGCCCGGCATTGGCGGTTGCCAGCCCCGCCCCCACAAGTGCACGATAGACCGGTTCGAGATCGGCCAGCGCCACATGCGGCAGGATGATGTTCTGCTCGTGGCTGATGCGGATTTCGTCGAAGGCATACTCCGCGGCGATATCGGCGACGAGTTCCATCTGTTCGTCAGTCGCATCGCCCGGAATACCGCCGATCGGCTTTAGCGAGATCGTCACCATGCCGTAATCGGGATGCTTGTGCGGCTGAACGTTCTGCTCGACAAAACGGGCAAAACCCTCATCCGCACGCTTCCAGCGCGCCAGGCTTTCCCAGCCTTCAGGACGATCCTTCATTGCCGGCGGTGCAAAATAGGCGGTGATGGCGGCGATATCCGCATCCGGCAGCTTCAATTCGGTGTTTTTCAGTTCCGCGAACTCGACCTCAACCTGACGGGCCAGCTCTTCCGCACCCGTCTCGTGCACAAGGATCTTGATGCGCGCCTTGTACTTGTTGTCACGGCGGCCGTGCAGGTTATAAACGCGCATGACGGCCGTGGTGTAGGACAGCAGATCTTCTTCCGGCAGGAAGTCGCGGATCTTCTTGGCGATCATCGGCGTACGGCCCTGCCCGCCGCCGACATAAACGGCAAAGCCGATCTCACCCTTGTCGTTCTTTTTCAGGTGCAGGCCGATATCGTGGACCTGAATGGCGGCGCGGTCGCGCTCGGCACCCGTTACCGCAATCTTGAACTTGCGCGGCAGGAACGAGAATTCCGGATGCACGGAGGACCACTGACGCAGGATTTCCGCATAAGGACGCGGATCGGCGACTTCATCTGCCGCAGCACCGGCGAAATGATCGGCGGTCACGTTGCGAATGCAGTTGCCCGAGGTCTGCAGCGCATGCATTTCCACGCTCGCCAGTTCGGACAGGATATCCGGCGTGTCGGAAAGGCGCGGCCAGTTGTACTGGATGTTCTGGCGGGTGGTGAAGTGGCCATAACCCCGGTCATATTTGCGGGCGATATGGGCCAGCATCCGCATCTGCTTCGAATTCAGCGTACCGTAGGGAATAGCGACGCGCAGCATGTAAGCATGGAGCTGGAGGTATACGCCGTTCATCAGGCGCAGCGGCTTGAACGCGTCCTCGGCCAGCTCACCGGACAGCCGGCGCTCTACCTGATCGCGAAACTGTGCCACGCGGCCTTCAACAAATGCGTGATCGAATTCGTCGTAACGGTACATATTCTTCCTCAGACTGCGATAAATGCTGCATCGGCCGGCTTGAAGCCGTTGGCATAGTGCATGGTCGGGCCGGCGGCGCGAATGCGCTCGCGAAGCCGCGTCGGCCAAAGCTTGCCGTTCTCCTCAATGACATCGACGATATTCACGTCGACGACCTTGTTGGCGGAAAAATCGCGCTTGCCGATTTCCTCGAACGAGGCAACGGCCTCCGCATGGCGCGCGACGATCGCACCCTGCAGGTTCTCCGTCCATTCGCCATTGGCGTCGAGCCAGACGGCGATACCATCGCCCAGGCGGTTGGCGGTCAAAACCTTGTCAGCCATTTGCATACTCCCGTTTAAGGTTCACTGGCCTCGCAGCAAGCGCAAGCGCCTCGGACCTGTCGAAATTGGCGCCCGCCACCGCATCGCCGATGATGACCATGACCGGACCGGTCAGTTCATCGCGATGTTCGAGGTCGGGCAGATCGTTCAATGTGCCATGCAGCAGGCGGCGATCTGCGCGGCTGGCATTTTCGATGACGGCCACCGTCGTCTCCACGCCCAGCCCTGCCTCGATCAGCCTTGTCGCCACCGAAGCGGCAACGCTGCGGCCCATATAGACGGCGATTGTTGCGCCGGAAACGGCAAGACGCGCCCAATCGGGCAGAACGTCGCCGGTCAGATCGTGGCCGGTGGTGAAAATCAGCGACGAGGCGACACCGCGCAGCGTCAGCGGCAACTCGAAATCCGCAGCGGCGGCAAAAGCCGAAGTGATGCCGGGCACGATCTCGTAGCCAATGCCGGCATTACGCAACGCCGCCATTTCCTCACCCGCCCGGCCATAGACCAGTGGATCGCCGGATTTCAGGCGAACGACGCGTTTTCCATCCTTACCGAGACGCACCAGCAGGCGGTTGATCTCGTCCTGCGACTTCGTATGGCAGCCCTTGCGCTTGCCGACAGACAGTCTTTCGGCGTCGCGGCGGCCCATATCGACAATCGCCTGCGGTACCAGCGCATCATAAACGATGACGTCGGCCTCCATCAGCACGCGCTGCGCGCGCAGCGTCAGCAGGTCTTCCGCACCCGGACCGGCGCCGACAAGCCAGACACGGCCTTCGCTGCGTTCAGGCGATTGCAGCAGACGGTCAGCGGCATCGCGGGCGGAAAGCGTATCGCCGAGAGCAACGGCATCCGCGACAGCACCGGAAAAGAACCGCCGCCAGAAATTGCGCCGCAAGGCTCCCTTGGGAACATTCTGCTCGGCGGCGTCACGATATTGCACGGCAAGGCGCGCAAGCTTGCCGAGCGACGGCGACAGCATCTGGTCGATGCGCGCGCGGATCATCTGGGCGAGAACCGGCCCTGCCCCTTCGGTGCCAATGGCGATGGCGACGGGGGCGCGGGCGACGAGCGCCGGGGTGAAGAAATCGCAAAATTCCGGCTGGTCCACCGCATTGGCGGGGATTTTCTTAGCGCGCGCAGCCGTAACGATCTGGCGGTCCAGCGCCTCGTCCCCGGTGGCGGCAAAAACCAACGTCGCGCCTTCGATCAACTGGCTGGAGAAACCCAAAGCCCGATGATCAATGCCGTTCTCGCGGAGATAGCGCACAAAATCCGCTTCCGGCTGGTCAGCATAGGCGACAATATACGCATTGGTGTTGGCGAGCAGCCTTACCTTCGCGAACGCTTCATCACCATTACCGAACACAGCGACCTGCCGTCCCTCAACCCGGAAGAAGGCGGGGAAGGTAGAAAGGCGGTCGCCAGCAGCGGAAAAATCATGTTCGTTGTGCATTGGACATATATCTCGCATTGCGGTGCAAGATTGAAGAAACAGAAATTCAAGCCTTTCCGACACCTGGATTTTTATTTCTCGAAGACCCCGGTTTTGGAGGAAAACAAACCGGTAGCCCTTTTTCGCGCCTGCGCAAGGCCTGAGAATCCACTCAGAATCCCTTGACAAAGCAGGTACCCGCGCCGAACAAGGAGCAACGATTACCCGTCGATTTCTCCATGCGAAGACCGCTTTTCCTTGAGGCGGCACGAAGGATCAGACCCTTGACCAGCCACACCCTCGCCGCCCGCCTTCTCGATATCATCGAACACGATATTCTGCCCTTGACGGCGCGCGGCGTCAGCCTCGGCAACAAGGTCTTCGGTGCGGCTATCCTACGCAAATCCGATCTGTCGCTGGTGATAGCGGAGACCAATAACGAACTGGAAAACCCGCTCTGGCATGGCGAAGTGCACACGCTGAAGCGGTTTTACGAACTGGGCGAAAAGCCGAACACCAAGGACCTGATTTTTCTTTCCACCCACGAACCCTGCACCATGTGCATGTCCGCCATCACCTGGGCCGGCTTCGACAATTTCTATTCCTTTTTCAGCCATGAGGATTCACGCGACGCTTTCGCAATCCCGCACGATCTGAAAATCCTGAAAGAGGTTTTCGGGTTGGAGCCGGGCGGATATCGCCGAAACAATGCCTTCTGGAACTCGTATTTCATCGCCGATCTGGTGGAGGGCGAAGACGATCCGCTGAAAACCACGCTGAAGGTGCAGACGGCCCGTATCAAGGCCGCCTATGACGATCTTTCCACCAGCTATCAGTCGTCAAAGAGCGGCAACGACATTCCGTTGAATTAGAGCCCTTCCAGGCGGTTTTCCGTCAGGATAATGCGCAAAAAAGCGAAGAACGAAGGTTTGAGACATATGGAAGCCTCGAAGGATATTTCCCGCCTGATCGAGATCATGGAAGCCCTGCGCCAGCCGGAAACCGGTTGCCCGTGGGATGTTGTGCAAACCTTCGAGACGATCAAGCCCTATACCATTGAAGAAGCTTATGAAGTCGCCGACGCTATCGAGCGCAAGGACATGGACGATCTTTGCGAGGAACTGGGCGACCTTCTCTTGCAGGTGGTTTTCCACGCCCGCATTGCCGAGGAACGGGGCGAATTCGCCTTTGGCGACGTGGTTGAGGCTGTCACCTCGAAGATGATCCGCCGCCATCCGCATGTCTTTGCCGTTTCCGAGGCCGATACACCTGACAGCGTCAAGCTGCAATGGGACCGGATCAAGGCCGAGGAAAAACGCGAACGTGCAGAGCGCCGCGCCCGCCGGGGTATCACCGAGGATTTCAAGGCCGGGTTTCTGGGCGGCGTGCAGCGCAGCCAGCCGGCGCTCACCGAGGCCCTGAAGCTGCAGGAACAGGCCGCGCGCGCCGGTTTCGACTGGTCAGATCCCGCTCCCATTCTAGACAAGATCGAGGAGGAAATCGCCGAATTGCGTGAGGCGCTGGCGGAGGGGAAACCGGAGAAAGTCTCGGACGAACTCGGCGATCTGATCTTTGCCCTCGTCAATATCGGCCGGCATGTCAAAGCGGATCCGGAAGATGCGCTGCGCGGCACCAATACGAAATTCCGCAGGCGTTTCAATCACATCGAAACATCGCTCACCGAAAATGGCGAGACGCTGGAAGAAGCGAGCCTTGAGCGGATGGAAGATTTGTGGCAGGCGGCGAAACGCATCGAACGCTCACTTGATACGGTTTCGTTCTGATCGCGGAGATGCTGCGGGCGCTTTGGCTGGCGCCGTCAGAGGGAATGGTGCGTCGAGCCAATCACGCCGAGGTCATCCTCGGGCTTGTCCCGAGGATCTGCAACCTGTCGATTCTACTCAACGTGATTGGATTCTCGGGGCAAGCCCGAAGATGACGTCGAATTTGAGGAAATCCTCGCACCCCTTTCGGAGCACTTAGCGCTCCCAGTCCTCGCGTTCGCGGATGGTCACTTTACCAAGCTTGCGCTCCAGCTCGGCGGCCTGCGTTTCCGACAGGCGCACATCGAGCGCCACCGATCCGTCCTCATGGTCTTCACGGGCATCCACGATGGAATTGCTGTAGACCCAGGAAATCAGCGACAGCTGCTCAACGGAAAGCACGACGGTCGTTTCCGTCAGCACACCGGAGAGGCGCTTTGAAATCTCGTCCATCAGGGCATCAACGCCCTCACCCGTGATTGCCGAAACGGCGCGAATATCCGAGCGGCCTTCGGCGCGCTGCATGATGGCGTCATGCGCTTCCGGCTCGAGACGGTCGACCTTGTTCCAGACCTCGATGATGCGCTTTTCGGCCTCCTTCTCGTCAATGCCGAGATCGCCGAGAATACGTAGCACATCCGCAGACTGTGCGGCATTATCCGGATCGGACATGTCGCGCACATGCAGAACGAGATCGGCTTCCAGCACCTCTTCCAGCGTTGCACGGAAGGCGGCGACGAGATGCGTCGGCAGGTCGGAAATAAAACCGACCGTATCGGAAAGGATGACAGTGCGGCCATGCGGCAGCTTCATCCGGCGCAATGTCGGATCGAGGGTTGCGAACAGCATGTCCTCCGCCAGAACGCCAGCACCGGTGATGCGGTTGAACAGCGTGGATTTACCGGCATTGGTGTAACCGACCAGCGCCACGATCGGATGCGGCACCTTGCGGCGCTTGGCGCGGTGAAGCTGGCGGGTGCGCACCACCTGCTCCAGCTCCTTCTCGAGCTTTACGATGCGATCCTGCAGCAATCGTCTGTCGGCCTCGATCTGCGTTTCACCCGGACCGCCCATGAAACCCGCACCACCGCGCTGGCGTTCAAGGTGGGTCCAGCTTCTGACGAGGCGGCCCTTCTGGTAGTTCAGATGCGCGAGATCAACCTGCAACGTGCCTTCCTTGGTGGAGGCGCGGCGGCCAAAGATTTCAAGGATGAGACCCGTGCGGTCGATGACCTTGGCATTCCACTGCTTTTCGAGATTTCGCTGCTGCACCGGGGTCAGCGGATGATCGACGATCACCAGGCCGGAATCCGTCTCATCGAGCAGATGGCCGATTTCCTCGATCTTGCCGGTTCCGAACAATGTCGCCGGGCGCGGCTGGTTCACCGAAACGATGAGACCCTGCGTCACCTCCAGATCGATGGCGAGCGCCAGACCCTTGGCTTCCTCAAGCTTGGCTTCAACGGAGCGGCCGGGAGCGACGGGGCCTGCCGCCGCATCGCGATTTTCGCGCTGCTGCTTGAGGACGGGCACGAGGACAACCGCGCGCATGTCGTCGCGGCGCTTTTCCTGCTCCGGAATGATCGATTCGTTCGAAGTGTCGCGCGTCGAAATGGGCTCAGCCTTATCCAGAAAGAAGATTGCGGCCGACCGCATCCGCGCGGGCGGCCATGGGAATTAACCTGACGGAACGGGAAATGTTCCCGATCCGGGTCAGTCTATATCGAATATCCGTCGAGGGAGCCGATCAGGCCGCGCCTTCTTCGCTTTCGAACATCTGCATCGGCTGGCCGGGCATGATGGTGGAGATCGCATGCTTGTAGACCAGCTGCGAATGACCGTCACGGCGCAAAAGCACGCAGAAATTGTCGAAGGAGGTAACAACGCCCGTCAGCTTGACGCCGTTGATCAGGAAAATCGTGAGCGAAATCTTCTGCTTACGAACGGTATTGAGGAAGAGATCCTGAAGGTTTTGAGAACGTTCCGCCATAGCGCCGCTTCTTTCTTTTTTGCCGGCAGGGATACCGGAAAATAATCAATCAATAATAAGCCGGCCAAGTCTTGTCCCCCGCTTGGCTGACCTCAAACTCTGGTATCAAATCATGTTCCGTTCCGCAACGGTCAAAACAGCCTGACGGGTACGAGTATTGACCCGCATTTTCGATTCGGGACAGTCAAAAATATTGTATCGAAACACGGAAAAGTTGTTCCACGTCGCGCACCGCATCGGCGGATGCAAAGAGCACGACACGGTCCTTCGCCTTGATTTTCGTGCTGCCGTCAGGACGGATCACCACACCGTCGCGATAGATCGCGCCGATGCGCACGCCTTCGGGCATATCGATGTCGCGGAAGGATTGGCCGACCAGCGGCGATGTCTCCAGCGCCTCCGCCTCGATTACCTCCGCCGAACCGCGTTGGACGGCGTAGACCGAACGGATGCGACCCTTGCGCACATGCTGAAGCACGCGGGAGATCGTCACGGCTCTGGGATTGATATAGGCATCGAGCCCCAGAGAACGGGCGACATCGTGGAATGACGTGCTGTTCAAGAGCGCCAGATTCGATTTGCAGCCGAGCTGCTTGGCAATGACGGCGGCCAGAATATTGGTCTGGTCATTGTTGGTGAGCGTGACGATCAGATCGGTATCCTGAATATCGGCCTGCATCAGGATTTTCTGATCGAGCGCCGAACCATGCATGACGATGGTGTGGCTCAACTGCTCGGATGCGGCAACCGCCCTGTCGCGGTCCGACTCGATGATCTTCACCCGCGTCTTCGGCTGCATCTCCTCGATCTTGTGCGCGACGAAATGGCCGATATTACCGGCACCCGCAATCACGATGCGCTGCGCTTCCTGCTCCTCGTGACCGAAGAGGCTTAGGGTACGGCGGGCGTGCTGGCGCTGGCAGATGACATAGGCAAGGTCGCCCACCCGCAACTGTTCCGAAGAATGCGCCACCTTCAGAATACCATCCCGGTAAACGCCAACCACCGTGGCGATGAGGTCGGGAAAGAGGCTGGAGAGTTGCTGCAGCGGTGTGTTGATGACAGGGCAATCTTCCATGCATTCGATGGCCAGCATGTAGATCGTATCTTCCGCGAACCTCACGACGTCGGTTGCGCCCGGAAAGGCGATACGCCGCAGCACCATCTTGCCGACTTCGACTTCCGGAGAAATCGTCACATCGATGGACATGTTCTCGCGGCTGAAGAGATCGGCATATTCCGGCTTCAGATAGCTCTGGTCGCGGATGCGGGCGATCTTGGTCGGCACGCTGAAGAGCGCATGCGCCACCTCACAGGCGACGATATTGATCTCGTCATGCAGCGTAACGGCGATGATCATGTCGGCCTGGTCGGCGCCGGCCTTGGCTAGCATGTCGGGATGGGCGCCATGGCCGACATAACCGCGCACGTCCAGCGTCTCGGTTATGGCGGTAATAAGCGGCGCAGCGGTATCGATGACCGATACCTCATTATCCTCCCGCGACAATTGTTCGGCGATGCCGTAACCCACCTGCCCTGCGCCGCAAATGATGACTTTCATGCTGTCTCTCTGACGGAATAATCGGTTACGGCAAAGCGCCTAGATTCCTTATACGCCGAGAGATTTCAGTTTGCGATGCAGCGCCGACCGTTCCATGCCGACAAATTCCGCCGTGCGCGAAATATTGCCGCCGAAGCGGTTGATCTGGGCCATCAGGTAGTCCCGCTCGAACATTTCACGCGCTTCGCGCAGCGGCAGGGTCATGATGTGCTGATCGCCCTGCGCCGAAATCTTCGGCAGCATGTCGCCAATATCCGCCGGCAGCATGTCGGCCGAGATCGGCGCTTCGCCGCCTTCGGGCCGCGCCAGAATCATCAGCCGCTCGATATTGTTGCGAAGCTGGCGGATATTGCCCGGCCAGTCGTGGGTCTGGAGAACGGCCATGGCGTCATCCCCGATCTTGCGCGGGCGAATGCCAGCCTGTTCGGAAATCTGCCGCATGAACATGTCGACGAGGAAGGGGATATCTTCGCGGCGCTCGGAAAGCGCCGGCACCTTCACCGGCACCACGGCGAGGCGATGATAGAGGTCCTCGCGGAACTGGCCTTCGGCGATCAGGCTTTCGAGATGGTGGGCGGTCGAGGAAATGATGCGCACATCCACCTTCACCCGCTTGCCGCCGCCGACACGCTCGAATTGCTGGTCGACCAGCACGCGCAGGATTTTGTTCTGCGTCTCGCGCGGCATTTCGCCGACTTCATCGAGATAAAGAACGCCGCGATGGGCTTCTTCCAAGGCACCTACCTTGCGTGGCTGTCCGGGCAGGCCTTCCGTGCCGAAAAGCGCGATTTCCATGCGGTCGGGCGTGATCGTCGCGGCATTGAGCGCCACGAAAGGTCCTGTAGCGCGCGAGGATTTCTTGTGCACCATGCGCGCCACCAGCTCCTTGCCGGAGCCGGAGGGGCCGAGGATCATGATGCGGCTGTTGGTGGGGGCCACCCTGTCAATGGTCTGGCGAAGCTGCGACACGGCAAGTGACGCACCAACGAGTTCAACCGCGTCACCGGTGCGCTTCTTGAGTTCCTGAACCTCGCGCTTCAGCTTGGAGTTTTCCAGCGCCCGCTCGGCGATCAGGATCAGCCGGTCGGCTTTGAACGGCTTTTCGATAAAGTCGAAAGCGCCACGCTTGATGGCGTTGACGGCGGTTTCGATATTGCCGTGACCGGAAATCATGACGACAGGAATTTCGGGATGACGGCTCTTGATTTCGTCCAGCAGCGCCAGACCGTCGAGCTTCGAACCCTGCATCCAGATATCGAGAAAGATCAGGCGCGGCACGCGTTCCGAAATGGCGGCCAGCGCGCTGTCGCTGTCGAACGCCATGCGGGTCTCGTGTCCCTCGTCGGAAAGAATGCCCGCTACGATTTCGCGAATGTCCGCCTCGTCATCCACGACCAGAATATCAGACGCCATATGCTGCTTCCTTGTTATTTTCGCTGCCGACCGCCTCGATATAGGGCAGCAGCACTCGGATCATGGCGCCATGGCCATGGTCGAATTCGGCCGGGGCATCATGGAGCTCCAGATACCCACCATGTTCTTCGATGATTTTCTTGACGATGGCGAGGCCGAGGCCTGTGCCCTTGTCCCGCATCGTCATATAGGGTTCGAGAATGCGGTGACGGTTCTCGACGGGAAGGCCGCGGCCATTGTCGATGATGTCGGCCACGAAACGGGAATTGGCCTCGTCGAAGGAGGCGCGCACCAGGATTTTACCCGGACGCTTTTCGCCTTCCACCGCCTCGATGGCTTCCGTCGCATTCTTGATGAGATTGCCGAAGGCCTGTCCCAGCATGCGGGCATCGAACATGCCCTCCAGCGGGATGTCGCCCAGTTCCGTTGAGAATTTCGTGTCGGCGGCGCTGATTTCGCGCAGGAACGCCGCATCCTTCAAAATCGAACGCAGGTCCGACTTTTCCTTGGTCGGCTTCGGCATGCGCGCAAAGGCCGAGAACTCGTCGACCATCCGGCCGATATCACCGACCTGCCGGACGATGGTGTCCGTACACTGGTCGAAAATGGCGCGGTCGCTTTCATCGATCTGCTTGCCGAAACGGCGCTTGATGCGCTCGGCGGAAAGCTGGATCGGCGTCAGTGGGTTCTTGATTTCATGAGCGATGCGTCGCGCCACATCCGACCATGCGGTGGAGCGTTGGGCGATGACGAGATCGGTGATGTCGTCAAGGGTGATGACGTAGCTGTCGCGGCTGTCGCGGGCGTCCTCGCGGGTCACCTGCACATTGAGGGTACGCTCCTTGCCGCGCCGCATGATATTGATCTGCTTGCGGAAGTTGCCGCGCGACCAGGTGTTGGCCTCGGTCACGACCTCTTCGATTTCAGGCGCAATTTCCGACAGTTGCGCACCGATCAACTGGTCGGAAGAAAGCGCCACGAATTCTTCTGCCGAAGGATTGACGATGGTGATCTTGCGGTTCTCGTCAACGCCGATGACGGCGGCGGTAACGCCCGAAAGCACCGCCTCGATGAAGCGGCGACGATCGTCGATATCGTCTTTCGCCTCGATGATCTGTTCCTGCTGGCTGCGCAGTTCCGAGACCATCTTGTTGAAGGTGCGCGACAGACGCCCGACGTCGCCATCAACGGCGCGCACGGGCACCAGCACATGCATGTTGCCGGTGGCGACACTGTCTGCGGCACTGATGAGAAGCCGGATCGGGCGCACGATACGGTCGGCGACCGCGATCGCCGTCCAGATCGCCGCCAGAAGCACGATCAGCGCAAAACCGAGATAGAGGATCGCAAAGGCGATCTGCAGCGGCGCGCGACCGGCTTCCATCGCCTTGTATTCGGCGCGGTTCTCCTCCATCAGCCGCATTGCGCCCATGACCTTGGGATCGACGGCGCGTACCGTGTAAAGGAAGGTTCCGCTAATGCCTTCGAGCTTGATAATCGCGCCAACGAGGTTGGTGATGCCAGGCGGGATCAACGTCGGCTGACCGGCGGCGGCCTTTTCAAGCGCGTCATGCGGAATGGCGGGAAGCGGTTTTTCCGTCTTGATATCGGCCTGCGCGACGGCGTCGCCGTCTTCCTGCACCAGAAACGCGCCAAGCAGGCCGCGTCCCTTGGCCTGACGGGTCATGAGATCAACGAAGCCGGTGCGGTCTAGATAAAAAAGCGCGCGGTTGCGGTCGAGATCGGTGGCCATCGACAGGGTCTGGCCCTGAAGATAACCGGCATTTTCCATCATATAGGCCTGAGCGATGTTGCTGGAGGAATCGACGATCGACTGCGTGCGCAGCGAAAACCAGCGGTCGAGACCGACATTCAGCGTCAGGCTGGCGAAGATGGCGACAAGCACGGCGGGCGTGATCGCCACGATGGAGAAAAGCACGACGATGCGCACGTGCAGACGCGCCGCCGCCCTGCCCTTTTTCCGGGCTTTCAGCAGGCGGTTGATTTCGCGGCCGATCAGAAAGATCAGGCCGATCACGAAGATCGAATTGATGACGACGGAAGCGATGACGACGTTGGATGTCGGCGCAATCGGGGTCACGCCGAGCAGCACGAAGAGGGTAATGATGGCGCAGACGAGGGCGACGCCGGCGAGCACCAGCCCCGGCAGAGCGAAAGACATCCTGCGATCGGCAACCACCATGCCCGCTGCTTCGTCAGCAACGGCGTTTTCGGCGGCGGGTTTCCGCATCAACTACTCCCAATCGCTGGCCAGCCAGCACCACATTCCTGAAGTCAGGCAAGATTCACCGCAGTTCGGCGAATCTCTCTCCCTCCTAGTGTTTTCCAAGCAACACAATGTGGCGAAAATGCAACGACAGATGCGGCCTTGTCAACATTCTCAGCTGGGGCGGGAGCTGCGATACACGGAAACTCCAAGCTCGCGGATTTTCTTGCGCAGCGTATTGCGGTTGAGGCCAAGAAGATCAGCAGCCTTGATCTGGTTGCCGCGTGTCGCCGTCAAGGCGGCGAGAATCAGCGGATATTCCAGTTCGCGCAGCACGCGGTCGTAAAGACCCGGCGGCGGCAAGCCATCACCAAAGCTTGAGAAATAATCCCGCATGTTTTCCTCGACCGCCTGCGAAATGGTGAGCGAGCCGGTACGGACCGCCATCTTGTCGAGCGGGCTGTCCGGGACATCCGACTGCAATTCCTGCTCGATGATTTCGCGGGTGATGACTTCCTGCGGATAAAGCGCCATCAGGCGGCGGATCAGGTTTTCCAGTTCACGCACGTTGCCCGGCCAGGCATAGGCCTTCATGACCTCAAGCGCCTCGGTCTCGAAACGCTTGCCCTCAAGGCCTTCCTTCTCACCCTGCTGGATGAAATGGCGCACGAGATCGGGAATATCCTCGGCCCGGTCACGCAGCGGCGGCAGCCGAAGCGGCACGACGTTGAGGCGATAATAGAGGTCCTCGCGGAAGAGGCCCTGATTGATCGACTGTTTCAGGTCCTTGTTGGTGGCGGCGACGATGCGGACATCGGTGCGGATCGGCGTGCGTCCGCCCACCGTCGTATATTCGCCCTGCTGCAACACGCGCAGCAGGCGTGTCTGGGCATCCATCGGCATATCGCCGATTTCATCGAGGAACAGCGTACCACCTTCGGCCTGTTCGAAACGGCCGGTCGAGCGGTTCTGCGCACCAGTGAAGGCGCCCTTCTCGTGGCCGAAAAGTTCGGATTCGATCAGGTCGCGCGGGATTGCCGCCATGTTGATGGCGACGAAGGGACCATTGCGGCGCTTGCCGTAATCATGCAGCGCCCGCGCCACCAGCTCCTTGCCGGTGCCGGATTCGCCGGTGATCATCAGCGTCAGATCGGTCTGCATCAGGCGGGCGAGAACGCGGTAGATTTCCTGCATCGCCGCGGAACGGCCAACGAGCGGCATGCCGTCCTGCATGTCGTCATCAAGCTTGGCCGGCTTGCGCTTCGGCTCAGACAGGGCGCGGCCGATGATCGCGATCAGTTCTGTCAGGTCGAAGGGCTTCGGCAGATAGTCGTAAGCGCCTTTTTCCGAGGCCTTGATGGCGGTCATGAAGGTGTTCTGCGCGCTCATGACAAGAACCGGCAGGTCTGGACGGGCCTTCTTGATGCGAGGCAGAAGATCGAAGGCGTTTTCATCCGGCATCACGACATCGGTAACGACCAGATCGCCCTCACCTGCCGAGACCCAGCGCCAGAGCGTTGCGGCATTGGAGGTGATGCGCACGTCGTAACCGGCACGGCTGAGCGCCTGGTTGAGTACCGTGCGGATTGCGGCATCATCATCGGCGACGAGGATCGTAGCTGTCATAGGTCATTTCCTGTCGTGTTCGGCAAGGTGATGTCGTCGAGCGCCACTTCCGGCGAGACGGGCATCAATACGCGGAAAGTCGTGCGATGGTTCTGGCTGTCGCATTCGACGATGCCGCCATGGGCGCCGATCAGCTTGGCGACAAGCGCCAGGCCCAGGCCCGAACCATTCGTCTTGGTGGTGATGAAGGGATCGAAGAGATGCGGTAAGAGATCGGCCGGAACGCCCGGGCCATTGTCATGCACGCAGAATTCGAGCGGCAGCGAAATGCGCTCGCGGCTGCCGGCGACGGAAAGCCGCATGCCGGGACGGTAGGCGGTGGTCAGCAATATCTCGCCATCCGACTGGTTGCCCACGGCTTCCGCCGCATTCTTCACCAGATTGAGGAAGACCTGAACCAGCTGGTCGCGATTGGCATAGACCGGCGGCAGCGACGGGTCATAGTTCTCGGAAATCTTGATGTTGCGGGCAAAACCGGCCTTGGCGATTGCCTTCACATGATCGAGCACGGAATGGATGTTGACCGGTACGCGATCCACCGGCCGCTCGTCGGAAAACACCTCCATGCGGTCGACCAGCGAAACGATGCGGTCGGTCTCATCGCAGATCAGCCGCGTCAGCGCCCGGTCCTCATCGGCAACCGATGTCTCCAGAAGCTGGGCAGCGCCGCGAATGCCTGACAGCGGGTTCTTGATCTCATGCGCGAGCATCGAGGCAAGGCCGGTTACGGAACGGGCAGCGGCGCGATGGGTCAATTGCCGGTCGATCTTGTCCGCCATCGACCGCTCCTGAAAGACGACGACAACCGAACCCGGCTCGCTGACAACGGGCGCCACATAGAGATCGACCAGCTTGTCCTGTCCAAGCCGTGGCGAACTCAGATCGACCCGATATTCGTTCACCGGTGCGCGGCGTTCCCGCACCTGATCGATCAACGCCAGAAGCGGGCTGCCGAAGGGAATAAAGGTGGAAACGCGGTAACGGGCGAGATGAGAGGCGCTTGCCCCGAAAAAGGCCTCGGCTTCCCAATTGGCGAATGCAATGAAACCTTCGGCATCCACTAGAATGACGGGGTTCTGCACCGCGTTCAGAACCGCCATGGCGAGCGGGTTTGCATCTGCCGGGCTGTGTTTGTCAGCGCTCATGCGGCCTTCCTTGCGGCTTCGCCCGCATTTTTGCAAAGGGCGGAGCGCAGCAGATCGGCCACCTCCACCGTGTCACGCGATGTCATGATTTGAGCCTTGTCGGGCGTGGCGATCTCTGGCGCGAAACGGTCGAGATACCAGCCCAGATGTTTGCGGGCATGCCGGAGACCGGCTTCCCTTCCGTAAAATTCCAGCATCATCTCGTAATGCTCGATGGCAATGGCGGAAATATCATCGCGGTGCGGCGCCGCATGTCCGGCGAGCACTGCCGGCAGCCAGGGTTGCCCCTGTGTGCCGCGCCCGACCATGACGGCATCCGCACCCGATCGGCGCAGGATTTCGCGCGCATCATCGGCCGTTTCCACATCGCCATTGGCGATGAGAGGCACGGAAATCACCTCGCGCACGGCGCGGATGGCGTTCCAGTCCGCTCGTCCCTCGTAAAACTGCATGCGGGTGCGCCCGTGAATGGTGATGAGCTGAACACCTGCCGCCTCGGCGCGGCGGGCGATATCAGGCGCATTGATGGTGTTTTCGTCCCAGCCGAGCCGCATCTTCAGCGTCACAGGCACGTCGACCGCATTGACCGTCGCCTCGATCAGCGAGAGCGCATGATCGGGATCGCGCATCAGCGCCGAGCCGGAATAACCGCCCGTTACCTTCTTGGCCGGGCATCCCATATTGATATCGATGATGCCGGCGCCGTTATCGGCCGCGATCTTCGCCGCCTCGGCCATGAAATACGCCTCACGCCCGGCAAGCTGCACCATATGCGGAACCATGCCTGCATTTTTCAGCCGCGCCCAGGATTCCCCCTTGTTAGCGACGAGCTCGCGGCTTGCGACCATCTCCGTCACGACGAGACCCGCACCATAACGCCAGGCAAGCTGCCGAAACGGCAGATCCGTCACGCCCGACATGGGCGCCAGCACGGCACGATTACGGATCGTAACTGAGCCGATGCTGAACGGTTCTGACAACTCCGGAAGATGCAATTGATGATCTTTCATGCAGAAGGGTTATTTGCATTATTTTTAGACAGTGTTTGCGCGGTTGCCAAGCACTTTTAGAGGGTTGCACCTTTTATTTGCTGGGCGGCTGCCTGCCTGTTTTGCTGTCGGCAGCAATTTGTGCAGGTTCAAAGGCCAATGACGATCGATCCTGCGTCATGCAGGGGCGAATGCGCGTCTTATCGGGCTGGCCATCCGGGTTTTGAAACGCTAGAGCAGGACTGTCAACCGCTAAGGGTTGCGCGCAAAGCATATGACCAATGCAGGAAAGTACTATGAAACTCGGCATCGTCATCGTCGCCGCGGGACGCGGTGAAAGGGCAGGCTCGCCCGAGGAAGGGCCGAAGCAATATCGCCCGATCGGCGGCAGGGCCGTGATCGAGCATACATTGGCGACTTTCCTCGGCTGGAATGGTGCCTCCCCCATCGTGGTCGTCAGCCATGCCGACGATGCAGCACTGTTGTCACCAGTCCTGCAGCGACTGGATGCCGGTGAGCGGATCGTCACCGTGACGGGCGGTGCGACACGCCAGCAATCGGTACTGGCCGGGCTGGAGGCGCTCGCCTCGGAAGAGCTGACGCATGTGATGATCCATGACGCCGTGCGGCCTTTCGTCGCCGTGGACATGCTGGAACGCATCGTCGCCCTGCACCGGGCGGGTGCGGTGGGCGTTCTGCCCGCCCTGCCCGTCACCGATACGCTGAAGCGCGGCTCTGGCGATCTCGTCGTGGAGACGGTTTCCCGACAGGGACTTTATGCGGCCCAGACACCGCAGAGCTTCAATTACGGTGATATTCTTCGCGCGCATCGCACTGCTGCTGCTTCCGGCAAAACGGATTTCACCGATGACGCATCCATCGCGGAATGGGCCGGGCTGACGGTGACGCTGACCGAAGGTTCGGTCGACAATGTAAAACTCACTCTCAAGCGGGATATCGCCATGGCCGATGAAAAGCTCTCTCACGGATTGCCCGACGTGCGCACCGGCAATGGTTACGACGTGCATCAGCTTGAGGCCGGGGATGGCGTCACACTCTGCGGCATCTTCATCGAGCACGATCAGAGACTGAAAGGTCATTCGGATGCCGATGTGGCGCTGCATGCGCTGACCGATGCGCTGCTCGCCACCTGCGGCGCCGGCGATATCGGCGACCATTTCCCGCCCTCGGATCCGCAATGGAAGGGTGCGGCCTCCCGCATCTTTCTCGAACACGCGGCCAAGGTGGTGCGTGACAATGGCGGCACGATCATGAACGCCGACGTTTCGCTGATAGCCGAAGCGCCGCGCATCGGTCCGCACCGGCAGGCCATGCGGGAAGCGCTTTCGGACATGCTCGGGATCGCGCTGGAGCGCTGCTCGGTGAAAGCGACAACCAACGAGACGATTGGCTTCGTCGGCCGTCGGGAGGGCATCGCGGCGATAGCCACCGCTACCGTCGTCTACCGGGGCAGACCGCTATGAGCCTTTTTCCCGCTGACATAGAAGAACTGGCGCGGCGGATCATCGCCGATTTCACCGCCCGCGGTTTCATGGTCTCGACAGCTGAGAGCTGCACGGGCGGCCTGATCGCCGGCGCGCTGACAGAGATTGCCGGCTCCTCCGCCGTCGTGGACCGTGGTTTCGTTACCTATACCAATGAAGCCAAGATGGACATGCTGGGAGTTGGCGTCGAGACACTGGCGAATTTCGGCGCGGTCTCCCGGCAGACGGCGCTGCAGATGGCGCATGGCACCCTGTTCCGTTCACGGGCGGATTTTGCCGTGGCTGTAACCGGCATTGCCGGCCCGAGTGGCGGCTCTTCGGAAAAACCGGTGGGATTGGTGCATCTGGCGGCCAAGGCGCGCAATGGCCAGAGCCTGCACAAAGAGATGCATTACGGCGACATTGGTCGCACCGAAATCCGTCTTGCGACGGTTAAGACAGCGCTCGAAATGCTGACCGCACTTAGTCAGGCCGGGTCGGCATAAATCTTGTCGGCGCGGGTCTCGAAGGCTTCCGCGAACATGCGGAATGCCCGGTCGAACATCGACCCCATGACCGCGCCGAGCAGTCGGTTCTTGAATTCATAGTCAATGAAGAAATGAATGGCTGAGCCGCCCTCGTCCGAGGCCTCAAAACGCCAGCGATTTTCGAGATATTTGAATGGTCCGTCGATATATTTCACATCGATGGCGCGCTCCGCAGGGTTCAGAAGCACCTGGGTGGTGAAGGTCTCACGAATGGCCTTGTAACCCACCGTCATGTCAGCCACCAGCAGCATCTTGCCGTCGCGTTCCTTGCGCGAGCGGACCGTGAGCGCCTCGCAAAGGGGAAGAAACTGCGGATATTTCTCCACATCGGCGACGAGGTCGTACATGCGGTCGGGCGAGTGTTTAACGAGGCGATGCGTTTCGAACTGTGGCATGAGCGGCAGTTAATCCTCGATAACGAGAAGATCAAGAAGGCGGCGAAACTGTTTTCGGCTTTTCAGCTGGAATACCGGCACATCAGGACCATAAAGCGCGAAATTCTGCTCGAAAATCGGGGCATGGCGGCGTTCGAAATTCCAGATATAGCGCAGGAAATCGATGTCTATTCTTTCGGGACATCCCTCCGCCATTTCCGGACGCGCCTTGCCGTAACCCTTGATCGCCCGGCTGACGGCGCCCCACAGGCAGAGCCAGCGCGGCATGCGCACCCAGAGAACGATGTGGGACCGCGGCAGGCGTATATCGAAAGACGATGGATTGCTGCCGTCCATCAGCCAGCGTTCTTCTGTGATGATGGCGGCTATCCTCTGCCGCTGCTCATCGCGGGCGCGCGCCTGCCAGCCGGGCAGCCAGAAAATCTCCCGATCCATGGAGATATAACGAAGCCCGAAATTGCCCGCGAGCTTCTGCGAAAGCGTCGACTTGCCGCCGCCGGAACAGCCAACGACCAAGATGCGCTGCGCGCCGGCGATAATCGCGGCAGCATCTTCTACCCTGTGAAGATAGTTCGGCATTTGAAAGACCTCATCTAACCGCTGGATATATTTCTGCCACCCGGTCATAACCCTTGAGCGATATCGTTACCGCGCATGGCAGTTACGGAAAATTGACTATTGTAACTCCGTCGCAGGGATTGCTATTTATTTGCGACTAATATTACACCCATTGGATGCAACGGCGCTGGAAGCTCCCGATTTCACCCAGCGTATTCATCCTTGGGTTCAGACCCGATACATAACCGCTTTGAGCCACTGAGTGAGCCGATGGACGATTTTTCCAACATCATCAACCTTCTCGAATCCGCAAAACAACTCGCATCGATGAACGGCATGCCGGTGCTTGCCTATCTTATCGATGTCGCGAAATGCGAGGCGAGAGAGAACAAGCCGGTTCTGCGCAAGCGCAAACGCGGCGAATCGACCACCAAGGAAGACTGTTAATTGCCGGCGCGCAGAGCCGACCGATAAAGCCGACTGGCCCAATCTTCAAGACAATGTCATAATCAAACAATGAAACCGGCCGCTTTTTCGAGGCGGCCATTTCTTTGCACAATGGAAACGACAGCGTCATGACAGCCGCATCCGCCGATATCAGAACCTACAGGGAAGAAAAACCGAAGGAACGGCATGGCTTCGTTCAAATCGTTCTTCCGGTCTCCGGGCGTCTGCTAATCGATGTAGCCGGACGGCAGGATGAATTGTCGACCGGGCGTGGCGTCTTCATCCATCGCGACACGCCGCATACCCAGGAAGCGACAGCGAGCAATCACTCACTGGTGGTCGATATTAATGAAAGCGCCCTTCCCGAGCAAACCCTCGAAAAATTCGCCCGTTCGCCGTTTCTCGACATAGTGCAGGATACCCGGCAATTGATCGCCTATATGCGCGGCATCATCGGAGCGGATGGGCGGCGCGACGATATTGCCGGTCTGTGGGCGCCGCTGCTGATCGACAGTCTGGCCGATGACAGAACCGATATCCGCCAACGCCTGCACAGGCTCGCCGCGGTCGTCAGGGCGGAACCGTTCTTCCCCTGGACCATCGGGATGCTTGCCTCCTGCGTGACGATCAGCGACAGCCGTTTGCATGCTCTGTTTCTCGAGGAATTCGGCCGCCCGCCTCACCGCTGGCTGGCCGGGCTGCGCATGGACAAGGTCTGCGTGCTGCTCGACGATTCCACCCTGCCAATTGCCGAGATTGCCCTGCGGGCCGGCTTTTCCGACCAGACGGCACTGACGCGCGCCATGCGCAATGCGGTGGGTGAAACGCCCGCTGCCTATCGCCGAAACCGCGGCATTCATTAGAACCGTCGACACGGTCATCAGGAGTTTTTGTCAAGACAGCCGGAAAGGGCTGTGGCACATCGCAGGCAAATGCGAATGCGGATGTGACAGGACATGAACAGGACAGGTCTCGGTGTTTTTTATGGCATGCTGGCGGGAGCGATGTGGGGAGGCATCTTTCTCGCCCCCAAACTCGTGCCGGATTTTTCCGCCTTGCAACTGTCGACGGCGCGTTACCTCACCTACGGGCTGATTTCCCTCATCATCATCGGACCGCGCATCAGGCGGGTTTCCGCCCGTTTTGGCATACAGGAATGGTTTGCGCTCGGCTGGCTGAGCATGATCGGCAATATCGCCTATTATGTCTTCATATCGACAGCCGTTAAACTCAGCGGTGTCGCTTTCACCTCCATCATCATCGGTTTCCTGCCCGTCGCCGTCACCATCATCGGCAGTCGCGACCACGGCGCGGTATCGCTCCGGCGGCTATGGCCGTCGCTTGTTTTCGGCGCAATCGGCATTGTCGGCATTTCCTGGCAATCGCTGGTGCAAGGCGATGGTGGGCTCGATGTTTCACGCGTCATCGGCCTTGCCTGCGCGCTCGGGGCACTGGCCTCCTGGACGGCCTTTGCCGTCGGCAACGCCCGCTGGCTTTCCCGCCTCCACGATGTCAGCGCCGATGACTGGAACATGATGACGGGTGTGGTGACCGGCGCACTGGCGCTGGCGCTGGCAATTCCGGCTTTTGGCTTTGGTGGCGCAAGCCACGCTTCCGGGGATTGGCTGCATTTCGCCGCCGTTGCCGCAGGCCTCGGCGTCACCGCCTCCATTATCGGCAATGCGCTATGGAACCGCATGAGCCGACTTCTGCCGCTCACCATGGTCGGACAGATGATCCTGTTCGAAACGCTGTTTGCGCTGCTTTACGGTTTTCTCTGGGAGGGGCGTGGCCCGACGCTGGTTGAGGTCGTCGCGATCTGCTCAGTAGTGCTGAGCGTGGTGCTGTGCATGCGGGCGCATCGCCCGAAGAAGGTTGTGGCGTAATTAGCTTAAGGGCCGAAGACAGGCGATTGAGCCATTTCGTAAGGATCGCCTCCAGCTCAACGTCATCCTCGGGCCCGTCCCGAGGATCCAATCACGTATCGTAAAGTACAGAGGTTGCAGATGCTCGGGACAAGCCCGAGCATGAGAGCGTGCAAAACGTGCGATGACACGTCGTTTTGCCCAGCCTTTCCGCCCCTGATTACTCAGCAGCAGCCAGCAGCTTCTTCTCGCGGGCAGCACGCAGGCGCTCGAAATCGTCGCCGGCATGGTGCGAGGAGCGGGTCAGCGGGCTCGACGACACCATCAGGAAGCCCTTGGTATAGGCCACCGTCTCGTAGGACTTGAATTCCTCCGGCGTCACGAAGGCCTCGACCTTGTGGTGCTTGCGGGTCGGCTGCAGATATTGGCCGATGGTCAGGAAGTCCACGTCGGCGCTGCGCAGGTCGTCCATCAGCTGCAGCACTTCGTTGCGCTCTTCGCCAAGGCCGACCATGATGCCCGACTTGGTGAACATGGTGGGATCGAGTTCCTTCACCCGCTGCAGGAGGCGCACGGAGTGGAAATAGCGCGCGCCGGGGCGAACCGTCAGGTAGTTGCCAGGAACGGTTTCCATATTGTGGTTGAAGACATCGGGCTTGGCCGCAACAACACGTTCCAGCGCGCCCGGCTTCTTCAGGAAGTCAGGCGTGAGGATTTCGATGGTCGTCGTCGGAGACGCGGCGCGGATCGCCCAGATCACCTTCTCGAAATGTTCAGCGCCGCCATCGGCGAGGTCATCGCGGTCGACCGAGGTGATGACGACGTGCGACAGGCCCATCTGCTTGACGGCCTTGGCGACGTTCTCGGGCTCATCCATGTCAAGCGGATTGGGCTTGCCGGTCGCGACGTTGCAGAAGGCGCAGGCGCGGGTGCAGATTTCACCCATGATCATGAAGGTCGCGTGCTTCTTGTCCCAGCACTCGCCGATATTCGGACAGCCGGCTTCCTCGCACACCGTGACCAGCTTGTGCGAACGCACCAGTTCGCGCGTCTCGTGATAGCCCTTGGAGGTCGGCGCCTTGACGCGGATCCATTCCGGCTTGCGCATGACCTCGGTATCGGGCTTATGCGCCTTTTCCGGGTGGCGAATACGCTTTTCTTCGGACGAAGTCCTGTCGAGAATAGTGACCATTAAAAACCTGCTTCCATCGCCTTTAGCGATCTAAACATCTGTTGGCCCGATGCTTTAGAACAATTCCAGAAAAAGCGTAAGCCCCTTCCGGTCACGAAGCCTTGTCAGCGCCGCACCAGCTTCGCCAGGAACAGCAGCAGGCTGGCGCCGAGGAAAGACGTGACAAAGTAGCCGAGCCTGCTGTCCTGCACGAAAACATCGAAGGTTCTCAGCACCGCAACAGCCACCACCGAACCGACGATGCCGAGGACGATGTTCATGAAAACGCCGAAGCGCATGTCCATGAGCTTGCCCGCAAGCCAGCCGGCGAGACCGCCGATGATGATTGCTGCAATCCAGCCTACGCTTTCCATTCCACGCTCCCTGAAAGAACCGGCCCCTTGAGCGACCTGCATCGAGACATATGGGACACCCGGCAGGGTTAGACAATGCCGGGTATCACGGAGCACTTATGCGTTCAGAACACGCCCATAGGCGTCGAGCACGCTTTCCTTCATCGACTCCGAAATCGTCGGATGCGGGAAGATCGTGTGCATCAGGTCTTCTTCCGTCGTCTCGAGATTCATGGCGACAACGAAGCCCTGAATGAGCTCGGTCACTTCCGCACCGACCATATGCGCGCCGAGCAGTTCACCGGTCTTTTTATCGAAGATAGTCTTGACCATACCCTGATCTTCGCCGAGTGCCACGGCCTTGCCGTTCGCAGCAAAGGAGAAGCGACCGACGCGGATATCGCGGCCCTGTTCCTTCGCCTTGGCTTCGGTGAGGCCGACAGAAGCGACCTGCGGGTTGCAATAGGTGCAGCCGGGAATCTTGAGCTTGTCCATCGGATGGACATTCGGCAGACCTGCAATCTTTTCGACGCAGATGACGGCCTCATGCTCCGCCTTGTGGGCGAGCAGCGGCGGGCCGGCAACATCGCCGATGGCGTAGATACCAGGTACATTGGTCTTGCCGTAACCGTCGATGACGATGAAGCCGCGATCGGTCTTCACGCCGGCAGCCTCAAGCCCGATACCTTCGATATTGGCGACGACGCCGACGGCGGAAATCATGCGGTCGGCCGTGATCTTTTCGGAAGAACCATCCTTCTTCTCAAGCGTCGCGGTGATGGAGTTCGCGCCCTTCTCGACCTTGGAAACCTTGGTCTCCAGATGGATTTTCATGCCCTGCTTTTCGAGCTGCTTCTTGGCGAAGGTGGAGATTTCCGCGTCTTCAACCGGCATGACCTGGCTCATGATTTCGACGACGGTGACGTCGACGCCCATGGTGCGGTAGAAGCTGGCGAATTCGATGCCGATCGCGCCCGAGCCCATGACGAGCAGCGACTTCGGCAGTTCTTCCGGCTTCATCGCCTCGAAATAGGTCCAGATCAGCTTGCCATCGGGCTCGATGCCGGGCAGCGCACGCGGGCGCGCACCTGTCGCGACGATGATGTGCTTGGCGGTATAGGTGCCCTCGCCCAGCGTGTTCTTCGGCACGGGACCCTGCGGCTGAACCACCGGCTTGGTGGACTTGCCGACAACGATTTCGCCCGGCTTGGTGATCTTGGCTTCACCCCAGATGATATCGACCTTGTTCTTCTTGAACAGGAAACCGACGCCGTTGTTCATACGCGCAGCAATGCCGCGCGAGCGTGCCACAATCGCCTTGACATCAGGCTTGATCGAGCCTTCCAGCGTCAGACCGTAATCCTTGGCATGGGTGGCGGTATGCATGACATCGGCGGTGCGCAGCAGCGCCTTGGTCGGAATGCAGCCCCAGTTGGAGCAGATGCCGGCAAGGTGCTCGCGCTCGACCACGGCAACCTTCATGCCGAGCTGGGCCGCACGGATCGCGGCAATATAACCGCCCGGTCCCGAACCGATGATGATGACGTCATAAGATTGAGCCATTGGAAATCCTGCCTTGTCTTATTCGGGTGACGGCAAACCGCCCCGAAACGAGGATGAGTGTCAAAGTCCGAGCATCATGCGGACGACAGGCTCCAGCCCGCGCCCGATGGCCCGCGTGTTTTCAGCATCGAGATGGACGCCGTCCACCGGCGTCGTGCGGGCGACAGACCCGGCATCGAAAAATCCGCAGTCGAGGTCGTCGGCAAGGTCCCGGTAAACGGAAGCCAGCATCGCCGACTCATCGATTGCATCGCGAAAGATCGCGCCCATGACAGGGTTTGCCGTCTCACTGAGTTGCGGCGGCGCGACGATCAGCACGTCAGGCGCTTCCCAGTCCGGAACTTGCCAGACATGGTTGCGCGTGAGCTTCACCAGCCGCTCGATACCCTTCATGGCGACAATCGCCGAGCCGTGGATCGACGGTTTCATGTCGTTGGTGCCGAGCATGATGATGACGAGATCAAGCGGCGCATGGCTGTGCAGCAACGTCGGCAGAAGCCGCGCGCCGTTGCGGTCGCAATCGGCCGTCAGGTCGTCATAGGCGGTGGTGCGGCCGCCAAGACCCTCATGGATCACATGCACGTCGGAACCGAGCGCCTTCTGCAAGACGCTCGGCCAAAGATCGTCATGGCTGTGCCGGCCACCCGTTTCCGCATCAGATCCCCAGGTCAGGGAATCGCCAAAGCAGAGGACCGACTTCACCATGTTATTCTCCGATCAAACCAGCATGCCCATCGGGTTTTCGATGTAGCGCTTGAAGGCGCCGATCAGTTCGGCTCCGAGCGCGCCATCGACGCAGCGGTGGTCGGTGGAAAGCGTGACCGTCATGACGTTGGCGATCTTGATCTCGCCGTTCTTCACGACAGCGCGCTGTTCGCCCGCACCGACAGCCAGGATGGTGGCATGCGGCGGGTTGATGACGGCGGAGAAGCTCTTGACGCCCATCATGCCCATATTGGACACGGCCGTCGTGCCGCCCTGATACTCCTCGGGCTTCAGCTTGCGCTCTTTCGCGCGCTTGCCGTAGTCCTTCATCTCATTGGAGATGGTGGAGAGCGACTTCTCTTCCGCCTTGCGGATGATCGGCGTGATCAGGCCACCCGGAATGGAAACGGCAACGCCGACATCCGAATGCTTGTGCTTGACCATGTTGCTTTCCGTCCAGGAGACGTTGGCGTCAGGCACGTCGCGCAGCGCCAGAGCCAGCGCCTTGATGACCATGTCGTTGACCGAAAGCTTGTAGGCCGGCTTGCCGTCCTTTTCGGGTGCTGCAGCATTGAGCTGGGCGCGCAACGCCAGAAGCGTATCCAGTTCGCAATCCACGGAAACGTAGAAATGCGGAACGGTCTGCTTGGATTCGACCAGACGCTTGGCGATGACCTTGCGCATGCCGTCGTGCGGCACCAGCTCGTAGGAACCCGGCTCGAACAGCTTGAGAACGGCTTCGTCGGACGGACCCTTGGCAAGTGCCGGAGCCGGTGCGCCTGCGGATGCTGCGGCGGCAGGAGCTGCCTTCGCACCACCGGAAGCGGCAGCCTTTTCCACGTCGGTCTTGACGATGCGGCCATGCGGGCCGGACCCGGAGACGGCCGTGAGGTCGAGACCGGCTTCCTTGGCGAGACGACGGGCAAGCGGCGAAGCGAAGATGCGCTCGCCGGACTTTGCGACCGGGGCCGGTGTGGAAGCTGCGGCTGCCTGCTCAGCCTTGACTGGCGCAGCTTCGGTCTTTTCTTCCTTCGGTGCCTCGGCTTTGGCCTGAGACGGAGCAGGAGTGGCATTGCCGCCCTTTGCCGCCTCGGCCACATCTTCGCCTTCTGCAGCGAGGATGGCGATCAGGGCGTTGACCTTGACCGCGTCGGTGCCAGCGGCAACGACGAGCTTGGCAACGATGCCCTCATCGACGGCTTCCACTTCCATGGTCGCCTTGTCGGTCTCGATCTCGGCAATCACGTCACCGGGTGCGACCTTGTCGCCTTCCTTGACCAGCCACTTGGCCAGATTGCCCTCTTCCATGGTGGGAGAAAGGGCAGGCATGGTGATGTTTATCGGCATCGAAACGCCTCCCCTTACTTGTAGCAGACGGTTTTGACAGCCTGAACGACTTCATCGACGTTCGGCAGAGCCAGCTTTTCGAGGTTTGCCGCGTAAGGCATTGGAACGTCCTTGCCGGCGATCGTCAGGATCGGCGCATCGAGATAGTCGAAAGCGGCGCGCATGACCTGGTTGGCGATGAAGTCACCGACCGATGACTGCGGGAAACCTTCCTCGACCGTGACCAGACGACCGGTCTTCTTGACCGATTCGATGACGGTGGGCAGATCCATCGGACGGATGGTGCGCAGATCGATCAGTTCGACGTCGATGCCGAGCTTTTCGAGTTCCGCAACAGCCTTGATCGCGTAGGTCATGCCGATGCCGAAGGAAACGATGGTCGCGTCCGTGCCCTTGCGATGAATGCGCGCCTTGCCGATTGGCAGCACGAAATCATCGAGCTTCGGTACTTCGAAGCTCTGGCCGTAGAGAATTTCGTTCTCGAGGAAGATGACCGGGTTCGGATCGCGGATAGCCGCCTTCAGAAGACCCTTCGCGTCCGCTGCCGTGTAAGGCATGACGACCTTGAGGCCCGGAATATGGCTGTACCAGGCGGCATAACACTGCGAATGCTGAGCGCCAACGCGGGCGGCAGCACCCGAAGGACCGCGGAACACCATCGGCGCACCCATCTGGCCACCCGACATGTAAAGTGTCTTCGCTGCCGAGTTGACGATCTGGTCGATCGCCTGCATGGCAAAGTTGAAGGTCATGAATTCGACGATAGGCCGCAGGCCCGTCATTGCCGCACCGACGCCGATACCGGCAAAACCGTGCTCGGTGATCGGGGTGTCGATGACGCGGCGTTCACCGAATTCCTGCAACAGGCCTTGGGTGATCTTGTAGGCGCCCTGATATTCGGCGACTTCCTCACCCATGACAAAAACTTTTTCGTCGGCGCGCATTTCTTCGGCCATGGCGTCACGCAGCGCTTCACGCACCGTCGTCATCACCATTTCAGTACCGGCAGGAATATCCGGATCGGCAGCAACTTCGATCTTGGGTGCTGCCGGAACCTTGGCGGCTTCCTTGGAAGTGCTCGGCTCTTCGGATGCTTCGCGGGTCTTGCCGCCTGCGGCGTCCGAACCGGAATTTGCAGCCTCTGCCTTCGGCTCTTCCTTCTTGGCGGAGGAAGAGATGTCGGCGGCGCTTTCGCCTTCCTGAATGAGAACGGCGATCGGCGTGTTGACCTTGACGCCTTCGGTGCCGGCATCGATCAGCAGCTTGCCGATGACGCCTTCATCCACGGCTTCCACTTCCATGGTCGCCTTGTCGGTCTCGATCTCGGCAATCACGTCGCCGGAGGTGACCTTGTCGCCTTCCTTTTTAAGCCATTTGGAAAGCGTGCCTTCCTCCATGGTCGGGGAAAGGGCGGGCATAAGAATTTCTACTGGCATGGGTTTCCCTTTCCCGATCAGAGCAGAATGTCGGTGTAGAGCTCGGATACATCCGGCTCGGGGTCGTTCTGGGCGAAGTCAGCGCTGTCGGCAACGATGTCACGGACATCCTTGTCGATGGCCTTCAGTTCGTCCTCGCTTGCCCAGCCATGGTCGATGAGCCGTGCCTTGACCTGCTCGATCGGGTCGTGTTCGGAGCGCATCTTCTGCACTTCGTCTTTCGAACGGTATTTTGCCGGGTCGGACATGGAGTGACCACGGTAACGGTAGGTCAGCATCTCCAGAATGATCGGACCCTTGCCGGAGCGGCAATGTTCCAGTGCCTGATCGGCAGCCGCCTTGACGGCGCGCACATCCATGCCATCCACCTGAATGCCGGGAATGCCGAAGGACTGGCCGCGCAGCGAATAGTTCGACTGGGCGGTGGCGCGGGCGGTCGAGGTGCCCATGGCGTAACGGTTGTTTTCGACGATATAGATGATCGGCAGCTTCCAGAGAGCAGCCATGTTGAAGCTCTCGTAGACCTGACCCTGGTTGGCCGCGCCGTCACCGAAATAAGTCACGGAAACATTGTCGTTGCCGCGATAACGGTTGGCGAAGGCAAGACCGGTTCCAAGCGAAACCTGCGCACCGACGATGCCGTGACCGCCGTAGAAATGCTTCTCCTTGGAGAACATGTGCATGGAGCCGCCCTTGCCTTTCGACAAGCCGCCCCTGCGGCCGGTCAACTCGGCCATGACGCCACGCGCGCTCATGCCCAGAGCGAGCATGTGGCCGTGGTCACGGTAAGCGGTGATGACCTGATCGCCTTCCTTCTGCGACATCTGCATGCCAACAACAACGGCTTCCTGACCGATGTAGAGGTGACAGAAACCGCCGATGAAGCCCATGCCATAAAGCTGGCCGGCCTTTTCTTCGAAACGGCGGATGAGAAGCATTTCACGATAGGCGTGAAGCTCTTCTTCCTTCGAGAAGTCCGGGCTGTTCTTGCCGGTAAATTCGGTTGCAGCCTTTGCCGTTGTCTTGCGGCCGGATACGGTCGCTGGTTTTCGCGGCGCCATTCATCCCTCCCTGAGTTGCCGTTTGAATGGATAGAGTGGCGCGTACCATATGCAAGAAAATGCCATGCAGCAATGCTTTAAACGCATGGCACATATTCACGCTAAAGCGCTGTGAATAAATCACAAATGATTAATTAACTTGATTTCGGTTAATTAGAAATAGGTGTTCATGATGACGATTTCATCCGTGCGGGACATATTGAGCTGATAGCGCGAAATCTCGTCGATCATGTCCCGCTCAAGCGAGCCGTCGCTCATCAATTCCACCTGCCGCTCAAGCGCCACACGCGCCTGCGTGAGCTTTGCGAGCTCCGCGGTGCGGGTAATGCGCTGCCGCTCCAGCCGCTCCGTCGCCTGCAGGCCGAAGTCGCCATGAATGGAATGATACCCGAAATAGGAAAGAAAAGCGATCGTGATGGCCGGAACGATCAAACGGCCGAATCGTCTCTTTTTATGATGCCTGGTCCACATGCCGGAGAGAAGCCTTAAAACGCACAACGTGATTCTGAGACTAAGCCGGATTGTTTAACTATCCGTTGACCTTAAATTCCTGTCGGCTGACGGACGCAAAAAAGCCCGCCGGAAGGCGGGCTACGTTTGCAAAGAGAGTTCTCCTCTCAACTTCGTCATCCTCGCCCTTGGGACGAGGATCTATAAGTGGTTTGGAAGGTGGATCCTCGGGTCAGGCCCGAGGACGACGTCTCATGCGTGGACACGTCTTTCACCAACCTCAGCCCGCCAAGCGGCGGGCCACGTCGCCAAACCTGAACGCGAATTATCCGCGCAGGATCGAACGGCCGGCGTAAGCGGCCTGCGGGCCCAGCATTTCCTCGATACGGATCAGCTGGTTGTACTTCGCGAGCCGGTCGGAACGGGCAAGCGAACCGGTCTTGATCTGACCGCAATTGGTGGCAACCGCGAGATCGGCGATGGTGGAATCTTCCGTTTCGCCCGAGCGGTGCGACATGACGGCGGTGTAACCGGCCTTGTGCGCCGTTTCGACCGCATCCAGCGTCTCGGAAAGCGAACCGATCTGGTTGACCTTGACGAGGATGGAGTTGGCAACCCCCATCTTGATGCCGTCGCGAAGACGTGCGGAGTTGGTGACGAAAAGATCGTCGCCCACCAGCTGGCACTTGTTGCCGACGAGATCGGTCAGCGTCTTCCAGCCTTCCCAGTCGTCTTCGGCCATGCCGTCTTCGATGGAGATGATCGGATACTTGCCGACCAGATCGGCGAGATATTCAGCCATCGCGCCCGGCTCCAGCGTGCGGCCTTCGCCTTCGAGAACGTATTTTCCGTCCTTGAAGAATTCGGTCGACGCACAGTCAAGACCAACGAACATGTCGTCGCCCGGACGGTAACCGGCCTTTTCGATCGACTTCATGATGAAATCGAGCGCAGCCGGCGCGCTTTCGAGGCCCGGTGCGAAACCGCCCTCGTCGCCGACGTTGGTGTTGTGGCCCTGCGCCGACAGTTCTTTTTTCAGCGTATGGAACACTTCCGAACCCATGCGCACGGCTTCGCGGATGTTTTCCGCGCCGACCGGCAGGATCATGAATTCCTGGAAGTCGATCGGGTTGTCTGCATGCGCGCCGCCATTGATGATGTTCATCATCGGAACCGGCAGCAGATGTGCGTTCGGGCCGCCGACATAACGGTAAAGCGGCAGGCCGGAAGCTTCAGCGGCAGCCTTGGCGACTGCAAGCGATACGCCGAGGATGGCGTTCGCGCCAATGCGCGACTTGTTCGGCGTGCCGTCAAGCGCGATCATTATCTGGTCGATCTGAATCTGGTTTTCGGCATCAAAACCGCCGATGGCGTCGAAGATTTCCGTATTGACGGCTTCGACCGCCTTTTCCACGCCCTTGCCGAGATAACGCTTGCCGCCATCACGCAGCTCAACCGCCTCATGTGCGCCAGTGGAGGCGCCCGAGGGAACGGCAGCGCGGCCCATGGAGCCGTCTTCGAGATAAACGTCGACTTCAACGGTCGGATTGCCGCGGCTGTCGAGGATTTCGCGCGCGATGATATCGGTAATGGCAGTCATGGTCTCTCCCTTGGGAATGGAACAGATATTTTCCGTCGCCTGTCTTAGACGATGGCGAAGAAATTACAATGACGGCGAGCGGCGGAAACGGCCCGCCCGCCATTTAAAATCGATTGGCACAAACGGTGCCCGCCGCAACGGCCAGCCCTCAGGCTTTGGTGATGGCGTCGAAAGCCAGAAGCTTTTCGAGTAGTTTCGGCATGTCCTTCAGGTGCACCATGTTGGGGCCGTCAGACGGCGCATTATCAGGGTCCTCATGGGTCTCGATGAAGAGGCCGGCCACGCCGACGGCGACCGCCGCGCGTGCCAAAGTCTCGACGAATTCGCGCTGGCCGCCCGTGGAGCCACCCTGCCCGCCCGGCTGCTGCACCGAATGGGTGGCATCGAAGACAACAGGAGCGCCGAGCGAAGCCATGATCGGCAGGGAGCGCATGTCGGAGACCAGCGTATTGTAACCGAAGGACGCGCCGCGCTCGCACAGGAGCACGTTTGGATTGCCGCTCTCATTGAGCTTGGCAAGCACGTTCTTCATGTCCCAGGGCGCCAGGAACTGACCCTTCTTGACGTTGATGACGCGGCCGGTTTTGGCGGCGGCGACGAGAAGATCGGTCTGGCGGCTGAGGAAAGCCGGAATCTGCAGCACATCCACCACCTCGGAAACGATGGCGCATTGCTCCTCGGTGTGAATGTCGGTCAGAACAGGAAAGCCGAATTCCTTCTTGAGATCAGCGAAAACCTGCATCGCACTGTCAAGGCCGATGCCGCGCTTGCCGGAAAGCGAGGTGCGGTTCGCCTTGTCGAAGGAGGACTTGTAGACAAGTCCGATCCCGAGGCTGTCGCAAAGCTCTTTCAGGACACCTGCAATCATGAAGGCGTGTTCGCGGCTTTCCATCTGGCACGGGCCGGCAATCAGCGAAAAACGCTCGGTATTGGAGAAGGAAACCTTGCTGGCGCCGTCGCCGGCGATGACTTTGAGATTGTTCGTAACGCTCATCATTTTTCCTCGAAGGCGAAGGCAACGCCCTGACCGGGTGCCGCAGGCACCACCAGGCGGCCGCCCGCTTTTGCGCAGGACACGCCATTAGCAGCAAGCGCCGCCTCTGTCACGGCAAGATCGTGTGACGAAAAGACGATGCCCGCACCGCGCAATCCGCCGCCGCTCCAATCAGGAGTATTCGGGGCCTGTCCGCTGAAATCAGGTTTTCCGGTCAATCTGATGTGCGCATTGCCGGTCGCGAAAACCATATCACCATCCGGAGATATTCTGCCCTCACAACCAAAAACCGTTTCGATCAAGCGCGCCGCGTTCGGATCATCACCGGAGAACAAAACGATTTCGCTGAGGCCGGAGACACCGTTGGCATGGCGCTCCAGCACTGTTCGATCGCCCGGCAGGGCCTGCAGCCGCTGACAACTAAACAGAAAGAAATCCGCCGCCCCGCTTGCCGCAAAAGCCAGCCGGAACGCCGCCTCGCTTTCCGATCCATCCGGCATCCGCACATGGCGCGAAAACTGAAATACGTCGCCCGCTGACACGCCGGAGGCCAGAAACCTGTCATGGTCGGCAAGGGCATCATCGGTTTTAGCGACAAGAGCCGAAAAACCCTCCTGCCCGTCACGCTGCCGGAAGGCCCTGTCCCTGCCCGTGAACACATCTCCCCTGTCTGCCGAGGCATTATATTTAGCCGGATCAGCAATTACGAGCGGCTCCAGATAGGTCCCGTCAGTGAAAAAAACACAGGCATTTCGGGTGCCGAAAGGATGCAAAGCCTCCGGTGAGACCGTAAATCCAAGGCTGGCGAGACGTTTCGCGGCAACGCCGATTTCCTGCACCGGCAGAACGAGATGATCGACGCTATGGGATTTCATCATGACCTGTTTCCTGCGCTGGCGCTCCGCCCGGACATGCCTGGACGATTTGGGCCGCAGAAAAGCACAATCGTAGGCCAAGAAGCAAATCATCAAAACAACAGATAGCAGCTTCACGAAATTTTAGGGGATTGCGGAACACATATGGAACATATAGTGTTCGTTCTGTATTTGTTTCGCGACTTCCACTACGATTCTAAAGGGTGTTTTCCTCATGCTCACGCGCAAACAGCAGGAATTGCTTCTCTTCATTCATGAACGAATGAAAGAGTCCGGCGTGCCGCCATCCTTCGATGAAATGAAGGACGCACTCGATCTTGCCTCGAAATCTGGCATCCACCGCCTGATCACCGCCCTCGAAGAGCGCGGGTTTATTCGCCGGCTACCAAATAGAGCGCGAGCGCTGGAAGTCATCAAGCTGCCTGAGGCCTATACGCCGGGTGCAAGGCCGCAGCGCGGCTTTTCGCCGAGCGTCATCGAAGGCAGCCTTGGCAAGCCCAAGGCGCCGGAAGCGGCCCCTGCCCCCAAGACGCCGGCCAACGATCTCGTCGGGGCCGTTACCGTGCCGGTCATGGGCCGCATTGCCGCCGGTGTGCCGATTTCCGCCATCCAGAACAATACCCACGATGTGGCCGTGCCTGTTGATATGCTCGGTTCGGGCGAACATTACGCTCTTGAGGTCAAGGGCGACTCGATGATCGAGGCCGGCATTTTTGATGGCGATACCGTCATCATCCGCAATGGCAATACGGCAAATCCGGGTGATATCGTCGTAGCGCTGGTGGATGATGAGGAAGCCACCCTGAAGCGTTTCCGTCGCAAGGGCGCCTCCATTGCGCTCGAGGCGGCAAACCCAGCCTATGAAACGCGTATTTTTGGACCGGACCGGGTGAAAATCCAGGGCAAGCTGGTCGGACTGATCCGCCGTTACCATTGATTCAAGGCATGGGGCCGCAATTCCTTTTGCTGCGGGCACCATCAAGAGGATGGCGCTCCCCTTATGGAGCATTGCAGCTTGCTCCTTGGAATGATGCGGTTCTGCATAAGTGAGAAGCGACATCGTCTGGCAGGTCCGCACATCTTTTTATCGCGAAGGCCAGCAGGCAGCGGTAAGAAACAGATGATTGAAAATGAGCATCCTTAATTTCGTTGAGAAAGGATGCAGGTCATCAGTCTCGTCGCGGTGTGTTTCGTCGTTATCTCCGAATGGTGACGTACAGGTGCTTCTTTTCTTCCTGCCCCACTCATCAATACGGCTTATGGGAGCCATGGATTATTTGCAATATTCCTGGGCCCATCCGCCAGTATAGAAATGCGCATCATATCGGGGAACACGCCATGTACGATCTTTATATCGCCAACAAGAACTATTCCTCATGGTCACTGCGGCCATGGGTATTGATGCGCACGCTCGGCATTGCTTTCGATGAAAAACTCGTTCCCTTCGGCGAAGGCGTTTCCTTCTCCACCTTTTCGCCAACCGGCAAGGTGCCTTGCCTCGTTGATGAAGGCGTGACGGTTTGGGAATCGTTGTCGATCGCCGAATATCTGGCGGAGCGACACCAGGGCGTCTGGGCGAGCGACAAGCAGGCAAGAGCATGGTCGCGTTCGGCTGCGAGCGAAATGCATGCGGGCTTTTTCTCGCTGCGCAATCTCTACCCCATGTCGGTCGGCATTCGCGTGAAACCGAAGGGTGACAATACCGGGCTAGCGGCCGACATAAAGCGCGTTGATGCGCTGTGGAGCGAAGGCCTGGCAAAATTTGGCGGGCCCTTTCTTGCCGGTCAGAAATTTACGGCGGTCGATGCCTTCTTCTGCCCGGTGGCTTTCCGTTTCCAGACCTATGGCGCGGAACTTTCGCCCGCAGCGAAAGCCTATTGTGACCGGCTGCTCGCCCTGCCCGCCATGCGCGAATGGTACGAGGCCGGACTGAAGGAAACCTGGCGCGACGCGGCGCATGAAGAGGAAATCGGCGGGATCGGCGAATTGACGACGGATCTGCGCATCAAGGCCTGACGATCCAGGCTGGCGGCCCTCATTGTGGTGCCGCCAGCAACCGCGTGACGGCATCAGGGACCTCATGGTCAAAACGGCCGCTTTTCCAGTCGTAATAGCGATGTTCGCTCCAGGGCCTGTCCATGCCGGCTATCGCGGCGCGCAACCTGCCGACTACCGCGACCTGATCGCTGCCGGCAAAATCTATTTCCAGCGAACCGATCCGCCGCAGGATATCGCGGTTAAGCAAGAGTGCGCCCGAGCGGCATTGGGAGAAGGATGTTCTGCGGGAAACGACGACAATATCGGCGATATCACAAGCCTTTCCGGCAAATCGACCATCTTCCAGAACGATGATCCATTCGCCGCTTCTCGCGCGTGCGGCACACCATATGCCCTTGCTGCAGGTGAAAATACCGGGCTCCGCGTCTCTCAGGGCCACCGTCATCTGCCGTGCAACCGCCCTCATCTTTTCCGGATCAAGCTTCGCCTTGGTCAAAACCACGGTGGTTGCCGCAGCCTCCCTCTTGAGAAAGACCGGCGGAACTGGCTGTTTCGGCAGCAGCAGTGCCCTTTGCCACTGGTCATAAACGAAACCCTGCGGCCGTGTTTTCGTCGTGTAGGCTTTGCCATCCTCCAGCAGCGCCACCAGCATGCCATCCTCATGAACAAGCAGATGAGGCGGATTGCGATAGGCCGTGGCCGCCGACAGGCCAAAGGCGAGGACCAGAAACGGCAAACCAAGAAGCGCCAGCCGGCTGCGTAACAATGCCAGCAGCAGAAAACCAACGGAGGCAAGCCCCAGGAACCAGCCATGTGGCCGCCCCGTCGCAGCGCTTCCTCCCCAGGAGGCCACTTCCTGCGCAACGTCGATCACAAGAGCCATACCGTAACCCATGACCTTGAGGAACGGAGCATCGAGCCCGAAAGGCATCAGCAGCATGGCGACAAGGCCGAAAGGCATGACGATCAGCGACATGAGCGGCATGGCGGCCAGATTGGCAAAAAGTCCATAGGTGGTGACACGCTGAAAATGCTCGGCGGAATAGATCGCAGTCGAAAGACCGCCGATCAACGAGGTCGTGATGACGCCGCCGATGATGGCGCCCGCCGTTTGCGCCACCGTCATCCATGCCGGTTTGCGCCCGATGAACAGACGCTCGCGATCAACACGCCAGCGGCTCCAGGCGGCATAGGAGGCGACGAGCGCGATGGTTGCGGCAAAGGACATCTGGAAGCTCGGACCCATGATTTCCGAGGGCGACAAGGCAAGAATGACCAGAGCGGAAAGCGCAACATTCCTGAGACTGAGCGAGGGTTGATCGAAGAGAACAGCGATCAGCATCACCGACATCATCAGCCAGGCGCGTTCGGCGGAGACGGCGAAACCGGAAATCAGATAATAGGCAAGCGTCATCAGGAGTGCGGCGAAAGCCGAGATTTTCTTGACGGGCCAGCGCTGCGCAAAGGCCGGAAAAAGGCTGAAGGCAAGCCTCAACCCCACAAAGAATATGCCTGACGCCAGCGCCATGTTGAGCCCGGATATGGCGACGATATGGGCAAGGCCGGAAAGCCGCAGCGCTTCCATCGTCCCGGCGGATATGGCCTGTCTCTCATCGGTGACGATGGAGGCGGCAAAAGCGCCGGCATCACCGCCGATGGTGTTGCGGATGCGTTCCGCAATGGCGGTGCGCAGGCCGTAAAGCCGCATATCGGCCCATTCCAGCCAGTCCGTTCCGGCCCTGATGTCATCTTCGGGTGATATGACCGTCTGTGGCGGCTTATAAAAGAAGCCCGTCGCGCCTATGCCCCTGAAATAGGAGGCGAAGGCGAAATCGTTGAGCCCCGGCAAAGCCGGTCCGGATGGCGGCGAAAGCCGCGCCTTGCCACGAATGGTCGCGCCCAGTGCGGCGGGCTCACCTGCCCCGCGTGAGAGAAGCGACACCTTTTCCGGCGGGCGTGACAATGCCGGCGCTTCCGTCGCGGCAAGCCGCACCACATATCGCCAATCCCCGCGCGCATCGACCTCCCGGCGCGTCACCGTGCCTGTAATGGTAGTGGTGACGGGTGTATCCAGCACCACGGTTCCCACCCGCCGCGTTTCTACCTCGGCGAAAAGCATGCCCAGCAAGAACAGCGCGAAAAAGCCGCAGGCCGTCGCTGCCAGACCCGAACGATATTTCGTGAAGGATGCCAGACCCGCGGCAATGAGACATGCGATTGCCAGAACAGGGAATGAAGGCGAGGTATCGAGGGAAAACCAGAAGATCGCACCACAGCCGATGAAGACCGGCACGAAAAGAAAATCGTGGCCGAATGCACGCTCCTCGGCGAAGCATGCGGTGATTTTTTGAGAGGCGACAGCTCGCAGTTTTGGCCTGCTGACAAGGGCGGGCGTATCATATGCCGCAACATCCCCGGTTCTGCGGAGCGGGAACAGAATCTCCGCCGTGCCGGGCAAGCCGCCCTGCATCGTTTCCGCATATCCGAAATGCTGTTTTTCCCCTTGACCAAGCAATCCGCGCCGCGCCCCTGCCGCACCTGAAACAGGTTTGCAGGCGGATGCGAGGGATTGCAATGCTTTCCTTTAACCCTGCGTTGACCGAGATCGAATTGCTATGATGATAAAGCGAAAAGCAACGCAATTGCGTATGCCGCAATGCACAATTTGACCTTTGGATAGCTTGGCATCGGCGCAAGGATCATATAGCTAATCGGTAGACGCTTAACCGCGGGGCGTGTCTCAGCGCCCCCACCCGCATGTTTTCGGAGGATCAGTATGACGGAAAAAAGCGCTACAGTGACACTTGGCGAAAAACAGGTCGAACTCCCGGTCAGGGAAGGCACGATTGGACCAAGCGTCGTCGATATCGCCACGCTGTACAAGCACACGGGCTCCTTCACCTACGACCCGGGCTTCACGTCGACGGCCTCCTGCGAATCCAAGATCACCTATATCGATGGTGACGAAGGCGTTCTCCTTCACCGCGGCTTCCCGATCGAGCAGCTTGCCGAACAGGGCGATTTCCTGGAAACCTGCTACCTGCTGCTCTACGGCGAACTGCCGACGGCTGCGCAGAAGAAGGATTTCGACACCCGCGTCACGCGTCACACCATGGTGCATGAGCAGATGAGCCGCTTCTTCACCGGCTACCGTCGCGACGCGCATCCGATGGCCGTCATGTGCGGCACGGTCGGCGCTCTCTCGGCCTTCTATCACGACTCGACCGACATTACCGATCCGCACCAGCGCATGGTCGCTTCTTTGCGTATGATCGCAAAAATGCCGACGATCGCCGCCATGGCCTACAAGTACCATATCGGCCAGCCCTTCGTTTACCCGAAGAACGATCTCGATTACGCCTCCAACTTCCTGCACATGTGCTTTGCTGTACCGTGCGAGGACTACAAGGTTGATCCGGTTCTGGCCCGCGCCATGGACCGTATCTTCATCCTGCATGCCGATCACGAGCAGAACGCCTCCACCTCCACGGTGCGTCTTGCCGGTTCGTCGGGCGCTAACCCGTTCGCCTGTATTGCGGCTGGCATTGCCTGCCTCTGGGGCCCGGCTCATGGCGGCGCCAACGAAGCAGCACTCAACATGCTCAACGAGATCGGCACGGTTGACCGTATTCCGGAATATATCGCCCGCGCCAAGGACAAGAACGATCCGTTCCGCCTGATGGGCTTTGGCCACCGCGTCTACAAGAACTACGACCCGCGCGCCAAGATCATGCAGAAGACGATGTACGAAGTGCTGGAAGCCACTGGCAACTCCGACGATCCGATCATGCAGGTCGCGCTCGAACTGGAAAAGATCGCCCTTTCCGATCCTTATTTCGTCGAGAAGAAGCTTTACCCGAATGTCGACTTCTATTCGGGCATCACGCTGAAGGCGCTCGGCTTCCCCACGACCATGTTCACCGTTCTCTTCGCTCTCGCCCGCACCGTCGGCTGGATCGCACAGTGGAACGAAATGATCGAGGATCCGCAGCAGCGCATCGGCCGTCCGCGCCAGCTCTACACGGGCGCCGGCAAGCGCGACTACGTTCCGGTTTCCAAGCGCTAAGCCGCGAAACCATTTGAGATTAAAGGCCGGCAGGTTTTCACCCGCCGGCCTTTTTTGTTGGGCGTCTGAGTGGTTCTTAGTGGCGCGCCGCAACGCCCAGGAACTGCTTGAGTTCGGGGGTTGCGGGATTGGCGAACACCTCTTCCGGCGGGCCAATTTCATGCACCCTGCCCTCATGCATGAAGACGACGCGAGAGCAGACGTCGCGCGCGAACTTCATTTCATGCGTCACCATCAAGAGCGTCATGCCTTCGGCGGCGAGTTCCCGCACCACGGCAAGCACTTCCGCAACCAGTTCGGGATCGAGCGCCGAGGTGATCTCATCGCAGAGCAAAGCGATCGGCTGCATGGCGAGGGCGCGGGCAATGGCGACGCGCTGTTGCTGGCCACCTGACAACTCATCGGGATAGGCATCGAATTTATGCGCCAGGCCAACCCGCTCCAGCATCTTGCGGGCAACGGCTTCCGCCTCCGGTTTCGACGTCTTCTTGACCACCATCTGTGACAGCATGACATTGCCGCCGACGGTCTGGTGCGGGAAGAGATTGAACTGCTGGAAAATCATGCCGACCTTCAATCGAAGTGCCTTAAGATGGAGATCGTCTTCGAGAAGCTGTGCGCCGGCGACCGATATGGAACCGGCCGAAATCGTCTCCAGCCCGTTGATGCAACGAAGCAGGGTCGATTTTCCCGATCCGCTCTTGCCGATGATGGCGATGACCTCGCCCGGCTCGACATCGAGGTTGATGCCCTTCAGAACCTCGTTGCTGCCATAGCTTTTGCGGACTTCAGTGATTTCGATGAGCGACATTGAGCTTCCTTTCGAGGATCTGGCTGCTCTTCGACAGAGGCCAGCACAGCGCGAAATAGATGAGGGCCACGAGGCCATAAACGGTGAAGGGCTGGAAGGTGGCGTTGGTGACGACCGTGCCGGCCTTGGACAGTTCCACGAAACCGATGATCGAGGTCACCGCCGTTCCCTTGATGACCTGCACGAAAAAACCGACGGTCGGCGGAATGGCGACCCGCATGGCCTGCGGCAGGATGACGTAACGCATCTGCTGCAGGCGGCCCATGGCAAGGCTTGCCGACGCCTCCCATTGCCCCTTGGCGACAGATTCGACGCAGCCACGCCAGATTTCGGTCAGGAAGGCTGCTGCCCACAGGATCAGCGTCAGACCCGCCGCGAGCCAGGCCGGCACATCGATACCGAAAAGACCAAGGCCGAAAAAGGCGATGAAGAGCTGCATCAGCAGCGGCGTTCCCTGAAAAAGCTCGACATAATAGCGCGCGAAAACCCGCATCGATTTTTTCCGGGAAATGCGCATGAAGAGCAGAAGCAGCGCCACCAAGCCGCCGCCGGCAAAGGAGACGAGCGAGAGCAGCACGGTCCAGCGCGTGGCGAGCAGCAGGTTTCTGAGAATATCCCAGGTGGAGAACTCGATCATCGGACACTCCTGCGCGGAAAAATGAGGTTGCCGCCCATCAGCAGCACCTGCCGGAGAAGAATGGCCAGCACGAGATAGATGACGGTGGAGACCATGTAGGCTTCGAAGGCGCGGAAGGTGCGCGACTGGATGAAATTGGCCGCGAAGGTCAGGTCCTCGGCGGCGATCTGCGACACGACCGACGAACCGAGCATAACGATTACCACCTGCGAGGAGAGCGCCGGCCATATTCGTTGCAGGGAGGGAACCAGCACCACATGGCGGAAGGTTTCGAAACGGGTCATGGCAAGGCTTGCGCCGGCCTCGAACTGCCCCTTCGGCGTCGCCTGAATGCCGGCGCGGATGATCTCGCAGCTATAGGCCCCGAGATTGACCACCATGGCGATATTGGCGGCGCTCAGTTCCGACAGTTGCAAGCCAAGCGACGGCAGGCCGAAAAAGATAAAAAACAATTGTATGAGAAACGGCGTATTGCGAATGAGTTCCACATAGGTCGCGACCGGCGGCCGCAGCCATTTCGGGCCAAGCGCGCGCACCCAGGCACAGAATATGCCGAGCGCGATGCCGAGAACGCCGCCGACGGCGATCAATTCAAGCGTGACGGCGATACCCTTGGCGATCTGCGGATAATATTCGAGGAGCCATCCAAAATCGAATGTGTATTTCACCCGATGTTTCCTTCGGAAGAGGACAAACCATGCGCCGGGCCGGGATCAAACGGGACCGGCGCATGTGTTTGCCGGGTTGGTCACAGATCCTTCGGAAGATCGGTTTTCAGCCACTTCTGCGCGATGGTGTTCAGCGAACCGTCGGTCTTTGCAGTGGCGATGATGGCGTTGACCTTCTCCAGCAGCGCCGGCTGCTCCTTGTTCAGGCCGATATAGCAGGGAGAATTTTTGATCAGGAACTTAAGCTCGGGACGCTTCGGTGGGTTCTTCGCGAGAATGGCGGCGGCCACGACATTGCCCGTGGCGACGGCTTCCACCTGACCGGCGAGGAAGGCAGAGATAGTGCCGTTATTGTCCTCGTAGCGCTTGATGGTCGTATCAGCGGGAGCGACCTTGGTCAGTTCCAGATCCTCGACGGCGCCACGGGTAACGCCGATGGTCTTGCCGGCCAAATCTTCCGCCTTGGTGACAGCAAGCGAGTCCGGAGCGAACACACCGTTGAAGAAAGGCGCATAGGCGGTGGAGAAGTCGATGACCTTTTCACGGTCCGGGTTCTTGCCGAGGCTCGAAATGACGAGATCGACCTTGTTGGTCTGCAGATAGGGAACGCGGTTTGCGCTGGTGACCGGCACCAGCTCGACCTTCACCCCGAGCTTCTCGCCGATCAGGTTGGCGACGTCGATATCGTAACCCTGCGGCGCCATATCGGTGCCAACGCTGCCGAACGGCGGAAAATCCTGCGGGACGGCGACGCGGATCGTGCCTCGGGAAGTGATATCGCCGAGCGCGTCGGCAAAGGCTGCGGGCGAAAAACCAAGTGTTGCGGAAATCGCGGCAATGGCAAGCAATGAACGTCTGGAAAACATTGGGAATTACTCCTTGGGGCTTGAGGAAAGAGGCTGCAGTGAAAGCGAATTGCGAAGCTCGTAGAGCGGGTCCGGCCTGCGGGTGAGATCGAGACCGGTTTCGACTTCGTCGAGATGGCGGATGGCGAGTTCGGCGGCGCCGTGAAAATCAGCCGCCTTGATCGCCTCGAAGATGCGGCAGTGCCCGTCATGCGATTGCTGCGCATGGAAATCGGACTGATAGAGCATGGAGATGAGGATGGTTCTGGCCGTCAGGTCGCGCAGCGTTTCGACGATGATGTCATTTCCGGCGATTTCGGCGATGCGGATGTGGAAATCGCCCATCAGGCAGGTCAGGCGCTGGCGGTCGCCTTTGACAATCGCCGCCTTTTCTTCATCGAGATGATTGGCAAGGATCGTTATGCCTTCCGCGCTGATGGCGGAAAGGTTGCGCAAAAGTCCATATTCGATGATGCGCCGTGCCTCATAGACCTTGATGGATTCTTCGGCGGAAGGCTCCACCACGAACCAGCCGCGGCGCGGGCTGACCGTGACGATGCCGCGCGTCTCCAGCCGCATCATCGCCTCGCGGATGCGCGTGCGCGACACGCTGAAAAGGCTGGCGAGCTGGTTCTCGCTGAGGCGGGTGCCCGGGCGGATGCGCGCGGAAAGAATGCCTGAGATGATGGCGTCTTCTACCGCGCTCTGGGCGCTTTCTGATGTATGGCTATCTTGCATACAAGATTGAAAGCAAGAGGTGTGCCAGACGTAAATTCGCGGGCCGCGAACCCTATAAAAGCCTGGGGATTGCCGCCCTAACGATCAAATGCGTTAAAACCAACCCCTCGCCTGCCTGCATTGGCGGCAAGGCGGCAGTTGGCTTAACCTGTCGGAAAAACCGATATTTTCGCCGCCTGTGGACAGGATGGCTGCGATTATACCGAGGAGCTATTCTTGTTTTTGAGGACATCGAGAAGAATGCGCGCGCCGGTTTCGCCCGGCGGTACATCCGTGTGCAAACGCCGCTGCACCAGCGCATAACCTTCGAGCATCGCCCGCCGCTCGGTGGTATCGGACGACAGACGCTCGGCCCAGCGCAGCATCGAGCCTGCCCTGACGACCTCGTTGAAATATTCCGGAATGATGGCGTAATCGGCGATCAGGTTCGGCAGGGCGCCGGTCCAGGTTTTCACCCGCTTGCTCAGCATGGTGAAAATCCAGTCGGTCTTGTAGACCGAGATGGTCGGCACACCCGCGAGTGCGAGTTCCAGAATGACCGTGCCGGAAGCGGCGATGGCCGCATCGGCTTCAGCAAACGCGTTCCATTTGAAGGCGGAATCGATGCCGATTTCGGGCCTTATATCCTCCGGCCATGATGCCACCAGTTCGTGGATGCGTTTTTCCTGACGTGGCACAGTGGGCAAAAGAAACCGCGTCGAACCGTTGCGCTCTACAAAAGCTCTCGCTGCCGCCTGAAAAGGCTCCATCAGCCGCGTCGTTTCAGTGGAGCGCGAGCCCGGCAGGAGGAGGATGGTTTTCGGCTGGCCATCTGCCGGCAGAGAGCGTTCCGCCCGCTTCTGCCGCACAGAGAGCACATCGGCATCGACGCTGAGCCGATGGCCGACAAAGGTCGTCGGGGGACCGCCGAGACGGCGCATCGCTTCCGGCTCGAAGGGCAGCAGGGCCAGAACATGATCGACATAGGACAGCATCGCGGTGGCGCGATATTCCTTCCACGCCCAGACGCTGGGGCAGACATAATTGACAACAGGCAGATGCGGTAATTGCCGGCGGACTTTCTTCGCAACGCGATGGGTGAAATCCGGACTGTCGATGATCAGCAGAATATCGGGCTTTGCAGCGGCGATTGCCTGGGCGGTCTGGTTGATCCGCGCAATGAGCTTCGGCAGCTTTTTCAAAACCTGCGTGAAGCCCATGATCGAGAGTTCGGAATAGTCGAACAGGGAAACCAGGCCCTGTGCTTCCAGCGCATCGCCGCCGACACCCACCAGCTCGACGGGGCCCGCATATCGGGCCTTGAGCGACCGGATCAGATCCGCACCCAGAAGATCACCGGATACCTCTCCGGCAATGACCGCCACTTTTAATGCCGCCGTCATCCGATCAACTCTCCCCCATCATGTCTCCGCCGAGTGACGTATCGATGCCGCAGACGAATATGCCCGCCTCATCGGCCGCCTTCAACATCGCCTCGCGATCAAGCACCAGCGCCCGTCCGGCTTCGACGGCGATGCCGGCCAATCCCGCCTTGCGTGCATTCTCCACCGTTTCCACACCGATTGTCGGCAGGTCGGCGCGCACATCCTGCTGCGGCTTGCACAGCTTTACGAGTACACCCTTGCGGCGCAGGGATATACGTCCTTCGGCGCGCAATGCCGCGACGCGCGCCAGCATGGCATCCGTGCCCTCAACGCCTTCCAGCGCGACGATACGGCCACCCACGGCGACTGCTCCCTGCCCCACATCCAGCTTGCCGAGTGCAAGTGCCGCCTCAGCCGCCTTGCGTATGTCACGCAGATCTTCCTCGGCGGGCTTTTGTGCACCGAAAGGGCCTGTCGCAGCCAGCAGGCCGGGCGCGATCTCGTGCGCGCCGATGACTTTTGCGCCAAGTGTGCCGATGATCTTGATGACCATCTGCAAAACGGCGTCATCGCCGCTCGACAGCAGCGTCCTGACAATGGACGGCAGTTTGAGCAGGATGCCGACCGTGGGGCGGATCTCGCGCCATTCCGGCCGTCGCGCCACGCCGCCGGAAAGCACGACACGGTCTACCTGATTTTCACGCAGCAGACGGCCCAGCCCGGCGACATCACCGACACTGATGACGGCATTGTCGAAACCGCTCCAGTCGAAACGGGAATCGTCGCGCAAGCGCACGATGAAAGGGTTCTCGCCCATCTCACGGGCGGCAGCCGCCACATAAAGCGGCAGCTGGCCGCTGCCGGCCACGATGGCGAGACGCCCGCCGCCTGTCACGGCTCACTTGCCCCGGTTGGGCGAAGAGATCGCGCGGTCGCTATCCGCGCCGATGAAATCGAGGATTTCAAGCGCCTGCGGGCAGTCCAGATAGTCGTTGCGGTCGAGGGCTGCGGCATTGCCGCGGATCGTGCCTTCGGCCTCGAAAATCGCCTTGTAGACGCGTCTGACCTTGTGGATATCCGCACGCTCGATGCCTGCACGTGTCATGCCGACAACGTTCAGCCCGCCGAGAATGCCGGGGTTGCCATTCAGCATGCCATAGGGAATGACGTCGTAATTGACCGCCGACAGCCCGCCGATGAAAGCCTGGCGGCCGATACGGGTGAACTGGTGCACGGCGCAGCCACCGCCCAGAATAGCGCGGTCCTCGATGGTAACATGGCCCGCCAGCATCACATTGTTGGACAGGATGATGTGGCTGCCGAGGCGGCAATCATGCGCCACATGCGAATTGGCGAGGAAGAGATTGTCATCACCGATAATGGTCTTGCCGCTGCCATCGGAACTGCCGGCGTTCATCGTCACGCCTTCACGCATGACGCAGCGTTCACCGATCTCGAGCGTCGTTTCCGAACCGTCGTGGCGAACCGCCTGCGGTGTGCCGCCGATGACCGCCATGGGATGGACGACCGAACCGCGGCCGATGACGGTCCGGCCGGAAACAACGGCGTGATTGTGCAGCCAGACACCGTCATGCAGCGTGACTTTCGCGCCGACATAGCTCAGCGCGCCGATGACGACGTTTTCACCGATCACCGCGCCGTCTTCGATGACGGCCGTCGGGTGAATTCTGGCCGAGGCGGCAATCGTGCTCATTGCTGGTCCTCGGGGATCATCATGGCGCCGACATCGGCTTCCGCCACCAGCGCGCCGTCCACCTTCGCCTCGCAATGGAATTTAAAAACATTGCCGCGCTGGCGCTGCTTGACCACGTGGATTTCCAGACGATCACCGGGAACGACGGGTCTACGGAAGCGCGCATTGTCGATGGTCATGAAATAGACGAGGTAACCGCCCTCACCCTGGCTACGGGCGCAGATCGCGCCTGCCGTCTGCGCCATGGCTTCGACGATCAGAACGCCCGGCATGATCGGGCGATCCGGGAAATGGCCGGTGAAATGCGGTTCGTTGACAGTGACGTTCTTGATGCCGATCGCCGAGTTGTTACCATCGATCTCGATGATCTTGTCGATCAGCAGGAATGGGTAACGATGCGGCAGAAGCTTCATGACTTCCAGAATGTCAGCCGCGCCGAGCGTCGTCTTCGTTTCTTCAGTCATTGTTTTTCTCTCCTGTTTTTTTATCACGCCCTTCAGCGCGTGCCAGAATTTCGGCCATGTCGCGCAGGAAATATTTCATTGGACGCGCAGGCGTTCCGCCATAACGGGCGCCTGCCGGTACGTCCGCTACAACACCGCTCATCGCCGCAATCTGCACGCCGTCGCCAATGTTGATATGGCCATTGATGCCGGCCGCGCCGCCAATCATCACACCGTCGCCGATGCGGGTGCTGCCCGCAATGCCAACCTTGCTGACGATGCCGCAATGGCGGCCGATACGAACGTTGTGGCCAATCTGGACCTGATTGTCGATCTTGGTGCCTTCGCCAATGACCGTGTCATCCATGGTGCCGCGATCGATCGTGGTGTTGGCGCCAATCTCGACATTGTCCTGAATGATGACGCGACCGATCTGCACGATCTTCAGCATGCCGCGTGGACCGGGGGCATAACCGAAACCGTCCTGACCGATGCGCGCGCCGTTGTGGATAATCACATTATTACCGATGAGCGCGGCAAGAACGCTTGCGCCGCCCGCAATGGTGCAATCACGCCCTATCTGCACATCCTGCCCGATGATGACGCCGGGGCCAATCCGCGTGCCAGCGCCAATATGGGCGCCGGCTCCGATCACGGCAAGCGCCTCGACAATGACGCCCGCTTCCAGTTTCGCGGATGGATCGACATGGGCAGCATGGGAAATTTCGGCGTCCATCCGCGCGATCGGACCGGGTCGCATGGCGGAAGGATGCAACAATGCACCGACCTGCGCAAAAAGGGTGTGGGGGTTTTTCGATATCAGCGCGGGGGTGTGAGACGGAAGCATGTCTACAAGCGCTGCATCACAAATGACGGCGCCAGCTTCGCAGGTCTGCAGCTCATCGCGGCTCTTGCGCGAAAGAATATAGCAGAGCTGATCGGGCTTTGCCCTATAGACCGGCGAAACGGACCTGATAATCCGTTCTCCCGCCGCATCGTCAGACAGTTCCGCCCCAAAATGATCTGCGATATCTTTCAATCGCAGTCCCTCATGGGGCGGAAAAAAGGCATTGTATTCCATCAGCCGGAAACTCCAGAACGTTCAAAGTTGCAGTTCTGGACTGCCGATATCAGAAAGTGTTGGACATGCCAAACCGGAAACGCTGTTCCTCGTCGTAGTCTTCCTTGGCGATCGGTACCGCGTAATCGACGCGGATCGGACCGAAGGGCGACGCCCACATCACGCCGATACCAGCAGACGCACGGATGGAGTTGTCGTCCTTCACACCTGCGCTGTTGGCAACCTTGTTGCCATAGAGCGTGCCGGCATCGACGAAACCAGCGAGGCGCAGACCGAAATCTTCCGGAACGCCAGGCATCGGAGCCGTGACTTCAGCAGACGCGGCGAAATAGGTCGTGCCGCCGATGGAGTCGGAGCCGATACGCGGACCGATACCGTCGTTCTTGAAGCCGCGAACCTGACGGCCGCCGAACTTGAACTGATCGAAAACCAGCAGATTGTCGCCCGTCGGCACCACATGACCGGCCTGACCGGTGAGCGAACCGATGACATCGTACTCATCCGACAGCGTGTAATAGAAGCGCGCCTTGGCGAAAACCTTGTAATATTCGGAATCGCCGCCGAGGCCTGCAAATTCGTTCGTCAAAGCAGCCTGCCAGCCTTCGCGCGGCATGTTGCGGTCGTCGAGCGTATTGTAGTTCAGCGTGTTCGAAATGATGGACTGCGTCCAGTCACCGCCACGGATCAGGTCTTTATAAGGCGCTGCAAGGTTGCTGCCGGTTTCCCAGTCGCCTTCGCCATCATAATTGAGCTGCTTATAGGTATACTTGAACGTTGTCGAGAGGTCCTCGGTGATCGGCGCGGTCACGCGCAGCGAGAAGCCCTGCTCGTCGTAGTCGTAATAATCTTCGCTGCGGCTCTGGCTCTTGAACAGGTCGAAACCTGCGGCAAGACGGTAGCCGAGGAAGTAAGGCTCGGTGAAGGACAGCGTGTAGCTACGTGCATCGTCTTCACCCGCACCAGCGGCGAGACGTATGTACTGTCCACGACCGAGGAAGTTCTTTTCTTCGATGGAGGCTTCGAGCAGAACGCCGTCGTTCTGCGAGTAACCCGCACCGATACCGAACGAACCCGTCGACTGGTCTTCCACATCGACAACAATCACGACGCGGTCAGGCGCGCTGCCGCCGGCAGTCGAGATATTGACCTTCGAGAAATAACCGAGCGCTTCAAGACGGCGCTTTGCAGCCGTAATGACCGTCTGGTTGAACGCGTCGCCTTCGGAGATATCGAACTCGCGACGAATGACGTAGTCACGCGTACGGGTGTTGCCACGGATTTCGATGCGCTCGACATAGGCGCGCTCGCCCTGATCGACGATATAGGTTACGCCGATGGTGTTGCCAGCCATGTCACGGTCGCCGCGCGGCGTTACGCGGGCAAAGGGATAACCTTCGCCGGCCACGCGCTTGGAAATCGCTTCCATGCTCTGCTGAACTTCCTTGGCGCTGTAGCTGCCACCCTGACGGGTTTCCACGAGGCCCTGAAGTTCGGAACCATCGACGCCCGGAACGGTCGATTCGACCGCGACGTTGCCGAAGTTATAACGCTGACCTTCATCGACCGTGATGGAGACGGTGTATTCGTTCTTGGACTCGTCCAGCACCGCCTCGGAGGACACGACCCGGAAGTCGGCGTAACCGCGGTTGTAATAGAACTGGCGCAGCGCCTCTTCGTCGGCGCGCAGCTTGTCCTCGTTATAAACGTCCTTACGCGTCAGGAACGACAGCATGTTGGACTTCTTGGTATTGATGACAGCGGCCAGACGACCATCGCTGTAGGCATTGTTGCCGACGAAATCGATACGGCCGATCTTCGTGCGCTCGCCTTCATTGATGACGAAAGCAATGTTCACACGGCCCTGACCGACGGAAACGGTCTGCGTGGTGATTTCGACGTCACTACGGCCGATCGCGGCATAGGCTTCCTTGATGCGGGCGATATCCGCCGTCACGATAGCCTGATTGAAGGGGCCAAGCGCCTGTGTCTGTACGACGCCGGCGAGCTTGTCGTCCTTGATCTTGCGGTTACCGTTGAAGACCACCTGGTTGACCAGCTGGTTCTCGTTAACAGTAACGACCAGCGTGCTGCCGGAAACGCGCATGGAGACATTCGAGAAGTAACCGGTGGCGTAAAGACGCTTCACCGATTCATCGATATCCGAATTGGAAAAGTTCTTACCCGGCGCAATGGTGATGTTGGAGCGCACGGAGTCCGCACCGGACCTCTCGGCCCCGCGAACATCGATCTTGCTGATGACGGCTGCATTCGCAACACCAGCAGAGGCAAGCACGCCAAGGCCCGCAACCGAAGAAACACCAGCAGACAGCGCAACCGCCGACACCGCGTTCAAAAATCTTGAACCAGCCTTCATTTCAATTCTTACCTTTTTACGTTGTCCCTCAGCGGGCGGAACCCGACTCCGGCCATGTGCGTCGTTTTACCTGCTTTTCCCCTACAAGCAAGTCAGAACGTTAAATTCTGTTTACTTCGTGATCCAGAGTGGCGCATTCGCCACTTCGGCATAAAAACAAGGTAAACAAACAACTAACAAAACCGTTAAAACACAATCCTCAGCCGATCAAGCTGCTGATATCATTCCATGTTGCAAAAACCATAAGACCCAAAATCATCATCATGCCGATACGGAACGCGACTTCCTGCGCGCCCGCGCCGAGCGGCCTGCCGCGAATGGCCTCGATCGCGTAAAACACCAGATGGCCGCCGTCCAGAACCGGGACGGGCATCAGGTTCAGCAGACCGATCGAAACGGAAAGGACTGCGGCAAGCTGGATAACGGCGGAAATGCCGAGCGTCGCCATCTGGCCGGACGCCTGCGCGACACGCACCGGACCGCCCAGCTGATCGGCATTCATGCGGCCGGTCACGAGGTTGCCGATATAGTTGAAGGTGCCGGTAATGACGTGGCCGGTTTCGCGCACGCCCTCAACCAGCGCCTCGGTCGGCGAATATTCGATGTGGCGGAAATTGCCGCTGGTCTGGTCGGTGACGATGCCGATAATGCCCATTTCCAGCTTGTTGCCGAACTGGTCAGTGGTTTCCGTGCGCGTCGGAACCATCGGCAGCTTCAGCTCCTCGCCTGCCCTTTCGACAGTTACGGTGATCGGCGTGCCCGGGCGGATGCCGACGTAACGACGGACATCCTCGAAAGTCATCACCTTTTCGCCATCGATCGCGACCAGTCGGTCGCCGGGCCGCACGCCAGCTGCGGCGGCAGCGCTGTTTTCGCGCACTTCCGCCACGACTGGATCGGCAATCATCCGACCATAAATGCCGAAAAGCACCGCGAAGATGAGAATGGCGAGAATGAAATTTGCGATCGGGCCCGCAGCAACCGTGGCCGCTCTTTTCCACAGCTTTGCGCCGGAAAGCGTCTGCGCCCTCTCCTCCAGCGACATATGCGACAGGCCGGAACTATCCGGTTTGCTGGCGGCATCCTCATCACCGAAGAACTTGACGTAACCGCCGAGCGGGATCGCGGAAATCTTCCATCTCGTGCCGCGCTTGTCGGTGAAACCGATCAGCTCCGGGCCGAAGCCGATGGAAAATGCCGTGGAACGGATGCCGCACCAGCGCCCGACCAGATAGTGGCCCATTTCATGGACAAAAACGAGCAGGGACAGCACCAGGATGAAGGGCACGATATAGCCGGTCAGAAAGCCGGTCGCCGCCATTACTGTGTTCATGACAATCTGCCCTTTATGTCGTGACCTTTCGCGCCGCTCAGAAACCCGGCAACAGACCGCCGCCCGATCCGGGCACGTCGCCGGTTGCCGCCGCATGCACGAAAGCAATGAGGAATACCGTAAAGCAGGCGAAAACAAGACCGTCAACACGGTCCATGAAGCCGCCATGGCCCGGAATGAGATGGCTGGAATCCTTGACCTGGAAACGTCGTTTCACGAAGGATTCAAAGAGATCACCTATCTGGCTGAATACCGACAGGATGAACGCGAGCCCCAGCACCAGCAGGCTGATTCTGCCGTGATAGGCCATGGACACCGCGCCGCCGCCGATCACAGCCGCCACTGCCCCGCCGATCGCACCCGACCAGGTCTTGCCGGGCGAAATCGAAGGCGCAAGCTTCGGCCCGCCAATGGCGCGTCCAACGAAATAGGCGAGAATATCCGTCGACCAGACAACGGCGAAGATGAAAAGGATGGACACGAAGCCCGTCAGCTCCTCACCGCGAATGGCCGCCAGCGAGATGCCGCTCAGACCCGCATAAAAAATGCCACCCACCAGCCACCAGTTCCTGCCGCGCAAAACCGGAAACAGGGCTGCGGTCAGCGTGAAGCCGGATAAAAGCGGCAGATCGAGCGAGGATTCGCCGAAAATCGTGTTGCCGGCGATAACGGCGACCGCGAACCAGCCCCAGGCATTGCCGGTCGGGTTGGCCTCCGACAGCCGGGTAATCGTCGACCATTCATAATAGATGAGGATCGCCAGAAGACCCGCGACGATGCGGAACAGAATGCCGCCATACCAGGTCGCGGCCAGAATGACCGCTGCCATGACGATTGCGGAGACGATCCGCAGTCTGAGTTCACGGCTCATCAGGCGCCTGCCACGGCAACCTGCTCGGTGAGTGCACCAAAGCGGCGGTCACGCGTTGCATATTGCTCGATTGCGGAGAAGAATCGCTGGCGGTCGAAGTCGGGCCAATATTCGGGAACGAAGAGGAACTCAGAATAAGCGGCCTGCCAGAGCAGGAAGTTCGACAGGCGCTCTTCGCCGCTGGTGCGGATGATAAGATCCGGATCCGGCATGCCCGACGTGTCAAGCCGGGCCGAAATCATCTCCGGCGTGATCGAAGCAGCATCGAGCCGGCCTTCGGCGACATCACGGGCGATTGCCACCGTGGCGCGCGCAATCTCGTCACGGCTTCCATAGTTGAAGGCGATCACCAGCGTCAGCTTGGTATTGCCAGCCGTCATCTGCTCCGCCTCTTCGAGGAGAGAGCGTATGTCGGTCTTCAGCCCCTGCCGGTCACCGATGATCCGCACGCGGACATTTTCGCGATGCAGTTCGGCAAGGTCACGCCGGATGAAAGCCTTCAAAAGCCCCATCAGGTCACTCACCTCGGATTCGGGCCTGCGCCAGTTTTCCGACGAGAAGGCAAACAGCGTGAGATAGCGTATTCCGCAATCACCGGCCGCGCGCACGGTCTCGCGTACGACCTCCACCCCGCGGCGATGCCCCATCACGCGCGGAAGACCGCGCTGCTTTGCCCAGCGTCCATTGCCATCCATGATGATGGCGACGTGCTCGGGTATGGAGGAACGTGTCGTCGTCGGCATATCGATCCAGTAACAGGGCAGCGCGGAATTAAAACGAATAAAATACAGGTCTATCGCAAGCGATATCAGACCTGCATGATTTCCTTTTCCTTCTCGGCAAGCAAGCGGTCAATTTCCGAAATCGTGTCGTCGGTCATTTTCTGCACCTTTTCCGACTGTCCACGGCTTTCGTCCTGACCGATGTCACCATCCTTTTCGGCTTTTTTCAGACCATCCATGCCGTCGCGGCGCACATGGCGAATCGCGACCTTGGACTTTTCGGCATAGTCATGGGCGACCTTGACGAGCGACTTGCGGCGCTCTTCGTTCAGTTCAGGCAGCGGAATTCTGAGGTTCTGACCATCGACGATCGGGTTGAGGCCGAGATTGGATTCGCGGATCGCGCGATCGACGGCATTGACCATCGACTTGTCCCAGATGTTGACGCCGAGCATGCGCGGCTCCGGAACCGTGATGTTTGCGACCTGGTTGAGCGGCACTCGCGAACCGTAAGCTTCAATGGTGACCGGATCGAGAATGTTGGCCGAAGCCCGGCCGGTACGCAGCGATGCGATATCGCTCTTGAATGCGTTGATGGCGCCATCCATGCGGCGCTTGATATCGTTGAGGTCAATACCACTCATCTTGATACTCCGTCTCTGTCGGCTGTAGCCGGAATTCGCCCAGGGGGCGGCGTCTTTTTTGATTACTTGTCGTGCACGATGGTCTTGCGGCCACCGCCGGTCAATATCTGCGCGAAACCGCCCTTCTCGTGGATCGAGAAGACGATGATCGGAATATGGTTTTCGCGGGCAAGCGCGACAGCGGCGATATCCATGACCGCCAGGCCCTTGCCGAGCACTTCGCTATGGGTCAACTCGTCGAAACGGGTAGCTGTCGGATCCTTCTTCGGATCGGCAGAGTAGATGCCATCCACCTGGGTACCCTTGAAGATCGCCTCGGCGCCCATTTCCGCGGCGCGAAGCGCTGCAGCAGAATCGGTGGTGAAGAACGGGTTGCCCGTACCGCCGGCGAAAATCACCACACGCCCCTGTGCGAGATGGTGAAGGGCGGCGCGCTGGGAGAAGCTCTCACAGATTTCAGGCATCGCGATTGCCGAGAGAACGACGGTGTCGATGCTGAGCTTGCGCAGCGACGTGGCGAGCGCCAGTGCATTGATGACGGTCGCCAGCATGCCCATATGGTCGCCGGTAACGCGGTCGCCCCCCTTGGAGGCCACGGCCACGCCGCGGAAAATATTACCGCCGCCGACGACAACGCCGACTTCAACACCCATCGCCCTCGCCTCGGCGATATCGGAGGCGATACGGTCGGCCACCGCCACATCGATACCGAAACCCTGATCGCCCATAAGGGCTTCACCGGAAGCCTTGAGAAGAACACGTTTGTAGATCGGCTTGGAAGACATCATGACTCCTCGGAAATGTAACCGAAACGCGGATACACGAAGGGCACCGCGTTGTCACGCGATGCCCTCCCGTTTTCCCAAGATTGGGTAAATATAATCAGCCCTTGGCGACTGCGGCGACTTCTGCTGCGAAATCGCTTTCTTCCTTTTCGACGCCTTCGCCGAGCAGCAGGCGAACCATGCCCGTCACTTCGATGGAAGCGCCAGCTTCCTTTTCGGCTTCCTTGACGGCAGCGCCGACAGTGATGTCGGGGTTGATGACGAACGCCTGCGACAGAAGAGCGACTTCTTCGAAGAACTTGCGCATACGGCCATCAACCATCTTTTCGATGATGGCTTCCGGCTTGCCGGATTCGCGGGCCTGTTCGATGAAGACGTTGCGCTCGCGCTCGGCCACGGCAGCGTCGACTTCTTCGGCGCGGATGGCGAGCGGGTTGGTCGCAGCGATGTGCATGGCAACCTGGCGGCCGATCGAGTTCAGAACGGCCTTGTCGCCGTCCGACTTCAGGGCAACGAGAACGCCGAGCTTGCCGATGCCGTCGCCGGCAGCGTTGTGGATATAGGTCGCAACAACACCGTGCGGCACTTCGAGTGCAGCCGAGCGGCGCAGCGTCATGTTTTCGCCGATCGTCGCGATCGCGTCCTTGATGCTGTCGGAAACGGACTTGCCGGTTGCCGGATAGGTCGCAGCGGAAACAGCGTCAACGGTGCCGTCGGTGGTGAGGGCAACCTGGGCGATACCGCGGATGAGGTCCTGGAACGCGTCGTTGCGGGCAACGAAGTCGGTTTCGGAGTTCAGCTCGACAACAACAGCCTTGTGACCCATGGTGGCAACGCCGACCAGACCTTCGGCAGCCGTGCGGCCGGACTTCTTGTCGGCCTTTGCGATGCCCTTGGCGCGCAGCCAGTCGATCGCCGCTTCCATGTCGCCATTGGTCTCAGCAAGAGCCTTCTTGCAGTCCATCATGCCTGCGCCAGACTTCTCGCGCAGTTCCTTCACCATTGCGGCTGTGATTTCGGTCATTGTTTGCCTCTTATCGGTTCGATCGGTCAGCCGGCGGAATTTGCCGTGCCGAAGTTCTGGGTGATGACTGTACCCGGCCGCACACCCTTTGAAACCGAAGAGGATTTCAGGAAAGGGGCATGCGCATTCCCAAGTGCTGCGGCGTCTCCATACATCGAAATGATGGGTGCCGCCGAAGTGTGACAGCGTTATGAAGACTGCCTTGCGTTTCAACCACGTCAGACGCCAGCGGTTTCCAAAAAACGTGGCGGAGCGCTTGAAACGAACAAGGCCGTCAACCCATTGAAGGTCTTTGACGGCCTTGTCATATCCTGGTCGAGGAGACGGCGATTAAGAAATCGCCGCCAGACAGGGCCTAAATCAGGCGCCAGCCTCGTCTTCGAGAGCGGGCTCGATCGGAGCTTCTTCAGAAGCGCCGATGTCGCGGCCGGAAGCACCCTGCTGACGGGCAATACCGTCGATGGCAGCGCGGGCAATCAGGTCGCAGTAGAGCGAGATGGCGCGCGAAGCATCGTCGTTACCCGGGATCGGGTAGTCGATATGGTCCGGGTCGCAGTTGCTGTCGATGATCGCAACGACCGGAATGCCAAGACGCTTGGCTTCTTCGATCGCGATCTTTTCCTTGTTGGTGTCGATGATGAACATCAGGTCCGGAACGCCGCCCATATCGCGGATACCGCCGAGAGCCTTTTCGAGCTTTTCGCGCTCGCGCTCAAGGTTCAGGCGTTCCTTCTTGGAGTAGCCGGAGCCTTCCGAGTTCAGGATTTCGTCAACCTTGCGCAGACGCTGGATCGAGTTCGAAATGGTCTTCCAGTTGGTCATCATGCCGCCGAGCCAGCGGGAGTTGACGTAGTACTGGGCCGAACGCTTTGCGCTGTCGGCGATGATTTCGGACGCCTGACGCTTGGTGCCGACGAACAGAACGCGGCCACCACGGGCAACGGTGTCGGACACGACCTGAAGGGCGCGCGACAGCATCGGAACGGTCTGAGCCAGGTCGATGATGTGGATGTTGTTACGGTCGCCGAAGATGTACGGCTTCATCTTCGGGTTCCAGCGGTGCGTCTGGTGGCCGAAGTGAACACCAGCTTCCAGAAGCTGACGCATAGAAAAATCGGGCAATGCCATGCCTTGTTACTCCTTTTCCGGTTTAACCCCCGCGAAGCGAACAGCGCCGATTTTCATCGACACCACCGGGCGGAACGGACCGGATTTCTCCCGGAACATCCCAAGCTTCGCGTGTGGAATGGTGAGCCGCATACAGTCGCCCGCGTGAAAATGCAAGCATTTATGCGAAAAAACCGGCAAAATAGCCGCGTTTCAGCGAACCGGCTTGTTTTCGCAGGTTTCGGGCTTGAGAATATCGAGCTTCGCAAGCTTTCCCGTCAGAACGAAATCGCCGTAATCCATCGTCAGATCGCGGGTGATTCCGTTTTCGTAAAGCTTGAACGACATGCGGTAGATCGGCAGGGCGTCGGTGCCGGTCTTGTCGTTGTAATAGGCGATCGTTACCGGCCAGAAGGCAGCCTTGGCGAATTCGCCCGCCTTGCCGGCGTCGGCATCGCCATCCTTCGGCATTTGCGACTTGCCGACCAGCGTGGAGGTGATCAGGCTTTCATCGCCATCATCAGAACCGTCGAATATCCGGGATTCGAAAATGCGCTTTCCCTGTTTCGCATGTTCGATGACCTGAAACATGTGCTGTGTCGGGAATTCGCTGGCGACGAGACTGATCTGGCGGGCATCCGGCCGGGTCAGATCGACCTTCACGCCCTCGGTGCTGTCGGTTGCCGCCCCCTGCACTTCCTTGTCCAGCTTGTCGTCGGTGTAGGATTTGGTCTCGAAGGTGAATTTCTTCGCGGCAAGGTCTTCGAAAGTCGTGGTCTGCTGATCGGTCATGCGCACGGCGTCGCCGGTGTTGATCTGCGTCACGAAACGGAAATCGGTCTTGTAACCCTGACAGGATGAGCCGGTGAATTCATAGACCATGCGGCCGGTCATGCCCTCGATGCCGGAGCGATCCGACGCATCCTTGAGTTCGAGATCGTAGACGGCGCGGTGGGCGACGAGATCCGGAACCGTGACGGGCAAGGCATTGGCAGCGCTTGACAGGCCGGTCATAAGCCCTGTTGCGGCAACGAAACCAAGCGTCCTGACAAACATGCAATATCTCCTGTTGGACTCGCCGCTCATATTGTACAAGCAACCGCCCGGCTTTTGGATCAACATCTTCTGAATGCCGGATTCTTGAAGGATTTACAACAAAACCGGAGACGAAAATGTCGGACGTCATCGAAGGCCGCCTCAAGGAACTTGGCTTCACGCTTCCCGTCGCCGCGGCGCCAGCCGCAAACTACGTTCCGTTCACCATCAGCGGCAATCTTCTTTATGTATCGGGTCAACTGCCGATGGAATCAGGCAAGATTGCGGTGACGGGCCTCGTTGGCCGCGATGTTGACGTGCCAGGCGCCCAGCGCGCGGCCGAATTATGCGCCGTCAACATTCTCGCACAGGTCAAGGCCGCTTTGAATGGTGACCTCTCGAAAATCCGCCGTGTCATCAAGTTGAATGGCTTTGTTGCCTCGGTTCCGGAGTTCGTGGAACAGCATCTCGTCATCAATGGCGCCTCCAATCTTCTCGCCAATGTTCTCGGTGATGCCGGCAAACATGCCCGTGCCGCCGTCGGCATGGCATGCCTGCCCTTCAACGCTTCAGTCGAAATCGACGCCATCGTGGAAATCGACGTATGACGCTCAAGCTTTCCTGGCTGACGGCTGAGCCCGTCGCCCATCGCGGTTATCATGATCTCAACAAGGCGGTCTGGGAAAACACGCTTTCCGCCTTTTCCCGCGCCATCGAGGCCGGTTTCGCCATCGAATGCGACGTTCAGCTGGCAGCCGACAGCGTTCCGGTGATTTTTCACGACGACGACATGGCCCGCCTGACGGGCATCAAGGGCGACGTGCGCGAACGCACATCGGCCGAGCTGTCCCTTCTTGCCGTCGGTCAGACCAAGGATCGGGTTCCAACGCTCAAGCAGCTTCTGACGCTCTGCGCCGGCAAGGTGCCGCTGGTGATCGAGCTGAAGGGCCGTGCCGGCGAAGGCGTCGATGACGGTTTTGCCGAGGCGGTTCTGGAAGACCTTGAGGGCTACAAGGGCCATGTGGCGCTGATGAGCTTCGACCATCACCTGCTGAAGGACCTGAAGGCTGCGGGCTCGCCCTGGCCGCTGGGCCTCACCGCCGAGGGCGACAAGCCGGAAGACTTCTTCAAACATGATGAAGCGATGCAGCTGGGGCTCGATTTCATCTCCTATCATTGGGGTCATCTGCCCAACAGCTTCATCGAAGCGCAAAGAAAACTCGGGCTTCCGGTGATTACCTGGACGGTCAGGGATGAAAATGCGCGCGAGACTACCTATAAATATGCGGACCAGATGACATTCGAAGGTTTCGACCCGAGAGAGAACCCATCCGCGACGGCATGACAGAAGACTATTCCATCAGCATTGCGCAATCCTTTGGGGATATCGATCCGGAAAGCTGGAAACGGCTTTCCGGAACATCGCGCAATACATCAGGAAAACACTACAACCCTTTTATCTCCCATGAATTTTTATCATCCATGGAAGAGTCAGGGTCAGCGACAGCCAAGACCGGCTGGCTTGGCCACCATCTTCTTCTCGAAAATGCCTCCGGTGTGCTCGTCGGCGCAGTGCCGGCCTATCTGAAAAACCACAGCAAGGGCGAATACGTCTTCGACCACGGCTGGGCGGATGCTTTCGAGCGGGCCGGCGGCCACTATTATCCGAAGCTGCAATGCTCGGTGCCCTTCACGCCGGCAACCGGGCCACGCCTGCTCGTTTCCGAAGCGGTGGACGAAACGCGCTTTAAACCGCTTCTTGCCTCCGGCCTCGCCCAGGTGACCGAAAAGATCGGCGTCTCTTCCGCCCATGTCACGTTTCTCGAAGAAGACGATCTGTCTGCCCTTCTGCCCCGTGATTTCCTGCACAGGACAGACCAGCAGTTCCACTTCATCAATGATGGCTATCGCGACCACGATGATTTTCTCGATGCCCTTTCTTCGCGCAAGCGAAAGGGGCTGAAAAAGGAACGCCGTGCGGCGCTGGAACACGGTATCGAGATCGACTGGTTGACCGGAAGCGACCTCACCGAAGACATCTGGGACCAGTTCTTCGCCTTCTACATGGATACCGGCAGCCGCAAATGGGGCCGGCCTTATCTCACGCGGGAGTTCTATTCGCTGATCGGCGAGCGCATGGCCGATGATGTGCTGCTGGTGATGGCGAAACGCGATGGGCGCTATATTGCGGGGGCAATCAACTTCATCGGCTCGGATGCGCTTTATGGCCGCCACTGGGGTTGCATCGAGGATCATCCCTTTCTGCATTTCGAGGTCTGTTACCATCAGGCAATCGATTTCGCGCTGGCGAAGGGTTTGAAACGGGTGGAAGCGGGCGCTCAGGGCGAGCACAAGCTGGCGCGCGGTTACGTGCCGGTGACGACCCATTCGGCGCATTTTATCGCCCACCCGGGCCTGCGCCGCGCCATTGCCGATTATCTTCAGCGCGAACGCGAAGAGGTCGAACATATCGGCGATTATCTTGATGAACACACACCCTTCCGCAAGGGCGAGAGACAGGAACCGGACGTATAGTCCGCTATGAGGAGAGATCACGATGACGGCCAGCGCCTATGACGACAACAATATCTTCGCAAAAATCCTGCGTGGCGAAATTCCGAGCCACAAGCTCTACGAAGACGAGCATACGCTTGCTTTCATGGATGTCATGCCGCAGGCCCCCGGCCATCTGCTCGTCGTTCCCAAGACCGGCTCGCGCAACCTGCTCGATGCCGACCCGGAGGTTCTGGCAAGGACAATTCCCGTGGTGCAGAAACTCGCCGTCGCGGCCAAGGAAGCCTTCGATGCGGACGGCGTCTTCGTCGCCCAGTTCAATGAGCCGGCGGCCGGGCAGACCGTTTTCCACCTGCATTTCCACGTCATTCCGCGCAAGGAAGGCGAGCCGTTGAAGCCGCATTCCGGCGTGATGGCCGATGGCGAGGTACTGAAGGCCCACGCGGCGAAGATAAAGGCGGCGCTTGCTTCGTGATGCGTGCCAAGACGCCAACGCGTCTGGCAGAACCGCAGCTTCCGCACATCGTCACCCCGGACTGGATTCGCGGTCCAGCGCGATCAAATCCTTGATCACAAGAGACTATCCTTACGGCGCAGACGCGCCGTGACTGGATGCCGGGTCTAGTCCGGCATGACGGCGGTGGTGCTTATCATCATTCCACAGGCTGATACGCATTCCTCTGCGGCCATGGCCAGCCTTCAAGCACCGCCATATCCGGCCGGAATATCTCCACCTTCAACGGATAACAGGCCGCCGTATCGCTGGAATGCGTGGCGCTGCAATCGCCGCCCGGGCAGGCGGAAAGTGCGCCGATAAGATCGATCTCCGCAAAAAGCTCCAGATAATCTCCCGGCCGCACCGGGCTCGCCTTCATGAAATATTGATGCGTGTCGCGGGTAAAGCCCGTGCACATGAACACGTTCAGCACGTCGTGCACATGCGGCTCAGCCTCCGCGAACGACAGGCCTTTGGCCGCGGCGAGCGCATTCGTCAGGTTCGAATGGCAGCAATGGTGATAGTCGCCGCCGCTCAAAAGCCTGTTGGTATAGGGGTCGCAGCGAGTACCGATCACGTCATGCACCCCGCCCCCATCCTCGTCGAAGCCATACCATGACAGCGTGTCGTGCGTGATGGTCGCCATTGGCCGCAGCGATGGCAGGTTGCTCCAAAGCCGATTGCCGACCGAAACGTGGGTGGCGTGCAGGGCGCGGGTCTTGCCGCTGAAAAACCGCTCGGTCAGATCATGGGCGTTCCAGAGGTTCAGGTCTCCCACCTGCGGACCTTCGATGCTCACGATGCGAAAGAAATGTCCCTTCGGCACATGAAAGGTGCGGCCGTCACGCGGCGGCACGATGACCTCATCGATCTTTTCCATGCCATTCTTTGCCTGCGCCAGGCGCGCGAGGTCCGGCGTCTCAAGCGTGCCGTTCGGATAAACGACAACAGGACGGACGGCGCGGCGTGCAGCGGCGTCAGCGGGTTCGGCGACGGGCATGGGGGTCATGAAATCCTCTGAGCGATGAAAATACCGATGCGAAATTGCGTCAGGAATACCCGCCTGACAAGACGGGTTTTTCTTGCGCTCAGACCAAGTCTGACTTAGCCTTGGCGATCATGAAACTGCCTCCCCTTGCCACCCTCCGCGCATTCGAAGCCGCGGCCAGAAGAACGAGTTTTTCTCTGGCCGGGCAGGAACTCGGCATGACGGCGACTGCCGTGAGCCAGCATGTTCGCAATCTGGAGGCCTGGCTTGGCGTGGCCCTGTTCGAGCGGCATGCCAGAGGCGTGAGGCTCACCCAGGCCGGCCGGGAATTCGGCCTTACGGTTTCGTCAGGCCTGCGGCAGATCGCCTCCGACGCAGAGCGGATCCGTCACGGTCGTGACCGCATGACCGTCCGCCTTGCCAGCCTGCCCTCCGTCGTGGCGCATTTTCTGACTCCCCGCCTGCCCCGCTTCCGGGCGCTTTACCCGGATATCCGGGTATCCATCAGCTATTCCGGAGCACATCATGCAATACCGGCTGATCTGACCATAGAGCATGGGGTGGTCTCCGGGGAAAATGCCGTAGCTCTCTTTAGCGCTGAGACACGGCCGACATGCGCGCCAAGCTATGCCGCCGAATTCGGTCCTTTCGACGACGTTGACAGCCTGTTGCGAGCGGAATTGCTGCATGACGATACCGAAGCGGCATGGCAGAACTGGTTCGCAGCCGACGGGATATCCCTTCCCGATAATGCCGGCCCCGTTTTCGCGGATTTCAATCTGCTCGTGACCGCACTCAAAGCCGGACAAGGCGTCGGCCTTTGCCCGACGGCGCTTCTTCACCACGAGATTGCCAACGGTCAACTGACCGTGTTTTTCGACCGGGCCGCCGATACGGATAAATATTACTGGCTGATGGAAGCAGAAGAGATGACCGCCCCGGCCCGCATATTATCGGACTGGCTTGTTGCGGAAGCCCGGGAGAGCGAAACGCGTCGCAATTATTCTGCCGCGACGATCTGAATACGGGAGGCGGCCGCCGCTTCGGTCAGTTCCCTCGCCGACAGCCGGTTGAGCAGGCGGGACGATACAGCACAAATGACGACAAAAGCAGCGAGACCGCCGAAAACATCCGAAAGATGGTGTCCACCCTGAACAAGAACGGCCAGCGGCATCAACAGGTTTATCGGCAAGATCGCTGCCATCACCGCCCAGTGGCGCGGCATGAACCAGACTGACATTGCCGCCATGAAGATATGAAACGATGGAAAGCCGATCAGCCCCAGGACATTTTTGGGAGAAAGATAGACTACTCCCTCGGTTATAAGGCGGTTCAACTCTTGACCGTAATTATTATCAACGGCCAGGGGGATAGCCTGTGATACCCACTGCGGCAATTGCACATAGGCTGAAGGTCCGAATGTCGGGAAGAATATCCAAAAGATGATACATGCAAACGCCCCCAGCACTCCCGTCACCAGGAAGTGGTGCAGCATCCGCTGGTTGCCGGTGAAGCCGAGCGTAAGGACGATCACCAGAAGCTGCGGCAACGATGAGGCATAGACGAAAAACAGGCCGGTTCCGATCCATGGATGGGTTGCCGCCCACAGGACGACGCCCGTCCAACTGTAGCCAAACGCTGCATCCACACCGAAAAGCACATGATCAATCGCTGGAAAGGCGACAGGTAGGAACATGTAGTTGAAAATCGAAGCGGCAAGCGTGAACAGGATGAATAGCCCGCCAGAAATCAGGGCGACTGCGATGCGAAGATCGCGCCCGCTAGTGCGATATAGCTGACCGAGGATAAAAACGCCGACGCCTGCCAGAACGCACAGAAGATATCCGGCGTAATCGACACGAATGCCTTTGACCGCAATCAATACCGCATCGATAACGAATAATGTTGCGATAAATCCAAGTACAAAACGCTCTGCCGCAAAGAGTCGCATTGAATTCCGGCCCCTGTTTCAACCAGCGGCAAAGTAGGGCAATGAGCTTAATATTCGGATAAAGCGAGCATCAGAAACCGAGTGCGAACAATCCACCCGCCAGAAACAGGATCGGAACCGCTACACCGACGATGACCCGTTGGCCCGCCAGCAGAAATGCGATGAAACCGAGTGTGGCAGCGCCGATGCGCAGCCATAGGGGTGACGCCTCAAGCGTACCGGTTGGAAAGACGATCAGCTTGGCGGTGACGGCCATGACGAGTGCGGTGGCAACCGCCCTTACCCAGTGCAGGGCCTCGGAATCCTCCTTCAGGCGGTTACCGGCGAGAACGCCGAGCCAGCGCCAGAGATCGGTCGCCAGCCAGCCGGCAATCGCGATGAAAAGATAGGGCGCCCACCAATGTTCGGTCATCATGGTTCGCTCTCCGGCGAGACGGGCTTTATCCGGCGACGAAACACCAGGCGGTCGATCAGATAGGCCGCCGTACCGCCGCCGATCCCGGCATAGAGAATGTCGAATTCCGGTGCAATCACCGCGAAGGCGGGTCCGGCGATGACGCCGATGACGAAGGCGACCTTGACGACGGAATGACGGGCCGAAGCCCAGATAGATGCCACGAAATAGACCGGTGTGAGAAAAAACAGCACGCCGGCGACAAGAGGCGGAAAGGCGGCGACGATGCCGTAACACAGGCCGACGATGATGGCATTGACCACGGTGAGCGTAATACCGAAACCGGCGAACCAGGCGGCGCGGGCTTCACGCGGCACCTTGGAAAGATTCTGCGTGGCAAAGACCCAGGCGGTGATTGCAACGAAGTGTGAGAGGAACAGTAAAATCCATGTCGGCGTCTTCGCGCCGCGCATTTCCGGAACGATGGAGGCGACCATCGGCATCATCCGGACCGAAGACAGCGTCACCGCCAGAAAACAGGCGGCGAGATTGGCGCCGCCGACCATGGAACCAATCAGGATCATCTTGGCCGGCAAGGCCCAGATGACAAGCGTCATGAACACCGCTTCGCCGCGCGCAACCCCGGATTCGAGTGCGAAAGCGCTGAAACCGACGAAAGATGTCATGAGAATGAGCGAGGGCAGCGAGAATATGCCCCGCATCCCCCGGAAAAACCAGCCGCGCAATGGGATGGTATCGCTGTCGGCAGTGTGCATTGCTGACCCACTCGAGCATGTCGCCCGAGAATGCCGTGGCCTCGGGGTAACGTCATGCATGAAACAAAAATGAAACGCGTCGCAGGTATCAGGTAAAACGCGACGCATTTCATACATGAAAATGCCGGGCTTTCGCCCGGCACCGGTTTATCGATCAAAGACCGTGATCATTTTTTCTTCGGCACTTTCGGCACCGTATTGGTCTTGCGCCGCGGCTTGCTGGCCTCATCAGACTTATCGGCCTCGGCAACAAGGACATCCGCCTCTTCCTTGGCTTTTGCCGCCTTGGAAGCAGTTTTTGCCTTTGCCTTGCCCGGCGATTTGGCCGCCTTCAGTTCGGCCTCCGGCTGCGGCTTAACGGGCGCGGTCTCCGGTAGAACCTCAAGCTTGAGGCCGTCGGAGCCGTCATCCTTCTTGCCGACGGTGACGCTGACGACGCCGCCCTTCTTGAGCTTGCCAAAGAGGATTTCGTTGGCGAGCGGCTTCTTGATGTGCTCCTGGATCACGCGCGACAGCGGGCGTGCGCCCATCTTTTCGTCGTAACCCTTCTCCGCCAGCCACGAGATCGCATCTTCATGCAGATCGAAGGTGACGTTGCGCTCGGAGAGCTGGGTTTCCAGCTGCATGACGAACTTCTGCACCACCTTGTGGATAACGGCAGTCGGCAGCGGCGAGAACGGAATGATCGCATCCAGACGGTTGCGGAACTCCGGCGTGAACAGGCGGTTGATCGCCTCTTCATCCTCGCCCGTGCGGCGCGAAGAGCCGAAACCGATCGCCGATTTCGCCATTTCGGACGCACCCGCATTGGTCGTCATGATGAGGATGACGTTGCGGAAGTCGATCTTCTTGCCGTTATGGTCGGTCAGTGAGCCGTGGTCCATCACCTGCAACAGGATGTTGTAGATATCCGGATGCGCCTTTTCGATTTCGTCCAGCAGCACCACGGAATGCGGATGCTGGTCGACGCCGTCGGTCAGAAGACCGCCCTGATCGAAGCCGACATAACCGGGAGGTGCGCCGAGCAGACGCGACACGGTATGGCGTTCCATATATTCCGACATGTCAAACCGTAGCATCTCGACGCCAAGCGAGGCGGCAAGCTGCTTGGCCACCTCCGTCTTGCCCACGCCCGTCGGGCCGGAGAAGACATAGGAGCCGATCGGCTTGTTCGGTTCGCGCAGGCCGGCACGCGCCAGCTTGATGGCCGTGGCAAGCGCCTCGATGGCGATGTCCTGACCGTAGACGACCGAGCGCAGTTCCTTTTCAAGGTTGGCGAGGACCATCTCGTCATCCTTGGAAACCGTCTTCGCGGGAATGCGGGCCATCGTCGCGATGGTGACCTCGATTTCCTTTTCGGTTATCAGCTTGCGGCGCTTGGACGCTGGCAGCAACATCTGCGCCGCACCGGTTTCGTCGATCACGTCGATTGCCTTGTCCGGCAGTTTCCGGTCGGAAATGTAGCGGGCCGACAACTCAACGGCCGCCTTGATCGCATCGTTGGAATATCGCAGGTGGTGATATTCCTCAAAATAGGGCTTCAGGCCCTTCATGATCGCGATGGTGTCATCGATAGAGGGCTCGTTGACGTCGATCTTCTGGAAGCGGCGCACAAGCGCACGATCCTTCTCGAAGAACTGGCGATATTCCTTATAGGTGGTCGAACCGATGCAGCGGATCGCACCCGACGACAGCGCCGGCTTCAGGAGGTTCGAAGCATCCATCGCACCGCCGGACGTTGCGCCCGCACCGATGACGGTGTGGATTTCGTCGATGAACAGAACCGCGCCCGGATACTCTTCGAGTTCCTTGACGACCTGCTTCAGACGCTCTTCGAAATCACCGCGATAACGGGTTCCGGCGAGCAGCGTGCCCATGTCGAGCGAGAAGATCGTGTCATTGGCGAGCGCTTCCGGCACCTTGCCTTCAACGATACGCTTGGCCAGACCTTCGGCGATCGCCGTCTTGCCCACGCCGGGATCGCCCACATAGAGCGGGTTGTTCTTGGAGCGGCGGCAGAGAATCTGGATCGTGCGGTTGACCTCGTCGTGACGGCCGATCAACGGATCGATCTTGCCGTTTTTCGCCTTTTCATTGAGGTTGACGCAATAGGCCTTCAGCGCATCCTGCTGCTTCTTGGCGGAAGATCCCTCTTCCTCGGGATTGCTGCGGCTCGCCTTGTTTTCACCTTCGGGCTCATCAGCACCGCGCGGCGCGCGCGTCTGCGACGTGCCCGGACGCTTGCCGATGCCGTGGGAGATGTAATTGACCGCATCGTAACGGGTCATCTCCTGCTCCTGCAGGAAATAGGCGGCGTGGCTTTCGCGCTCGGCGAAAATGGCGACGAGCACGTTCGCGCCGGTCACTTCCTCGCGGCCGGATGATTGCACGTGAATGACGGCCCGCTGGATGACCCGCTGGAAGCCGGATGTGGGCTTGGAATCCTCGTCGTAACCGGTCACGAGGTTGGTCAGTTCGTTGTCGACGTAATCGCTGACAGTCTTGCGCAGCGCATCGAGATCGACGTTGCAGGCGCCCATCACGGCAGCGGCATCCGCGTCGTCGATCAGCGCCAGAAGGAGATGTTCAAGCGTCGCATATTCGTGGTGACGCTCATTTGCAAAGGTCAGTGCCTGGTGCAGCGCCTTCTCGAGACTCGGGGAAAAAGTTGGCACGTTGCGATCCTCATTTCTTTTCCATGACGCATTGCAGCGGATGCTGGTGCTGTCGGGCGAAATCCATGACCTGGCTTACTTTCGTCTCTGCGACCTCATATGTAAACACCCCGCATTCGCCCACGCCGTGCTGGTGCACGTGCAGCATGATACGGGTTGCCGCTTCGCGATCCTTCTGGAAAAAACGCTCCAGAATATGGATGACAAACTCCATGGGAGTGTAGTCGTCATTCAGTAAAAGAACACGGTACAAATTCGGTCTTTTCGTCTTAGGCTTGACGCGGGTGATAACAGACGTTCCGCGGTTGGTGCCGCCGCCGTCTTCCCCTTCGCCCTCGCCCTGCATGTAGATCGGCTTAGCGATCATCTTTCATCATTCTCCAAACTGTTCTCAAACCGACAGTTCTTTGCCAGGAGGGAGAACTTCGCCTCTTCATATCTAGGTCGTTAAGACGCGATTTTAAGCCCCTTGCGAAACGGTGCAATCACTATTGCGTTTGCGAAGAGGCAAACCTCGGGAAAAGTGCGGATATGGAGGCAGCTAAAGCGCGGGAAGACATGAGCCAGCATTGGCGGCACGTTTTCAGGCCGAATGCAAACGGGTACGACAGGTCTCAGCCTGCCGAATCCGGTTCGCCGCCGCCGGCCTTACTCCTTGTCGTCAAGCATTTCGCGAACGGCGATGGCGAGCTGCTTCAGCGAGAACGGTTTCGGCAGGAAACCGAACTTGGCGTCCGCCGGCAGGTTCTTTGCAAAGGCATCCTCGGCATAACCCGAAACAAAGATGAATTTCAGATCGGGGTAGGACTTGCGCAACTCTCTCAGCAGCGACGGACCATCCATTTCCGGCATCACGACGTCGGAAACGACGATATCGACCTTGCCTTCCAGTTCCTCCATCACCTCAAGCGCCTCGGTGCCGGAGCCGGCCTCGTGCACAGTGTAGCCGCGGGTTTCCAGCATGCGCTTGCCGCCGCGCCGCACCGCCTCCTCGTCTTCCACCAGAAGCACGACGGCGGAGTTGCCGGTCAGGTCCAGCGGCTCTTCCTTCACGGGTTCGGGTGCGGCCACGGGGGCGAGAGCCGCCTGACCGGGCTGCTGGCCGGCAACGGCTTCCACCACATGGCGCGGCAGGTAGATACGGAAGGCAGTGCCCTTGCCCACTTCCGATTCGGGATAGATGTAACCGCCCGACTGCTTGACGATGCCATAGACCATAGAGAGGCCAAGACCCGTGCCCTTGCCCACTTCCTTGGTGGTGAAGAAGGGCTCGAAAATCTTGTCCATGATCTCGGGCGGAATACCCGTGCCGTTATCGGCAACTTCCACCATCACCATGTCTTCGGCCGGGAATTCCGGACGGCCAAGCGCTGCGATCTCTTTCTCGTCGACGTTGCGCGTCCTGATGGTGATCTTGCCGCCGTCAGGCATGGCGTCACGCGCATTGACGCAGAGATTGATGAGCACCTGCTCGAATTGCGACAGGTCGGTCTTCACCGGCCACAGATCACGGCCGTAATCGACTTCCAGCTTGACATTGGTGCCTGATATCAGCCGGTCGACCAGCATGCGCAGATCGCCGATCACGTCAGTCAGGTTGAGGATGGCCGGACGCATGGTCTGCTTGCGCGAGAATGCCAGCAGCTGGCGCACCAGCACCGCTGCGCGATTGGCGTTGCGCTTGATCTCCATGAGGTCGGCAAAGCTCGGATCGGCCGGCCTCGCCTGCAGCAGCAGATGGTCGGACGACAGCAGGATGGCGGTCAACACGTTGTTGAAATCGTGGGCGATGCCGCCTGCGAGCGTGCCCACCGCATTCATCTTCTGCGTCTGCGCCATCTGGGTTTCGAGCGCCTTCTGCTCGGTCACCTCTATAGCGTAAACGATCGCCACCTCTTCCGGGGCTTCATCATCCTGATCGATCACGGCATTGACGTAGAAACGGAAATGCCTGCCCTCGTCGCTCGGATGACGGGAATCGAAGGGCGCGATATCGCCCTGACGATCCTTGGCTTCGGCCAGCGCCTGTTCGAGCCGCGGCTTTTCGTTGTCGTGAAGCACGGTTTCAAGCGCCACGCCACGGTCGATATCATCGCGCCCGACAACGCCGGAGAACAGCTTGAGGAAAGGCGCGTTGATGCGCAGGATGCGGCCATCGCCGTCGAGCGAGGCAATCGCCATCGGCGTGTTGTTGAAAAAGCGGGTAAAGCGCATGGCGGAGGAGGATTCGGTGTCCTCCTGCCCCTTCGGACGCATAAGCACAATGGTCCGGCTCTCACCCGGCGCGCCGTCCTTTGCGGTGACCTGATGCACGAGGCGGGCCGGCATGCTCTGGCCATTCACCCGGCGCATGTCGAGATCAAGGATTTCGGTGCGCTTGGCAGAACCCTGGGGCTGGACGGATTCGATCAGCGCCATGCCTTCGCCGGCGACGATGTCGGAAACGGTCATCGAACCGGGTGAAAACTGCGCGAGATCTATGCCGAGCCATTCGGACAGGGTGGCGTTCAGATAAACGATCTCGCCCTTGCGCCCGGCGGAAAAGAAACCGGCCGGGGCATGATCGAGGTAATCGATGGCATTCTGCAATTCGCGGAAAAAGCGCTCCTGATCCTCGCGCTCCGGCGTGATGTCGGCGATCTGGAAGACGTGCAGCCCCTCGCCGCCCGCATCCTTCAGCACCCGGCCCTTCAGCCGGTACCAGTGCGGCCCCGCATTGGAATCCCCGCCCAGCGGTTTCAGCAGCCGAAATTCTTCGTAGCCATCGCGGCCTTCGCGCAGCACGTTGATGAGCCGGTAAAGCGCTTCGGTGGATTCCCGGCTGCGCGACAGAAGCGTCTCGAGGCTCTGGATATCGCTCGCCTTCGTGGTGCCGCTCATGCGGCAATAGGTTGCGTTGGCATAGACCATATGCCCCTTGGCATCGGTGATCAGCGTGCCTTCGGGGTGAGCCGACAGGAAGCGGCGGGCAAGTCCGTCAGATTGCGACTGCGGCATGACCTCGATGAAGCCAATGATCGACGACACCAGAAAGAAGATGCCCATCATCGCCAGCACGCCGAGAATGCCGAGCACGATTTCGTTTTCCAGCGAATCCTTGAAATAGACAAAGGCGGCGGCAGCCGCGATCAGAACCAGCGCCAGAAGCAGAATACGCAGCACCGTGCCGGAACGGGCACGCCTGTCCACCAGCGGAAGGTCGTTGTCGCTTGTCTCGCGCACCCGTGTCATCTTGGCCTCGCAGTCGTGCAGGTCGTCATTCGGTCAGCCTTATTTCCTTGACGGAATCGGGCAGCAGAATTTCTTGTAGCAACTCGCTTGACCGGCAAAAAGCTCCGCCAGGACACAAAGGCTTAAAAACGCACAGCGAAAACGGCCTGAAAGGTGTATAAAAGCGTTGAGAGACTACTGCCTGGTACAGGTAAGCTCCTTCACCTGACATTGGATGCGTGGCGCGGAACAGACGATCTTGCCGTCAGCGACGGTGCAAACCGAGCATCCGTCAGTGAAGTCGAGGCAGGAGGGATTATCGCGCACGAACTCCGCCATGGTCGCTACGTTATCCGGCGCCTTGTCTTCGGCCCTCACGATCGAATGCGGGAACGCGAAAGAGGATAGCAACAGCAAAACAATAATGAAATGCCGAGCAAGGGAGCCGTCAATGCGCAATGCTTGGAACATTCAGAACCGCTCCTTCGTCAAAAGAATTGCAACTTTCACTGTCTCTCAGCATTGAAGGACGAGATGAGGCGCTTTGGTGGCGTCTTCACGTTTGAGGCGGCAATCCTGTGGGGCGAAATGAATAAACCTTGTATCACGCCCAAAAAAATCGTCTTTTCCTGCTTGATGTTCACAATATAAGAACCACGGCAATATTAATTGCCCAAGAAATTAAAAAGCCAGAAAATCTGAAGGGATGATCTCCATGATGGAAGATTTTATCGGCACCTATGGAAACCGTCTCATCGTCGCCGTTGTTGGTGTGGGCGTGGCCCTGCTCATTCTGGCGATTGCGCTGTGGCTTATGCGCAGACGCAGCGGTTCGGCACCATTCATTCGAGGCGGGCGCAACCGGCAGCCGCGCCTACAGGTTCTCGACGCAACGGCCGTGGATGCGCGCCGCCGTCTGGTGCTGGTGCGCCGCGACAATGTCGAGCATCTGGTCATGATCGGCGGCCCGACGGATATCGTCATCGAAAGCGGCATAGGCGCGATCCCAATCGTCAGGGATGTGCAGGAGCCGGAACTGAAGGCGCTGCCGCGTCAGGAAAGCGAACAGAAGAGAGCCGAGCCGACGATCCAGCAGGAACGTCGCCCCGCCCTGCCGCAACAGCAACCCGTTACCGCGGCGGCCCCCGTTTCCGTGCCTGAAGAACCCGCAAGGCAACCACAACGGCCGGAGCCGCCGGCACCTGCGCCGCGTCCCGCACCAGTTGCAGCCGCCGCCGCCCAGGTTCCGCCACGCCCATCAACCCAGCCGCAACCCGTCTCCACGCCTGTGACGGCGCGCGAACCCGTTCCGCCGGCAAGACAGACCGCGCCCGAGCGGGAGACAGTTCGGCCCACGCCGCCGCCAATACCCGTTGCTGCGGCTCCGGCTGCCGCCGTCTTGCACATGGCGGCTGCATCGCTAGACATGGCTGCAGCCCGGACGGAACCCAGGCGTGCCGAACCTGTCATGCCGGCCCCGGCACCCGTTGCACCGCCGATCCCGGCACAGACGCCCGTACAGGCAAAGGCGGAAGAACGGACTGCGGAATTCGCCCCGCCGGTTTTTGCCGCACGCGAGCCGGTGATCGACCAATCCATCGCCGCTGATTTTCTCGACGCGGCCCGGGAGCGTGTCCTTCCCGACCTGAATCCAGGGCAGACGACGTCCCCCGCACCGTTTCCGCCCAGACCTGAAAATCCGGCTGTGGCTTCCAACGACGCCGAGCCGAAATTTTCCGACGAGCTCGCCAGCGATTTCGAGAGCTTCCTCGAGGCGGAGATCGCCAAGAGCAAGGAGGCGGATAACGAACCGTCCATCGCCCCTGTCGCGGAAAAGCAGGCCAAGACCCAGCCCGCCTCCCCGCCTGTCACCGGCGCTTCACCGGATGGAGACATGCAGAAGGAAATGGCGCGTATCTTCGGAGAACTTTCCGTTACCCGTGACCGCTGACGGGCTCGGGCCTTTCGACCAGAAATTCGAAATAGAAAAAGGGCACGGAAGCGAATTCCGTGCCCTTTTTATTTGTCTGCGATTTGAAGGCTTGCTTGCCGCAGCGCCTTATTCGTCGCGGTAGACTTTTTCGCGACGCTCGTGACGCTCCTGCGCCTCGATGGAGAGCGTTGCAATCGGGCGGGCGTCCAGACGCTTGAGGCCGATAGGCTCGCCGGTTTCCTCACAGTAACCGTAAGTGCCGTCTTCGATCCGCTGAAGGGCTGCATCGATCTTTGAAATCAGCTTGCGCTGACGGTCGCGGGCGCGAAGTTCGATCGCCCGGTCCGTTTCGGAAGAAGCCCGATCAGCGAGATCAGGGTGGTTGGCGCTTTCTTCAGCGAGATGTCCGAGGGTCTCGCGCGCTTCTCTAAGGATGTCATTTTTCCAGGCGACCAGCTTCGCGCGGAAGTACGCCCGCTGGCTGGCATTCATGAACTCATCGTCTTCCGAGAGCACATATTTGCTAAGATCGATCTTCTCACTCAACGCGATTCTCCTCGAAGAACATCTCAATGCGGCGGTGTATACTCCAATGATAGTGGCCGATTCAAGTCTGCAGATCAGTTTTCAGGCATTTTTAAAACTGACACAAAAATCATCTAAATGACTAATTTTTATTCTTTATTCGTATTGAAGCGAACTCTTCTTCAATCACGTCAACGCGACTTACCAACAGGAAAGAGGACTTGCGGTCCTGCAACCCTATCCTGTAGCATTCATACCGTGCCCTGACATTCGAACGCCGGTCCCCGCCCTTGACAGCATCTTCCCCGAGCCGAGTTTATCTTCTGCGCCACGCCAAGGCCGCCTGGGCGGCACCTGGAGAACGGGATTTCGACCGGGGATTGAACGAAGCCGGTTTTGCCGAGGCGGAGGTCATCGCCGACCTTGCCGCCGACCGGCATTACCGCCCCGATCTGCTTCTGTCATCCACGGCCGCGCGCTGCCGGCAAACCACGCAGGCCTGGCAACGGGCCTTCAACGAAGGCATAGACATCTTCTACGTCGATGAGATGTATAATGCGCGCAGCGAGACCTATCTGTCGCTTATTGCCGCTCAGGCGGAGGCGCCGTCGGTGATGCTGGTGGGTCACAACCCCACCATGGAGGCGACGCTGGAGGCGATGATCGGCGAGGACCTGCTGCATGCCGCCCTGCCCTCGGGCTTTCCGACATCGGGCCTTGCAGTTCTCGACCATGATGACAGCGCCGCAAACGGTAAAAATCGCTGGCGGCTGGTCGATTTCCTCGCACCGGGCAAATAATCGCTGCGGCCTTTCATAAGAATTTTGCAGAGCGGCCTTCTGAAAATCCGCTGAAGCGCTTCTTTTTTGGGCAGCCGCAGCTCCCTATATTGCAGCGGTGACCGTTAAACACAGCCAGGAAACTGCCATTGTCGCCTTCTCTTACGTCCCTGACAGACAGCGCGCTGATCGCTTTCGATAATCTGGCCGACCGTGCGAGCAACCTCACCCATCCGACATTGCGGCTTGGCGTCACCGGCCTTTCGCGGGCGGGAAAGACGGTTTTCATCTCTTCCCTGGTCCACAATCTTCTGAATGGCGGGCGATTGCCGCTGTTCGAGGCCATGCGGTCCGGGCGCGTCTCGAATGTGCGTCTTGAACCGCAGCCGGACGACGCCATTCCCCGTTTTCAATATGAGGATCATATTCAGGCGCTGGTGCGCGACCGGCTGTGGCCGGATTCGACGCGGGCGATATCGGAACTCAGGATCACGCTGGATTACCAGAGCGCCAGCGGCTGGGGCCGGTGGTTTTCCGCCGGCAAGCTTTCCATTGATATCGTTGATTATCCCGGCGAATGGCTGCTCGATCTGCCGCTTCTATCGCAGGATTACAAACAGTTCAGCGATGCGACCGTCGCCCTTGCCGGAAGCGGCGTTCGTGCCGAACTGGCGCAGGAATGGCTGGCGATCGCGTCTTCGCTCGACATCAACGCGCCGGCAGACGAGATGACGGCCCGACGTCTGGCCGAAAGTTTCGCGGCCTATCTGAAAGCCTGCAAGTCCGACGAGAGATCACTCTCAACCCTGCCGCCCGGCCGTTTCCTGATGCCCGGCGATCTGGAAGGGTCGCCCGCACTGACCTTCGCGCCGCTTCCGGGCCTCACCGACGAGAAAGCGCCCAAGGGCTCGCTGCGCGCCATGATGGAACGGCGCTACGACGCTTATAAGTCGATCGTCGTCAAACCCTTCTTCCGCGAGCATTTTGCCCGCCTCGACCGGCAGATCGTCCTGATCGACACGCTGCAGGCCGTCAATCGCGGGCCGGAAGCCGTGCAGGATCTGGAGCGTGCGCTCGGTGATGTGCTTGCCTGTTTCCGCCCCGGCACCAACAGCCTGCTGTCGTCGCTGATCGGCAGGCGAATCGACAGGGTGCTGATTGCCGCCACCAAGGCCGACCATCTGCACCATGAAAGCCATGACCGGCTGGAGCGCTTGACCCGCCGTCTGGTGGACCGCGCCATCACGACAATCGGCATGAACGGCGCCGGCATCGAGGTCATGGCGCTGGCTTCCGTGCGCGCCACCCGCGAGGCGAGCGTGCGCCAGGACGGCCACGAGCTGCCTGTCATCGTCGGCACGCCGATAGCAGGTGAAACCATCAATGGCGAGACCTTCGATGGCAATCGCAAGACGGCGATCTTTCCCGGCGACCTGCCCGAGGATCCGGAACCGCTGTTCCGCAGCATCGACCGGGATGGCGACAAGGCATCGCTGCCCGACGTCAATGTCGTGCGCTTCCGCCCGCCGAACATAGATGAGCCGGGCAGCGGCGGCATCCGGCTTTCCGTTCCCCATATCAGGCTCGACCGCGCCATGCAGTTCCTGTTCGGAGACAAGCTCGCATGAAGGCTCCCACACAAAACGATCCGCAGACACGCCGCCCCGCGGCTTTCACGCTTGAGACCGAGGAAACGACGCGGTCGTCCGCCACACAGAAGCGCGCGCCGCGCAGCTTCGACGCCGAGGTTTCGTTGACGGCGGACGAAGACGATCCGTTTCTGGCGCCCGAGGGCATAGATGCCAATGCGCTGCCGGTGGCGACGCCGAAGAAGAGCCGTTTCTCCTTCGGCAAGCTCGCGCTCGGTGCATTGGGCGTCCTGTTCTCGCTTGCTTTCGGGCTGTGGGCGGATCAGCTTATCCGCAATCTCTTCTCCCGCTCCGACTGGCTGGGTTATACCGCGACAATCGCCCTCATCGTGGCGCTTTTTGCAGTTCTCGCCCTCGTCGGCCGCGAAGTCTTCGGCATCATGCGGCTCAATGCCGTGCAGTCTCTCAAGGCGGATGCTGAAACAGCGAGCCTCGACAAGAGCTCGAAACCCGCCCGCGCCATCGTCACGCGCCTCAATGCCGTCCTCTCCCACCGGGCCGAAACGGCCAAGGGGCGAGCGGCGCTGAAGGAAACGGAAAGTGATGTCATCGATGGCCCGCATCTGATCGAGCTTGCCGAACGCGAGCTGCTCGTTCCGCTCGACCGGCAAGCCCGGGCACTGATTCTCAACTCTTCCAAGCGCGTCTCCGTCGTCACCGCCGTCAGCCCACGCGCTGTGGTCGATCTCGCTTATGTGCTGTTTGAAGTCACGCGGCTGGTGCGCGCCATGGCGGAGCTTTATGGCGGCCGCCCCGGCACGCTCGGCATGCTCAAGCTTCTACGGGATGTCGTCGCGCACCTTGCCGTCACGGGATCGATCGCCGTCGGTGACGGGCTTGCTCAGCAGGTTCTCGGCCATGGCCTTGCCTCGAAACTCTCCGCTCGTCTCGGCGAAGGCGTCATCAACGGGCTGATGACGGCGCGAATCGGCATTGCGGCGATGGATCTGTGCCGTCCGCTGCCGTTCAGGGCGGTGAAGCGTCCGGGGATCGGCGATTTCATGTCCGACCTCACACCCGATCTAAGCGGGGGAAAAACCGGTAAAAAAGCCTGATCTACCGGGCATTGACGGTTCAAAAGGTTACGGACAAAGCCGCAAATGAGAGTGAAATAAACCAAGCATTAACCATTCCGCCGGTAGATTGCAGCCTATCGAACAGGCTTCTTCGCCGGGGAAAGTATCATGTATTCGCGCTTCTTTTCGCTTGTGGGCGGGCTTGCCGCCATATTGTCCGTCAGCGGTGGTTTCGGCATGTCTGACGTCCATGCCGCATCGCGCGATCGCGACGACGTGTTTTTCCGCTCCGTAGCCGGTGTCTGGAAAGGTCCGGGCGAAATCGTTGCTGGCAAATACAAAGGCACCAAATTCACCTGCGATCTGACGGGCGAACCGCTCGACGACAAGCAGACCGGCATCAAGCTCGGCGGCACCTGCCGCGTCGGCGTCTTCAGCCAGCCCATGTCGGCCGTCATCAGCCAGAACGGCAACAGCTACGAGGGCAAGTTCCTCGACGGCGCCGAAGGCAAGGGACTGGACATCACCTCCGGACAGGTGAGCGGTGACAAGGTCGTCGTCGGCATCAACCGCGCCAAGCTCAACGGCGCCATGGTCGCCCGCGTCTCCAAAGACAATTCGATGAACATCACCATTTCCGTCAAGGTCGCCGACCAGATGATCCCGGTCATCGGCGTGACACTGGCGCGCGATATTGATCAGATCGCTGTCGGCTCCATCAAGCCGTAAACGCCATACTCTTCTCAGCCATCACCAAGCGGGAGTGTCCACCACTCCCGCTTTTCGTTTGCGCTGACAATGCCTGTTTTGTCCGCCTGCCGTAGCCATTCCCGCACGGCCTTGCCCCTGACTTCGAGATCGGATGCAATATCGGCGAGCGGCATCAGCACGAAAGCGCGTTCCGTCATGCGAGGATGCGGCACTTCAATGCTTTCCGTTACGAGAGACTCGTTCCCATAGGTAAGCACATCAATATCGATGGTGCGTGGACCCCAGCGCTCCGTCCGCACGCGTTTCATGCCCTTTTCGATATCAAGGCACAATTGCAAGAGCGCGGGCGCTGAAAGCGAGGTTTCGACCAAAGCGCAGCAATTGAAGAAATCCGCCTGATCCGTCTTGCCCCAGGGCGGCGTGCGATAAAGTCCGGAAACGGCCAGCACGCGGCAATCCTCGTGTGCATCGAGTTCTCGGAGCGCCCTTGCCATGGCGGCGGCGGGATCGCCGATATTGCCGCCAAGGCCCAATGCGGCGACGGTCTTCTTCTCAGGCACGGTGTTCAACGCTCACCTGCGCATAATCGAGAATGCCGGGAACCGGCGCCGATGGTTTGCGCACTGTGATCCTGAGCCAGACGATCTGCGGATAACGGGCACGCAGCGCCTTGGCGATATCGTTCGCCAGCGCCTCGATGAGATAGCGGCGCTGCCCCACGACGATTTTTTCGATGACGGCAAAGGCCACGCCGTAATCGACGGTATTTTCAATATCGTCGGTTTCCAGCGCATCACCCGCCTCGACTTCCATCTCGGCATCGACGAAAAAGCGCTGGCCCAGCACCTCCTCCTGCTCGAGAAGACCATGACGGGCGAAGAAAGAACAGTTTTTCAGGATGATGGTATAGCGGCTCATCGCATCGCCTCCATGGCAGGACTGTTTCTCCAGAAAGCCGCCCCCTCTTGGGGACATGGCATTCCGGCACTCATTGATCTACGCATCGGCCTTTGCCGACGTTTTGGCAAGAACCGCATCGGCGATTGCCAGTGCATCGCGCGTTGCAGCGACATTGTGCACGCGAAAAATCGAAGCACCCGCCAACCTCAGGATCGCGGTGGTCGCAGCCGTTCCGATATCGCGTTCCGCTGCCGCATCCCGGCCCGTCAGCGACCCGATGAAACGCTTGCGCGACGTACCGGCGAGAACCGGCAGGCCGAAAGCGGCAAGCTCGCCGAAACGTGCCATCAGCTCGACATTTTCCCGCTCGTCCTTGGCAAAACCAAAACCGGGATCGAGCACGACGGCATCGCGGGCAATACCCGCATCCTCGGCGATCTCGAGCGAGCGATTGAGGAATTCGAACTGGTCGGCGACCACATCGGCAAGCTTCTGCCGGTCGCGGCCGGTATGCATGATGCAGACCCCGGCGCGGGTGGCGGCGACCACGCCGGCCATTTCCATGTCCTTCTGCAGGCCGAAGACGTCATTGACGATATGTGCGCCGGCGCTGATCGCCAGCTTCGCCGTCGAAGCGCGGTAGGTATCGACGGAAATCAGCACATCCGTCTCCCGGCGCAATTTCTCGATGACCGGCAGCACCCGGTCCTGTTCCTGGGCTTCCGTCACCGCGGCGGCACCCGGCCGCGTGGATTCGCCGCCGATATCGATGATGTCAGCACCCTCTTCCACGCAGGTCAGCGCATGGGAAAAAGCCGAATCGACGGCAAGATAACGGCCGCCATCGGAAAAGGAATCGGGCGTTGCATTGACGATGGCCATAATACGGCCACGCCCATCAAGTTTCAGGGAGCGACCATGGGCCGCTTGCCACGCGTTGCTGCCGGCTGTTATCACGTAACACGCGCCTTTCGGGAATAACGGAGTGTTATGCCAATTCTTATAAGTTCCGCTCCGCCTATGCAGCAAACCTTTTTGAAGTTCAACCGGAAGGCCGGGTCATGACTAAATCATCACGTGCTCTTTGCGTCGCTTTGGCGGGCGCAATGGCACTTTCCCTACCCGGATCGGCATTTTCCGACACCATCGTCCGCAAGACCTATTCCTATTTTTCGATTGGCGGCAAAACGGCGGCCGATCTCGACCAGCAGCTTTCCAAGCACGGCCCCCTGACCCGCAATACCGGCGCGCGCCATCCCGGCGCTACCGAAATCAAATTCGGCGGCGAGCTCACCTATGTGGAGAAAAACGGCCTTTGCAGCGTCGGAACCGCCAAAGTGGTGCTAAACACCCGCATTCTCCTGCCGCAATGGAAAAACCGCCGTCGCACCACGGCGGAACTGGCCTTCATCTGGGATACGCTGCTTGCCGATATCAAGCGCCACGAGGAGCGCCATGCGGAAATCGCCCGCACCCATGCCCGTTCGCTTGAAAGACAGCTGACCTCGCTTCGGCCGCAGAAAAGCTGCGAGACGCTACAGGAAATGGTCGGCAAGATCACCCAGACGGTGATGGACGAGCATGACCGGGACCAGATGCGCTTCGACGTCGTGGAATCGAAAAATTTCGATGCCCGCATGACCCGGCTTTTGAAAAACCGGCTCGAGCAGGGCCAGAATCGTCGCTGACGGTCATTGGCCGTACCTTCCAGAATCTCGGGGAAAATCACGGACATGACGTAACGTCATGTCCTATATCACCCGTGAATTCTCGCCGTGGTGCGGCCGGCAAGACTCATTGTAGCTTGTTCATACGGTTTGAAATGGTTGCGGCCCAAGGCGGGTCCGGCGGTTGCAACCGTCTCCGGTTCTCCCGGTGCGCACTTGAGGGCTCGCAGGTGTTTCCTCCCTCGCCTGCATGCGCGTACCCGCCTCGCCCCGCTCCCCGCTACCAGGTGAGCGGGGCTTTTTCTGCGTGAAGCAATACGGAAATTTTCAGCCCTGGCGCTCGGGAACATGAACGACGAGACCATCAAGCTCGTCATTCATCTTGATCTGACAGGAGAGCCGCGAGGTGGGGCGCACGTCGAAGGCGAAGTCCAGCATGTCCTCTTCCATCGGTTCCGGTCCGCCGACGCGCTCGGCCCAGGCGTCGTCGACATAGACATGACAGGTCGCACAGGCGCAGGCGCCGCCGCATTCCGCATCGATGCCGGGAATGGAGTTGCGCACCGCATTCTCCATGACGGTGGAGCCGTTGCTCACGTCGAGTTCATGGGGCGTGCCGTCAAAGGCAACGATGGTCAGTTTTGTCATGCCGGAAATCCAAAATGTGATCTAAGAACTGTTCTAAACACATAGAAAGGCCGCTCCGCCTTGGCAACCCGCTTCGAGGGCGCTTAGACGCAACCGGCCTTGCAAAATGGCAAATTTGATGGATTACGCCTCAGCGGCAGAGCTTGAGGATGAAATTTTCGGCTTCGACAATGGTTGCCGCGAGTTTTGCGATCGCCGCGCTGTCTTTGCCCTTGTCTTCCACTGCTGCCGCGGCTGCGGAAACGGCGGATGCGCCGACGGCCTGCGCCGACCCCTTCAGACGGTGGGCCGTCGCCATGACGGTCTTGTCGTCCGCACCCGCCATTTCATGCAAGGCGGCGCGGGCGTTGCGGCTGAAGAGTTGCAGCACCTCGATCTCCAGATCCTTGTCGCCCATCGTCTGCCGGGCGAGATGATCGAAATCGATCGGTTTTTTACCGGTGGCAGGCGCGCCGCCGCAATTATCGGGAGCTTCGAAAACAATACTGACCGCTGCCATGGCTGAAATCCTGTCTCACCGTTTCCTGTTTCGTGTCACATCTGTGTCGTATTCACGCATCCGGGCGGCTGCTATCAGCTTAAATTACGGCGTGACGCGGGCGAAAATCTTCTGCTATGGTTAATTTATGTTAAACTTATGCGAAACAAGGCGTTCAGCGTGAAACTCAGGTTTAAAAACTGTTAAAAAGCCGACACTTCGCCACCGCCGCAAATCCGCATTAATTGTTTCGAACACCTAAATGTGTCACTACGGTACTGCCGTTCCTGCGAGGCTTAAGCTCAAGCTTTGTTATTGCGGCACAGTGATGTAATTTCGCCCGAAAGCTGGACCACCAGCAATTCGGGATTTGGTAAATGGCGGAATTGTTCTCTCTTCAAGGGATAATGTTCCGCTGGCATGATGGCGGCAGTCTGCTTGCGGATCGCAAGTGGTCAACGGCATGAAGCCGGGCGTATGTGTAACGAGGCGTAACCGCATGGCGAATAACAAGATCAGCGACTCTGTCGACGAGACTGCATTTCAGGCATTGGAAGATGCCCTGCAGCTTGGCGCTTTCGAAGAAAAGCCGGAGACGCGGAAAACTGCAGCGCCGAAGCAGCCGGAGGCCAGATTGAAGGAAGCAAGCAGACAGACCCCTGCTCCCGAGGCCGCGCGCGCGCCTGCCGAACAGACGCCCAGATCGCCCAATCTCGAAGCGGCCAATGACGGCTCCAAGCGCAGCCCGGCCATGATCCTGAAATCGCTTGAAGGCGGCTCCATTGGCGGCGCGCTTCGCAACGCCACGATCATGTCGGTCATCTGGGCGCTCGGCGGCCTTGGTATCGCACATCTTCTTTATGGCAACACGCTGTGGAACATCGCCTCGCTGGCTGATCTCACCGCAATCCCCGGCCTGATGGCAATCGTCGTTGGCATCCTCGTTCCCATCATGCTGTTCTTCGCCTTCGCGATCATGATGGCGCGCGCCCGCGATCTGCGGAATGCCGCCCGCTCCATGGCCGAAGTCGCCCTTCGCCTTGCGGAACCGGAAACCGTGGCATCCGACCGCATCATGTCCGTCGGCCAGGCGGTTCGCCGCGAAGTCTCGGCCATGAATGACGGCATCGAGCGCACAATCGCCCGCGCGACGGAACTCGAAACCCTCGTTCATTCCGAAGTCAACGCGCTCGAACGCAGCTATGCCGACAATGAACTGCGCGTGCGCAGCCTCGTGCAGGAACTGACCGCCGAGCGTGACGCCATCGTCAATCACGCCGAGCGCATCCGCTCCTCCATCGTCGGCGCGCAGGAACAGATTAAAGAAGAGCTTTCCATCGTTGGCGAAGAGCTTTCGATGCGGATCGCCACGACCGGCGAGGCTTTCGCCTCTATGATCGACACGCGCTCGGCTGCGCTGCTCGAAAAATCGCGCGCCTCGACCGAAGCGATGGGCAGCCTGATCGCCGCCAAGACCGAAAACCTGCTCCAGGCGCTGAACTCCTCCGGCTCGACGATTTCCAACGAATTCGACATGCGCCTGCATAATCTCACCTCGACGCTGGACGAGCGCGGTGAAGTGCTGCTGGAGCGTTTTGCGATCCATGCTTCGACGCTGGATAGCGGCGTGGAAAGCCTCAACAGCGCGCTTGAGGAACGCACTCGCCAGCTCAACGAGACGCTGTCCAACCGCACGCTGGAACTCAACCGCAATATCGAACGCGGCCAGCAGGTCATCGGCGGTTCGCTCGATACGGTTCTCGACAAGCTGTCCACGACGCTTGAAGAAAAGGGCCTCTCCTTCCGCCAGAGCCTGCAGAGCACGGCCGACGATGCGATCATGGATCTCGATCTTCGCTCCGGCCTCTACGAGGAGCGCATGCAGGCGACGGTAGGCCAGGTCAACTCGGCCTTCGACGTGCATGTGGCGCAATTCGCCAGCGCCTTCGACCAGCGCGCCGGCAGCCTCGACAGCAAGCTGATGGAAAGTCTCGCCCGCATCAACGAAACCGTTGCCGGCGGCTCCGAAGCGCTCGACACCATGCTGAGCGCCGGTCTGGAGCGTATCGGTACCACCATGACCGATCAGTCGCTGGCGCTTGCAACTGCGCTGGGCACGGGTCAGGAAATGCTGGAAAGCGCGCTTGAAATCCGGACACAGGCCTTCAGCGACGCGATCGGCCAGCGCACCGCCGAAATCACCGACGCCTTCGCTAATTCTCACGAGAAGATCGACGCTGTGCTGTCGGAACGCAGCAACGCCCTGTTCGGCGCGCTCTCAGCCAGCCAGAACCGTTTCGACGAGGCACTCGCCAGCCGTTCGATGGCGATTACCGGCTCCGTCTCCGGCACGGCCGAACGCCTTGCCGCCATGCTCGACGAACGCGCCGCCGCGATCAACAGTGTCGTTGCCGATGTCGAGCGCCGCCTTTCGGAAACGCTCGAAACCCGGGCTGCCGCCATCACTGGTGCTGTTTCCGGCATCGAGGATCGTATTTCCGATACGCTGGAAAGCCGCACGGCTGCCCTGCACGACGTCGTCGCCGGTGCGGAAAGCCGTATCGCCGATACGCTTGACGGCCGCACGGCCGCTCTTTCCAGCGCCATTTCCGGCGTCGAGGAACGCATCGCCGATACGATGGACAGCCGCACCCTGTCGCTCGACATGACCTTTGCCAATGTCGAGGAAAGACTGTCCGAGACGCTCGACAACCGTACCTCTGCCCTCACCGGCATTGTGGCGAGCGCTGAAGAGAAAATCGCCGGCGCACTCGACAGCCGCACGGCCACCTTCGGCGACGTGGTCGCCGGTGCTGAAACCCGTATCGCGGAAACGCTGGATGGCCGCACCGCCGCTCTCAACGCCTTGGTCTCCGGCGCTGAAGAACGCATCGCCGATGCGCTCGACAGCCGTACCATGGCGCTCGACATGGCATTCTCCGGCGCGGAGGAAAAAATCACCGAAGCGCTCGACACGCGCACCGCAGCCCTTGGCGAACTGGTGGCCGGCGCTGAGACCCGTATTGCCAGCGCGCTTGACAGCCGCACGGATTCGCTGAAGACCGTCGTTTCCGGCGCCGAAGAGCGGATTACGGATGTTCTCGACAGCCGCACCATGGCGCTCGATATGAGCTTCTCCGGCGTCGAGGAAAAGATCGCCGATATTCTCGATGGTCGCACCACGGCCCTGCAGAACGCCGTTTCCGGTGTCGAAGACCGCATTGCAGACGCATTGGACAGCCGTACCGCTGCCCTTTCCGGCATCGTGGCAGGCGCGGAAGAACGCATCGCGGATGCGCTGGACAGCCGCACTCTTGCGCTCGATATGACGATTTCTGGTGTCGAGGAGCGTATCGCCGAGGCGATGGATGCCAGAGCATCGTCGCTTTCGCTTGCGGCGGCCGGTGTCGGCCAGCGTCTCGAATCCACCGCATTCACGCTTGAGAACGCGCTTGCCAGCGGTCACGAGCGGCTCGAAACCATGCTCGGCTCGCAGGCCGAGCGCATTGCCGGCTCGCTGGAGCGCAATAGCGGCCTGATCGAGCAGAGTGTCTCGGGCGCGGCCAACCGCATCGAAAGCGTCGTTGAAGACGGCAGCACCCGTTTTGCCCAGACGGTGGAAGAAGGTGTGTCCCGCCTCGAGACCAACCTCTCGCAATCGCATGAGGATATTCGCACGGCGCTCGACCAGCGCCAGGCGGACCTTGCTGCGACGCTCAGCTCCGCCACGACGCAGATGGGCGACATGCTTTCCGAGCAGGCTATGATGATCGGCACCACGGTCGCCTCCAGCGCCAGCATGCTTGAACTGTCGCTCGAGACCCAGCAGGACACGCTGCAGAAGGCAATCGACGGCAGTGCTGCGACGCTGGAAGAGCGTCTTCGCAACAGCGCCGGTGATATCGCCGTCAAGATCGGCGAGGCAGCCCGCGAAATCGGCGGGGCCACCGACGCCCTCTCCGCCCGCATCGAAACATCGATCGGCAATGTCACAACCCGTCTCGACGAGACAGGCGCCCGCATCGAGACATCTCTCGACACCCTGCAGACCCGCGTCGGTGGCGATCTCGCCAACGTCAACAGCTCGATCGAGGATGCCGGCCGCCGCTTCGCCGACGCGCTGGAAGACAAGACGGCCGTGTTCGCCCGCACCAGCGACGAGGCCGCCGAGCGCATCACCGGCATTCTGGACGAGCAGACCACGCGTGTCGCAGATACGTTGGAAAGCCGCACCAGCCGCCTGGCAGAAACCTTCGATAACGGCACGGCCCGCATCGATGAGCGCCTCGGCACCATGGACCGTGCGCTGACGATCGGCCTCGAAAACGTCAACCGCACCATTGAAGGCAAGGCGAGCGACCTCGCTGTCAGCCTGCGCGGTGCGGTCACGTCGGCCACCCAGAGCATCGGCGATGAAGCGGCCCGCTCCTCCGCCCTGCTCTCGAAATCCGGTTCGGAATTTGCAGAACAGGTGCAGGCGCAGAACGAAGCCTTCACCAAGGCCATCGAAGAGCGCTCCGGCGAGATCGTCAACCGCATCTCCGATGCGCAGACCCGTCTCTCCGGCCAGGCCGCCGCCGTGGCCCAGACCTTCTCCGAGGCAGGCAACATCATCGTCAACAAGGTTGCCGAGGCTGAAGCTGTCGTCCGCTCTCAGGTCGGTGTCATTTCCGAAACGCTGACGGGTGTCGAATCGGCCCTCGACGCGCGCGGTGAATCCATCCGCTCGGCGCTGGACAACCGCACCCGCGAACTCAACTCGATGCTGGCCAGCCGCTCTGCGGAGCTGTCTCGCCTGATCGAAGAGAAAGCCAAGCCTGTCGTCGACGAATATGCCACCATCGGCCGCGAAGCCGCCGAGAAGATCGTTTCCGCCGCCCAGCAGAGCGCCGAGCTTCTCTCGCAGAGCAACAGCGGCATGGTCGGCATGGTGGAACAGGCGATCAGCGACTATGCCGCTGCCGGAACGGATGCGGCGGGCAGGCTCGTCGCAGCCACCCGCCAGAGCACGGATATGCTGTCCGAGACCCATACTGCGATGGCGGACGCCGTCGAACAGGGCATCGACAAATATGCCCGCGCCGGCAGCGATGCCGCCAACAAGCTGGTCGCCGCCACCCGCCAGAGCACGGACATGCTGTCGCAGACCCATAACAGCATGGCCGAGATCGTCGAACAGTCGGCAACCAACTTCAATTCCGCCGTTGAGCGCGCCGCACAGGGCTTCGGCGCGGCAGATGAGGCATTGAACGTATCGGCGACCCGCTTCTCCGAATCCGCCTCGCAGGCCGCCGACATGGTGTCCAGCTCCAGCCGTCTGCTCGAAGGAAAGATCGACCGCCTGTCGAATATTTCCGGCCAGACGCTGGCGCAGGTTGCCGGTATCGTCGGACGCTTCGAGGAGCATTCGAAGGTGCTGAGCCAGGCGTCGGAACTGTTGAATGCCGCACAGTCGAGCCTCGTCGGCACGCTGGAGGAACGCCAGGACGCACTGCGCAGCCTGTCCGTCGGCCTCGTCAAGCGCTCCGAGGAAATCGAAAGCGCCATGCGCAACGTCGTCGGTGTCGTGGAAACCACGCTCAACGAGGCCGAGGAGCGTTCGCAGAATGTCGCCGGCAATCTGCGTGACAATCTGCAGGCGTCCTTCACCGATATTGGCCGCTCGCTCGACGAAACCGAGCAGCGCGCCCGCTCGGCGGCACAGACCATGCGGGGCGCCCTGCTCTCCGCCGGTCAGGATGCCAGCCGCTCGATCGAAAGCACGCTCTCCGACGCGCAGAAATACTCCGACGAGCTGGTAAACCGCCTGCGCGGCGGTGTTGAATCCTCGCTTTCGGAAGTCGACAATCTTCTGGGCAGTGCCTCGGAAAAATCGAATGCCGCCGCCGCCAACCTCAAGGAAACGCTGCGTCAGGCCGTCGAGGAAGCCGTCAGCCGCTTTGCCGGCGCAACGGACGAAATCCGCCGCTCCAGCCACGACATCCGTCGCGAGCTGGATGCGACACGCGCCGAACTGAAGCGCGGCGCATTCGACCTGCCGGAAGAAGCCAAGGAAAGTGCGGCCGCCATGCGCCGCGCCGTTTCCGAGCAGATCAAGGCCCTGCAGGATATTTCCCACCTTGTCGGTCGTTCGACCCACCAGATGGAAGTGTCCGAGCCGGTCGCCCGTGCGATTGCCGCGACCCAGCCTGCTGCTGAACGCCGCGTCGAGACGCGTCCGCAGCCGGCAGCCGCCGCTCCGGTGCAGCAGCAGCGCCCGGCACAGCCGCAGCAGCCTGCCCCCGCACCGGCCCTGCGTGGCACCCTGCCGCTTGAAAACCGCCAGGTCGAAAACCGTCAGGCTCCTGCGCCGACCCAGCCGGTCGCAACCAACCCGGCCGGACGCCGGGAAGAAGGTGGCGGCTGGATCAGCGACCTGCTGCGCGGTGCATCACAGGAGACGCCAGCGGCGTCCACACCACGCGCCAGCGCCGAGCAGCAGCCGACCCGTGCGGCCGACACCCGCAATCCGCGCCACATGGTGGAATCACTGAATTCGCTTTCGGTCGATATCGCCCGCGCCATCGATCACGATGCATCGGTGGAACTGTGGCGCCGTTACCAGCGCGGCGAGCGCGACGTCTTCACCCGTCGCCTCTACACGCTGAAGGGCCAGACGACGTTTGACGAGATCAAGCGCAAATACGAGCGGGAAGCTGAATTCCGCACCGCCGTGGACCGCTACATCACCGATTTCGAAAAGCTGCTCGCCGATGTGGCCCGCACGGATCGCGACCGGACAGTCACCCAGTCCTACCTCACCTCCGATACCGGCAAGGTCTATACGATGCTTGCCCATGCGGCGGGTCGGTTCAACTGATCCGATTGGCGCTGAAATGACAAAACCCCGGTCACAAGACCGGGGTTTTTCTTTTGGCGTTGCCTGCTGCTTTGTCGCTCTTCGGCGACGTGCGCTGACCGGGTTACGCTGAAGTCAAATCTCGAACGTGCCCGACGCCACACGCACCGCGTGACCGCCGATGCGCGCGCGGGCTATTTCGTTGTCCTTGATGTCCATGCGTAGATGGATGTGGGACGGTCTTTCCATCTCCACGCCCTGCTCTATCAGGAGCGGATGATGGCCGTCCGTCAGCCCGTCGAAATGCTGGATCGCGCCGGACAGGGCGGCGGCGGCGGAACCGGTTGCGGGGTCTTCCGAAATGCCCATATCCGGGGAGAACATGCGGGCGTGGAACTTTGCCGCGTGATTGACGCCGCCGCGACAGTAGATATAGGCCGCCGCCAGGCGTCCCTCGACAAGTGGCGCGGTGCGCAGCCACAGATTGGCGTCGAAATCCATGTCCCTGATAGCGGCGATATTGTGCAGCGGCACGAGCAGGAACGGCACACCTGCTGTCCAGATAGACGGCACATGATTCTCAAAGCCGAGATGTCCTTCGCTGACGCCGAGCGCATCGGCAAGAGCGGTGTGATCGAGCGGCAGGTCGACTCGGGATGATTTGCGCGGCAGGTCGAATTCCGCGAAGCTGACGGCGTCGGCGCGCATCTTCACCGCGCAGCGCACCGGCCCCACCTTCTCCTCCAGCACGCAGACCATATCGATGTCGTCATCACCCTCGCCGCGATTTCGCTCGGCGATGGCGACAGCAGCACCCACCGTCGGATGGCCGGCAAAGGGCAATTCGCCTGATGGCGTGAAGATGCGCAGCGAAGCTGCATGCGCCGGGTTGGTGGAGCGGTTGACGAAAACCGTCTCGGAAAGGTTCATTTCCCGCGCAATCGCCTGCATCGTGCCTTGGGGAAGATCATCGGCGTCATACATGACCGCCAGCGGATTTCCCGCCATTTTCGTCTCGGTAAAGACATCGTAGATATCGTAGTTCAGCGCCACATCCGTCTCCTGCCACTCGTCATTCCGGCTGCCTTGGCAAACTGCATCAGGCCGTCCCGCATCGCAACCCTTGTCGGCGCGCGCAAATCAAGAAGCTGTGGACCGGAGTGATGCGGCCCGCCGTCAGGGAACGCCTGCGCCTGCGAAAGGCCTTGTCGCCAGCCGCCGTCTTCATGTACCAAGGGTGCGTCTGGCGGCTTGCTATCGATCTCTTCATCGAGGTTTAAAGATTTCAAGCCGCTTCAACAGGTTACAGTGCCTTGCTCGGACCGGACCGGTCTGCGCCGTTGTCGAGGGAAGCGAATGTCGCATTCTACCTATTCACTGTCCTTCGTCGCCTCCGCAACAGAGGAGGCGCAGACGGCGCTGAGAGTGCTGAAAGGCATTTACGGCGACACGCCGTTCGCAGAGGCGGAAGTGATCGTTGCACTCGGCGGCGATGGCTTCATGCTGCAGATTCTCAACGAGACAATGAATTCCGGCAAGCGTGTCTATGGCATGAACCGGGGGTCCGTCGGCTTCCTGATGAATGACTACCGGGTGGAGGGCCTGCTCGAGCGCATCGCGGTGGCGAGCGGCAATGATTTCCATCCCTTGCGCATGACGACGACGGATTCCGACGGCGACGAGTTTACAGCCCTTGCCATGAACGAGGTCAGCCTGTTTCGCCAGTCACATCAGGCCGCCAAGCTTCGTGTCGAGGTGGATGGCAAGGTGCGGCTGGAAGAGCTGATCTGCGACGGCATGATGGTGGCGACCCCCGCAGGGTCGACAGCCTACAATTTCTCCGCCCATGGCCCCATCCTGCCGCTGGAATCGCCGCTTCTGGCGCTGACCCCCGTCAGTGCTTTCCGCCCACGGCGCTGGCGCGGCGCGCTTTTGCCGAATAAGGTAACGGTCGACATTCATGTTCTGGAACGCGACAAGCGCCCGGTGAACGCGGTGGCCGACCACACCGAGGTGAAATCCGTTCGTCACGTTAGGATCGCACAATCGCAGGACAGGACGGCCAGAATTCTCTCGGATCCAGATCGTTCATGGTCGGACCGGGTTCTCGCCGAACAGTTCAACAATTGACGCCCACAATCGATAATGGCCATGCAACTGACAAGACCTATCCTCGCTGCTTTCCTTTTCGCCGCCGCCGTGCTTCCTGCGCGGGCGCAGACGGAAGCGATCGACGCCTTGCCGGTTTCGGCAATCTTCGTCGTCAGCAGCGGCATGTGGGAAGATCGGAATCTTGAGCCGGTGAAAGGTCCTGACGGACAGCTGCGGCCGCCGCCTGCCTCGCCCACACGCGGTTATTACAAGGTCATCGCCATCCGCCAGGGCGACGGTACGGCGAAAATCTACCTGCAGCGCATCGTCTTTACCGCCGATGGGCCGAATCTTCTCGAAAATATCGAGCTGGAAGAATTCAGCCAGATGAAATCCTACGTCACGGATATTCGTCCCGAAAGCTCGAATGGCGCGCCCGCCTCGCCCGGCTTGTTCGTGACCGTTTATCTGAAGACGGACCCGATGAGCAAGGAAGCGGAAAGCTGGACGATCCTGATCGACGAGCTGGGTGAGATGAAGATCGAAAAAGCTTCGAACTGATCGAACCGGATACGCGGCCAGGCAAGGCTATGCTTCCAGTGCCTCCGGCCCGACAAGAACCGCTCCAAAATGATGTTTCCATAATCTTGCACCGAGTTCACCACTGCGGTCGAGACTGGAGCCCACCGTCAGCCACGGCAACAGCGTGGGATGCAGCCCCGCATCAAAAAGGGCAAAACCAGCGGCCAGTACGCAGGTATCAGCCTGAATACCGCAGACCAGCACCCTGTCGAGGTGCAGCGACAGAAGATAGTCGATGACCTCCCGTGGAGGCGCATAACCGTGTTTGATGAATATGCGATCCGCCGCAACAAGCGACTCGTCATGCCTGCCCGGCTTCCAGCCGAGTTGCCGCTCGAAGGGCGTCACGCTTTCATCATGACGCTCGACGGTGGCGATGCTGGGCATGGTCAGAGCGAGTGCGGATATCTCCGCCACCAGCGCAGCCGGCGGATTGAAGCTCGGCTGGACGTCGACGATATAGAGCGCCTGTTTCATGCTAGTCCTCCAACGAAAAACCCCTCGCAATGGGTTTGCGAGGGGCAATTTTCCAGTCGACGCGCCGGACGCCTTAATCGATATCCGAGACTTCCACATCCGCGCCGCCGCTGATGCGGTGGGCGAGTGCGGCTTCCATGAATTCGTTCAGGTCGCCATCCAGCACGTTGCCGGGTGCTGTACTTTCCACGCCGGTGCGCAGATCCTTGACCAGCTGGTAAGGCTGCAGAACGTAGGAACGGATCTGGTGGCCCCAGCCGATATCCGTCTTGGACGCGGCCTGGGCGTTTGCCGCCTCTTCCCGCTTCTGCAGCTCCACCTCATAGAGACGGGCGCGCAGCATGTCCCACGCCTTGGCGCGGTTCTTGTGCTGGGAGCGCTCCTGCTGGCAGGCGACGGCAATACCGGTCGGAATATGCGTGATACGCACGGCCGAGTCTGTCGTGTTGACGTGCTGGCCGCCCGCACCGGACGAACGATAGGTATCGATACGGCAATCGCTCTCATTGATGTCGATCTGGATCGAATCGTCGACGACGGGATAAACCCAGACGGAGGAGAACGATGTGTGGCGACGCGCATTGCTGTCATAGGGCGAAATACGAACGAGGCGGTGCACGCCCGATTCCGTTTTCATCCAGCCGAATGCATTGTGGCCCTTGACGAGGATCGTCGCGGACTTGATGCCGGCTTCTTCGCCGTCGTGAACTTCGAGAACCTCGACCTTGAAACCTTCGCGGTCAGCCCAGCGGGTATACATGCGCAGAAGCATGTTCGCCCAGTCCTGGCTTTCGGTGCCGCCGGCGCCGGAATGCACTTCGACATAGGTGTCGTTGCCATCGGCCTCGCCTGAAAGCATGGCTTCCACCTGGCGGCGGTTCGCCTCGCTCTTCAGCGCCTTCAGCGCGTCTTCGGCGTCCTTGACGATCTCGTCATCGCCTTCCATCTCGCCGAGTTCGATCAGCTCGATATTGTCGCGGAGCTGCTGCTCCAGCGCCTTGACGCCGTTGATGCTGTCATCCAGCTGCTGGCGTTCGCGCATCAGCTTCTGGGCCTCAGTGGCATCGTTCCAGAGGGTCGGGTCCTCTGCCTTGTTATTCAACCAGTCCAGCCGTCTTATCGCCTGGTCCCAGTCAAAGATGCCTCCTCAGCAGGCTTATGGCCTGCTTGATTTCGTCGACTACGTTCACGATTTCATTGCGCATTTCGCTGGTTCTTCACCTTCATTGAAACTCGTTGCTCAAATAAATGCGGGGGGCGCGGATGTAAAGACCCGCGCCCCCGCCAAACGTCAGGACTAATGTCAATAAAGACCGCCGCCACCGCCGGTGATGGCCTGCTGCGCCTGCGGCGAGGTCTTCAGAATGTCTTCCTGCGACATGTATCCGTCATCGCCGATGACAGAGAAGGTGGAGGCGGGACCCGTGCCCGGCTTGAAGGCTTCCATGATGGTGTCCGGCTCGCCCTCAACCGCCGCCATGCCGGTCTTGCGGTTGACGGCGACGAAGTTCATGCCAGCAGGCACGATGAACTTGCTCGGTTCCATGTGCTTGGCCGCATCGGCGATAAATTCACCGAAGATCGGTGCCGACAGCGAACCGCCGGTACCGCCGCGACCGAGAGGTGCGGGCGAATCGAAACCGATATAGAGGCCGGCAACCATGTCCGGCGTGTAACCGACGAACCAGGCGTCCTTTTCATCATTGGTGGTGCCCGTCTTGCCGGCAACCGGCAGATCGACCTTGATCTTGCCCGCCGCCGTGCCGCGCTGCACAACGCCTTCCAGCATCGAAGTCGTCTGGTATGCCGTCATCGGGTCGAGAACCTGTTCGCGATTGTCGACGATGACAGGCTCGTCCTGGTTCTGCCAGCTGGTCGCGTTGCAGCCCTCGCAGGCGCGCTCCTCGTGGCGGAAGATCGTCTTGCCGTAACGGTCCTGAATACGGTCGATCAGCGTCGGCTGGATCTGCTTGCCGCCATTGGCGATGACCGAATAGGCAGAAACCATGCGCATGACGGTCGTTTCACCCGAACCGAGCGACATGGACAGAAGCGGCGGCATCTTGTCGTAAATGCCGAAGCGCTCGGCATATTCCGCGACCAGATTCATGCCCATGTCCTGCGCCAGACGCACGGTCATGAGGTTACGGGATTTTTCAATACCGAGACGCAGGGTCGAAGGACCGGCGGAACCCCCGCCGTAATTCTGCGGCTTCCAGACCTGATTGCCCGAGACCACCTCGATCGGCGCGTCGAGAATGACCGATGCGGGCGTATAGCCGTTGTCGAGCGCCGCCGCATAGATGAACGGCTTGAAGGAGGAGCCCGGCTGGCGCATGGCCTGCGTCGAGCGGTTGAATTCCGACTGCGCGTAGGAGAAGCCGCCGACCATGGCCAGAACACGACCGGTATGCGGGTCCATCACCACCATGCCGCCCTGCACTTTTGGCGGCTGGCGCAGGCGATATTCGTTGCCGGAGCCGGAAAGCGGCTGCACATAAACAACGTCGCCCGCGGTCACGACACCGACCGGCGACTTGGCGGTCGCTCTTTTGCCGCTTGCATCACGGAAAGCCCAGCGCATGTTTTCAGCAGAGATATGGCCGCGCGTGCGCTTGTCGCCATCTTCCGCATCGGGATCGGCCTGAACGCCGATATCGACGCCATCGGCGGCAACCGCGAGCACGACCGCGACCTTCCATTCCGGAACGTCCCGGAGACCCTTGACCTTGGCCAGTGCCGCCGTCCAGTCGCCGGCCGTCTCGATCTTTTCCACCGGTCCGCGGAAGCCGCGGCGCTCGTCATATTGCACAAGCCCGTCCTGAAGCGCCTTGCGCGCCTCCATCTGGATTTGCGGGTCGAAAGAGGTACGGACCGAGAGCCCGCCTTCAAGAAGGGCTTCCTCGCCATATTTTTCGACGATCTGGCGGCGGACTTCCTCAGCGAAATAATCGGACGCGAAAATATGCGCACCACCGCGGCGCAGGTTGACGCCGAGCGGCTGCTTTTTGGCGTCGGTAGCGTCGGCAACGGTGATGTAGCCGTTTTCGGCCATGCGGTCGATCACCCAGTCGCGGCGCTCCAGAGCAGCCTTTTCGCGGCGGATGGGATGATAGTTGTTCGGTCCCTTCGGCAGCGATGCGAGATAAGCGGTCTCAGCGATCGTCAGTTCCGTTACCGACTTGTTGAAATAGGTGAGTGCCGCACCGGCGATGCCGTAGGAATTCAGACCGAAAAAGATCTCGTTGAGATAAAGCTCGAGAATCTTGTCCTTGGAATAGGTCTGCTCGATGCGGAAGGAGAGAATGGCTTCCTTGAGCTTGCGGTCGATGGTCTGGTCGTTGGTCAGAAGGAAGTTCTTCGCCACCTGCTGGGTGATGGTGGATGCGCCGACCGGACGACGGCCGGAGCCGACATTCTGGAGATTGACGAGAATGGCGCGGCCGAGACCGAAGATGTCGACACCCGGGTGGTTGTAGAAATTCTTGTCTTCGGCGGACAGGAAAGCGGCCTTCACGCGGTCAGGAATGGCCTGGATCGGCAGGAACAAGCGCTTTTCATGCGCGTATTCCGCCATCAGCGCACCGTTGCCGGCGTGCACGCGGGTCGTTACCGGCGGCTCATAGGTGCTCAGAACTGCGTAATCCGGCAGGTCCTTCGTCACGCCGTGCAAATAAATCGCACCGACGACGGCGGCGCACAGGAAGAGCACGCTGGCCAAGCCGAAAAAATATCCAATCAGTCTGATCATACCAAGCTACCGATAATTCGAATCGTAACCATCAACGCCCGACGATTTACGGGCGCATCCTTGCATATCGCGTGCCGTTTTGCACACCATACCTTCGATGACAAGCCGGATACGGCAGCATTCGCTGATATGTTACCGGGCGGCAGGCCCGCAATCGCGTTGCGGACGCTTGCGGATCGCCACCGAATCCGCGCTTCGAGTAACGCGGCGAATGTGAGTAAAATAGGGCTTCGCCTCCGCAATCGTCCGCAAGGCCCAAGAATTGAACAGCTTTTCGGCGGTCAATGGCAGGGCGGCAACAGCACCGTCGCTCCGCTGGCTACCTTCTCAGCCGCCGTTCGCCATGGCCTTGGCGCGGTATCGCCCGACGGCCGTTGCCAGCGTATCGGCCACCTTCTTGCGCCATTCCCCGTCGAGAAGCAGCTTTTCGTCTTCCGCATTGGAGAGGAAACCGAGTTCCAGCAGCACCGACGGCACGTCATGAGCGCGCAGCACCATGAAACCGGCATAACGATGCGGATTGTTGATGAGGCCCACCTGCCCCTCGAAGGAGGAGACGATGTTTTCGGCGAGCGTCACCGAAAAGGCCTGAGTTTCGCGGCGGGTGAAATCGAGAAGAATATCGGCGACCTCGGGCGGCTCGCTGGAGGCCGCGACACCCGCAATCTGGTCGGACTTGTTTTCGCGCTCCGCCAGTTCCTGCGCCTGCCGGTCCGACGCCCGGTCTGACAATGTATAAACGGTCGCGCCGCGGATACCCTTTTGCTTCAATGTATCCGCATGCAGCGATATAAAGAGGTTGGCATTGTTCTGGCGGGCAATCGTCACCCGTTCGGACAGGGCAAGGAATGTATCGGAATCGCGCGTCAGAAACGCCTTGATGCCGGGTTCGCGGTTCAACCGTTCCGCGAGTTCCTTCGCAAAGGTCAAAGTGATGACCTTTTCCTCGGTGCCCGTCGTGCCGCCGGTGGCGCCGGCATCGATGCCGCCATGACCGGCATCGACCGCGATGACAAATTCCGCAGGACGCGATGTCTTGTCGTCAGGCGTGATCGCGGCAGTCGTCACCGGGGCGGGCGCCTGCCATTGCTGATCCTTCACCAGTTCCGCGAACTTGCCCTTGGTGGTGATCTCGGCATCGAGCACGAAACGGAAAGATTGCCCGTCGTCAGCCTTCTTCGTTTCGGCAACAGTCACCTGTACCGGCTTTTTCGCCGTCAGCACAATGCGGGCGCTGTTCTGGCCCATGGTGCCGAAGCGGATGTCCGAGAAAAGACCAGTTGGCTTGAGGTCGGATGTGGGGAAAGCGAAATTCACCGCGGGGAAGTCCACGACGATGCGCGCGGGCGAATCGAGATAGTGAACGTCGAATTCCGGCTCTTCCGCAAAATCGAGAACGATGCGCGTGCGCGCCTCATCACCGATGATACGCGCCTGATGGGCGACAAGCGGCTCCACGGCATGGGCTGCCGGCACGACGGAAACAGAGGCGGCGACAGAAAATGCCAGAGCCGCCAAAGCCCGCGCGATTCGCGCGCCAAGCCGCCCTGCCCCGCCTGATATCGCTGCGTTGCGCGTGAAATTCATGGTCCTCAAGAAATTCCGTATGTCAGTCATTTTCGATAAACGGCGCGGAAAAACGCCGGCAACAGTGCCGTTTCAACCACGCCGTACGATAGTTTGCGCGTTTGCGCCCCACAATCGCAGGCCTTGGTGAACCAATTGTTAACCCGGAAATTCCACCAATAATATGGCATATTTAGCCAGCCTATTGCTATTATGACAGAGAAAACATACAACACGGATGAGGGTTAAAAGTGTTGACGGGATAGATGCCCGCCGGCTGCCAATCGAAAAAGACGCTGGCGCTGCAAATCGGGCAATCATCTGCCGTCGTTACATTTATCCTGAAACTGGATCAATTCCGGCCGTGGCCGGAGACCTACCCGGTGGCGCTGCCACCGCTGCTCTGAGGAGAGCAAATTCATCGGACCCCAAGGGGTCTATATATTATTGTCGTTCCGCCTGGCCAATGATGTCGCAGCAGTTTTCACATGAACCGGATACCAGGAGCAGGCCAAATGCCTCGCCGTCGGTCCGGATGCTGCCAGTTTACAGAGGCCCGGCTGGAGACTTCATTTCCGGCACATCCTTGCACTCATATGAAAGGCTCGTCCGTGTGGCGGGCCTGTTCTCGTATAAAACAAGGCTGCGCCGAGGAGCACAGCTTACATGGCAGACAAAATGCTTATCGACGCCTCCCACGAAGAGGAGACACGCGTAGTCGTTGTCCGTGGGAACCGGATCGAAGAATTCGATTTCGAATCGGAGCACAAAAAACAGATCCGCGGCAATATCTATCTTGCCAAGGTCACTCGCGTTGAGCCCTCCCTTCAGGCGGCCTTCGTCGATTACGGTGGCAATCGCCACGGCTTTCTCGCTTTTGCGGAAATCCATCCGGACTATTACCAGATCCCGCTTGCCGACCGTCAGGCTCTCCTGAAGGCGGAAGCCGAGGATCATCGCCGCAGCGACGATTTCGAATCCGCGGACGCGCCCGAACCCACAGCGCCGATGATCGACCTTTCGCAGGTGGATCAGCCGGATGTCGGCATTGTTTCCTCCGATGAAACCACTGAAACGGTTATCACGGAAGAAACTGCGTCCGTCGCTGAAGAGGTTTCCGAGGAAACCACCGTCGAGGCCGTAGCCGTAGAAGCGCCCGCCGAGGAAGAAAAGCCGAAGAAGCGCACCCGCCGCCCCCGCGCAAAGAAGAAAACCGCCGAAGAAGAAGCCGCAGCAGCCGAGGCCGCCGAAGCTTCTTCCGAAGACGACGGCAGCACCGGTGGCGAAATGGCCGCCATGGTCGACACCGACACGATTTCCGAGGAAGTCGAAGGTCTTCGTCGTGGCAATGACGATGATGACGACGATGATGACGATCATCACGAAAAGGAAGTGATCGAATCCGTCGGCGCCGAAGACGCCATGGAAGAAGTTCCGGATCGCGTCGCCCGCAAGCCGCGCAAACAGTATCGCATTCAGGAAGTCATCAAGCGCCGTCAGATTCTTCTGGTGCAGGTGGCCAAGGAAGAACGTGGCAACAAGGGTGCTGCACTCACCACCTACCTGTCGCTTGCCGGCCGCTATTCCGTGCTGATGCCGAACACGGCACGCGGCGGTGGTATTTCCCGCAAGATCACCCAGCCGACCGACCGCAAGCGCCTGAAGGAAATCGCGCGCGATCTGGAGGTTCCGCAGGGCATGGGCGTCATTCTGCGTACCGCAGGCGCCAACCGCACCCGCGTCGAAATCAAGCGCGACTTCGAATATCTGATGCGCCTGTGGGAAAACGTCCGCACGCTGACGCTGAACTCCACGGCCCCCTGCCTCGTTTATGAGGAAGGCTCCCTCATCAAGCGTTCGATCCGCGACCTTTACAACAAGGATATCGGCGAGATCATCGTTTCGGGCGAAGAAGGCTATCGTGAAGCCAAAGACTTCATGAAGATGCTGATGCCGAGCCACGCCAAGGTGGTTCAGCCTTACCGCGACATTCACCCGATTTTCTCGCGCTCCGGTATCGAAGCCCAGCTCGACCGGATGCTGCAGCCGCAGGTCACGCTGAAATCGGGCGGTTACCTCATCATCAACCAGACGGAAGCGCTGGTTTCCATCGACGTCAACTCCGGCCGTTCGACGCGCGAACATTCCATTGAGGAAACCGCGCTGACGACGAACCTCGAGGCCGCGGAAGAAGTGGCGCGCCAGCTGCGCCTGCGCGACCTTGCCGGTCTTGTCGTCATCGACTTCATCGACATGGAAGAAAAGCGCAACAACCGCTCTGTCGAAAAGAAGCTCAAGGATTGCCTGAAGAACGACCGCGCCCGCATCCAGGTCGGCCGCATCTCGCATTTCGGCCTTCTGGAAATGTCGCGCCAGCGCATCCGCGCTTCGGTGCTGGAATCGACCACGCAGGTCTGCCAGCATTGTGGCGGCACGGGTCATGTCCGCTCGGAATCCTCCATCGCCCTGCATGTTCTGCGCGGCGTCGAGGAATATCTGCTGCGCAACACCACGCATAACATCACGGTGCGCTGCACGCCGGAAACGGCGCTTTACCTGCTCAACCACAAGCGCGGCACGATCGTCGATTATGAAGGCCGCTTCGGCGTGTCCATCATCATCGCTGCTGACGCCGGCGTCGGCGCGCAGCATTTCGCCATCGACCGTGGTGAAGCCGTCGAAAATCCGGTGAAGATCGAAAGCCTCATCCAGATGCTGCCGAGCTTCGTGGAAGAGGAAGACGATTTCGTCGCCGAGGTGGAAGAGGACGAAGACGAGGAAGAAATCGTCAAGGCGCAGACCTCCGAGCCACGCCAGCAGCAGCCACAGGGCGACAATAGTGAAGAAGGCAAGCGCAAGCGCAAGCGTCGTCGTCGCCGTCGCGGCAAGGGTGGCCAGGGCGACCAGAACGGTGCGCTCGACGCCCAGTCCGGCGATGCGGAAGGCGATGATGCCGAAGGTGACGACGATGGCATCGAAACCGATGAGGCCGATGCTGAAAACGAAAACGATGCAGCGGAAGCAGTAGGTTCCGAAGAGGATGGCAAGCGCAAGCGCCGCCGTCGCGGCAAGCGCGGTGGACGCCGCAACCGTGCGGAAGACGAAGCTCTTGATGCTGCCGGCTCGGAAGCTGAAGGTGAGAGCGAAAGCGAAGAGGTTTCCGTTGAAGCATCTGTAACCGAAGAACCGACCGCCGCCGCCGCGGTGGAAGGTGTGGTTGCCGAAGTTGTGGAAGAGGAAGTACCGAAGAAGCCACGCCGCACCCGCAAGGCGAAGGTCAAGACTGAAACCGAGGAAGCGCCGAAAGCTGAAGCCGTTGAAACGGTGGAGCCGGTGATCGTCGAGGAAACAGTCGCCGAGGTCGCGGTTGAAGAAGCTGGTGAGGTTTCGGCCGATCTGGCTCCGGAAGCGGAAGCACCGGCCACGGAAGAAAAAGTCCGCGCCAACCGGGGCAGCAATGTCTCCAGTTCGGAGCCAGTGGTGACCTCGTCTTCGCCGAACCCCGATGGCGACGAGCCGAAGCCGCGCAAGGGCGGCTGGTGGCAGCGCAAAGGCTTCTTCTGAGAGAAGAAAGACTGAATGAAAAACGCCCGCAACGATGTTGCGGGCGTTTTGTTTTGTCGATGCAAAGAACGGGCGTTTTCTTGAGCCGCTGACATTTCCTCATTCCTGTGCTTGTCACAGGAATCCAGTCGACGCGCGTCCGCGTGGCGGGAGAGTCCTTTCAGCCCAAGGACTTGGGCTTGCTGGATCCCTGTGACAAGCACAGGGATGAGAGTTGGGAAGGCCAGGCCGTCAAACAGACCGCGTCAGGCCACCATCAACCCGGATATTCTGGCCGGTAATATACCCCGCCCCTTCCGACGCAAGGAATGCTACGGTGGCGGCGATTTCCTCGCTCTTGCCGTAACGCTGCATCGGCACGGCCTCTCGGCGTTCTTCCGTGGCCGGCAGGCTGTCGATCCAGCCGGGTAGCACATTGTTCATGCGCACGTTGTCGGCCGCGTAGGTATCGGCAAATATCTTGGTGTAGGAGGCAAGGCCGGCGCGGAACACGGCGGATGTCGGAAACATGCTGCTCGGTTCAAAAGCCCAGGCCGTCGAGATATTGACGATCGCGCCCGCCTTCTGCTTCACCATGACGGGGGCGATGATACGCGTCGGGCGGATGACGTTCATCAGATAGACATCGAGGCCGGTGTGCCATTGCTCGTCGGTAATGTCGAGAATGGAGGCGCGCGGGCCATGCCCGGCGCTGTTCACCAGCACGTCGATGCGGCCGAATGTTTCGAGTGTCCTGTCCGCCAGCCGCTGGAGATCGTCATTGGACTGGTTGGAACCGGTGACCCCGATGCCGCCGAGTTCCTTTGCCAGCGCCTCTCCCTTGCCGGAGGATGAAAGGATCGCCAGTTTGTAACCGTCCGCGGCCAGACGTTTCGCCACAGCTGCGCCCATGCCGCTGCCACCCGCCGTTACAATCGCCACTTTTTCTGCCGACATCGTTTTTCTCCATTTCCAGGCCTGCATCCATAAACTGCCCCATCTATAACGGGTTTCAACGACGACTTCGAACCAGAAAGGCTTGGAGCGGCGTGCAGAAAAACTGATGCTGGAAATGTCAGCCTGACACACTCCCCTCCGCCGGATGCGCTACCCGGCTGTCGGCTGGTGCCTCCTCCCTGTCCTGCAAACCGTAGTCGCGCATCACATGCGCGATGCGCAAGCGATAATCGGAAAAAACACCGGACCGGCCCAGCGACTGCGCGGTGCGATGCGGCACGGTATTGCGCCATGCTTTCACCGCCTCCTCATCCCGGAAAAACGACAAAGACAGCATCTTTTCCGGATTGCTGATGCTCTGGAACCGTTCGACGGAGAGGAACCCATCAATGGTTTCGAGCCCCGCCCGCAGGCTGGCGGCGATATCGAGATAATGCTGTTTTTCGCCGTCGGCCGGCCAGACCTCGAAGATGACGGCGATCATTGCCCGCCTCCGGCATGCGGGGCGGAAGCGAGACGTAGAAACAGCCGGTCCTCGCGGCGGATGAACTGCTCGCGCCGGGCGAATTCATAATTTTCCCGCCCGGCCGGATCGGCGGCAAGACGCGCCCTGTAGGCTTCGTAAGCGGCGAGGTTTTCGATGTTGTAAACACCATAGGCGATCGTGCTCGATCCCTCTTTCGGCGCGTAATAACCAATGAGATCGGCGCCGCAGCGTGGGATCGCCTCACCCCAGTTGCGGGCATATTGTTCGAAGGCATCGACCTTGAAGGGGTCGATCTCGTAGCGGATGAAACAGGTCAGCATCGTCACTCTCCTTGTGTTCTGCCGCATCTTTTTACGCTATTGCCTCGCATCAATGCTTCGGTTATCATCGAAGTATGAAAGACGGACCTCTCATCGCCAACGTCGCCGCCCTGATCGGCGACCCTGCCCGCGCCAATATCCTGACGGCGCTGATGGATGGGCGCGCGCTCACCGCAAGCGAGCTTGCGGAAGCCGCTGGTGTAACCCTGCAGACCGCGAGCGGGCACCTGTCCAAACTCTCAGAAGCACAATTGTTGAAGGCGGAAAAACAGGGGCGGCATCGTTACTTCCGTCTGTCAGACGAGGATGTTGCACAGGTTCTGGAAGCGCTTATGGGCCTTGCCCAACGCACAGGGGCAATCCGCGTCCGCACCGGACCGAAGGACAAGGCTCTGCGTGAAGCGCGCATCTGCTACGACCATCTGGCCGGAGAAAGCGGCGTGGCGCTACTTGCCGCTATTACCGCGAAGGGGCTCGTGACGTTAGGTGATGATCCTGCCCTAACGGATAGCGGACGCCACTTCTTCTCGAGCTTCGGCATCGACCTTTCGCCACTGGAAAAGGCGCGCCGCCCGGTCTGCCTGCATTGTCTTGACTGGAGCGAACGCCGCCATCACCTCGGCGGCGGGCTTGGCGCGTCTCTTCTGGAAGCCATGCAGCAGCGTGACTGGCTGCGGCGCGGAAACGGCCGGGTGCTGACCTTCACTGCAAAGGGTGAAAAGGCATTCAACAGCACCTTTAGCTGCACACCCGCCTGATCTCCCCGAGCGGATGATCCGGGCTTATTTCAGCCAGCCGGCAATACGTCCAACGGCCTCGGCAATGTCAGACACCGAACCCGCATAGGAAATGCGCAGCGCGCGATGGCCTTCTTCGGGATCGAAATCCATACCTGGCGTCGCCGCCACATCGATTTCCGCCAGCATGCGCTTGGCGAAATCCATGCTGTCGTTGGAGAAGCGGCTTGTATCGACATAGGCGTAAAAAGCGCCATCCATGGGCGATGCCAGCGGCAGGCCGATTTCCGGCAGGCGCGCCATCAGGAAATCGCGGTTGGTGCGATAGCTTTCCCTGTAGACATCCAGTTCCTCCGCCGCCGAAAAGGCTGCGGTCGCCGCAAGCTGCGAAAGTTCCGGCGGGGAAATATAGAGGCTCTGGGCCAGACACTCGACCGGGCGGACGAGGTTTTCCGGCAGCACCATCCAGCCAATGCGCCAGCCGGTCATGCAATAATATTTGGAAAAGGAATTGATGATCACGGCATTGTCGGTGATTTCGAGCGCGCTCGTCTCTTCGCCGACGAAGGTCAGACCGTGATAGATTTCGTCGGAAATGAAAGCCATGTCGCGGCTTTCGCAATAGCTCGCCAGCCGCTTCAGCGCCTCGCGGCCGGTGACTGTGCCAGTCGGATTGGCCGGGCTTGCCAGAAGCACGCCCTTCAGCTTGCAGCCGGCTCTTGTTTCCGCACGTTCGAGGCTTGCCGGCGTCAGCGTATAACCGGTTTCGGCCGTGACCGGCACTTCCACGACATTAAGGCCGAGCGCCTTGAGAATATTCCGATAGGCGGGATAGCCGGGCCTCGCGATGGCGACATGGTCACCGGCATCGAAAAGGGTGAGGAAAGCGAGATTGAAGGCCGCAGACGAACCGGTGGTCACCGCGATGCGGCCCGGATCGATGGCGACCTGGTGGCGCAGCCGGTAATGGCCGGCGATCGCCTCACGCAATTCGCGCAGGCCGAGCGCATCGGTATAACCGATCCGCCCGTGTTTCAGCGCGGCCTCAGCGGCTTCGAGCGAGGCCTTCGGCGCGGGATGGGAGGGCTGGCCGACCGCCATGGAAATGACGGGGCGTCCCGCCTGCCTGCGCCTGTTCGCTTCCGCCAGAATATCCATGGCGTGAAAGGGTTCGACTGCGCTCCGCTTCGACATCGTGATCAAGGGCATGCTCTTTCCTGAACCGTATTTCAGAGACTTGCCGCAGAATCACAATCTTCACAATCATGCGATCATAATGCGGACAAGTATTTTTGCCGTATGGCATTTGGCTTAAAGTAAGGTAATTGCCTTCATAAGATTTCAAGAGGCTCCGGCCGCACAGAATGAGGACCGATATGGCGCATTTTCTCCGTTCCACCCTTCTCGCCAGCGTGACGGCCCTTTCGACGGTATTCGCCTCCCTGCCTGCCCATGCGCTCGATGAGCAGCAGAAGAAGGAAATGGGCGAGTTCATCAAGCAATATCTCATCGAGAACCCGGAAATCATGCTCGAGGTTCAGGATGCGCTTGAACGCAAGCAATATGCGACGCGTAACGCCAAGGCGGCGGAAGCCGTCGCCGACAACAAGAAGGCCATCTTCGAATCGAAATTCGATCTGGCGCTCGGCAATCCGGATGGCGACGTCACGCTGGTCGAGTTCTTCGATTACAATTGCGGTTATTGCAAACGCGCCATGGCTGACATGGATAAAATCCTGAAGGGCGACAAGAAGGTGCGCGTCGTCCTCAAGGAGTTTCCGATCCTCGGACCGGAATCGGTTGCCGCGCACCGCGTTTCCAACGCCGTCAAACTGCTTGCTCCGGCCAAGTACCCCGAGTTCCAGCGCACCCTGCTCGGTGGCCGCGGACGGGCGAATGAAGACAGCGCCATGGAAGTCGCGACCTCGCTCGGTCTCAAGGAAGCCGACATCCGCAAATCCATGGCGGAAAACCCCAATGACGAGCAGGTGCAGGAGACTTACAAGCTGGCAACCAGCCTCGGCATCACCGGAACGCCGTCCTATATCGTCGGCGACGAAGCGGTTTTCGGCGCGGTCGGTGCCGACCCGCTGAAGGAAAAAATCGCCAATATGCGCAGCTGTGGAAAAGCCACCTGCTCCTGATTGCTAAAAAAGCCACTGCATTCCCTGTGAGATGCCCGCCAAGCGGGCTGTTTACGGCTTGCGGGGGCTTTTCCTTGACGTCTGCGCAGTCTATAGGTGTCGCTGATTTTCTTATGGAAACGTGAATGAGCAACATCATCATCGTCATCAACGGCCCCAATCTCAACATGCTGGGAAAAAGGGAACCGGGTATCTATGGTGGCAAGACGCTGAAGGACATCGAGAATGATTGTCTTGCGGCCGGTGCCGATCTCGGTTTCGCAGTGGAATTCCGCCAGTCCAACCACGAAGGCGTGCTGGTGGACTGGTTGCAGGAGGCGGGCGAGCGGGCGGCGGGCGTCGTCATCAATCCCGGCGCCTACAGCCACACGTCGATCGCGTTGCATGACGCCATTCGTGCGATTTCCACGCCCGTCGTGGAAGTGCACATTTCCAACATCCACGCCCGGGAAGAGTTCCGTCACAAATCGATGGTATCACCCGCGGCGAAGGGCATGGTCTGCGGTTTCGGACCATATGGATATATCATGGCGCTTCACGCGCTGAAAAACATCACGGCATAAAAAGAAACAAAGAATAGGGTTTGTCATGTCTGAAAAGAAACAGGGTATCGACAAGGAACTGATCCGCGAGCTCGCGAATATCCTCAACGATACCGACCTTTCGGAAATCGAAGTGGAGCAGGAAGATCTGCGCATCCGCGTCTCCCGCGCCGCTCCCGCTCCCGCCACGGTCTATGCTGCAGCGCCCGCCGCTTATGCGCCGGCACCTGCCCCGGCCGCCGCGCCGGCAATCGCCGCACCTGCTGCTCCCGCAGCGGCCGCAGCACCGGCCCGTAACCCGGCCAACACCGTGTCCTCGCCGATGGTCGGCACGGTCTATCTTTCGCCTGCCCCGGGCGCACGTCCCTTCATCGAAGTGGGCGCGACCGTCAAGGAAGGCCAGACCATTCTCATCGTCGAAGCTATGAAGACCATGAACCAGATCCCGGCTCCCAAGTCCGGCAAGGTCGTGGAAATCGTCGTCAACGACGCTCAGCCCGTGGAGTATGGCGAAGCCCTCGTGGTCATCGAATAAAGGCGGTTCAGCATGGTTTCGAAGATCCTCATAGCCAACCGCGGCGAGATCGCGCTACGCGTCCTGCGCGCCGCGAAAGAGCTCGGCATTCCGACGGTAGCCGTACATTCCACGGCCGACGCAGACGCCATGCATGTGCGCCTTGCCGACGAAAGCGTTTGCATCGGCCCGCCGCCCTCGCGTGACAGCTACCTCAACATCCACCAGATCGTTGCGGCCTGCGAAATAACAGGTGCGGACGCCGTTCACCCCGGTTACGGCTTCCTGTCGGAAAATGCCAAGTTCGCCGATATTCTCGACGCGCACGGCATCACCTTCATCGGACCGACCGCAGAACATATCCGCCTCATGGGTGACAAGATCACCGCCAAGCAGACGGCACAGGAACTCGGCATTCCCGTCGTTCCCGGCTCTGATGGCGAAGTGAAGCCTGAAAACGCGCTCGAAATCGCCCGGGAGATCGGCTTCCCGGTCCTCATCAAGGCGACGGCAGGCGGCGGTGGTCGCGGCATGAAAGTGGCGAAGACCGAGGCCGATCTGGAAGAGGCTGTCTCGACTGCCCGTTCCGAGGCGGCAGCAGCCTTCGGCAACGACGCCGTCTACATGGAAAAATACCTCGGCAAGCCGCGCCATATCGAAGTGCAGGTTTTCGGCGATGGCGAAGGCAATGCCGTTCACCTTGGCGAACGCGATTGCTCGTTGCAGCGCCGTCACCAGAAGGTGCTGGAAGAAGCCAATTCGCCGGCATTGACCGTCGAACAGCGCATGAAGATCGGCGAGATTTGCGCCGACGCCATGCGCAAGCTGAAATATCGCGGCGCCGGCACCATCGAGTTCCTTTATGAAAACGGCGAGTTCTATTTCATCGAAATGAACACCCGTCTTCAGGTGGAGCATCCGGTCACGGAAGCAATCACTGGCATGGATCTCGTGCAGGAACAGATCAGGGTCGCTTCCGGCCAGGGCCTGTCGGTCACGCAGGCTGATATCGAATTCCATGGCCATGCCATCGAATGCCGTATCAATGCCGAAGACCCGCGCACCTTCGTTCCTTCCCCGGGCACGCTGACCTATTTCCACACGCCGGGCGGCCTTGGCGTGCGCGTCGATTCGGGTGCCTATCAGGGCTACAAGATCCCGCCCTACTACGACAGCATGATCGGCAAGCTGATCGTTCACGGCCGCGACCGTGACGAGTGCATTCGCCGCCTGCGTCGGGCGTTGGACGAATTCGTCGTCGATGGCATCAAGACCACGCTGCCGCTTTTCCAGGATCTTCTCGAAAACGAGGATATCCTGAAGGGCGATTACGACATTCACTGGCTGGAGAAATACCTGGCCGGTGACGCGTCTCACTAAGACGCTATGGTTGGGCGTCGCAGCAGAAATAACGGCATAACGGTCGATATTCTGCTGCGCGCCTATTCCGCCGGCCTGTTTCCCATGGCCGATTCGGCTGACGATCCCGAGCTGTTCTGGGTCGAGCCGGAGATTCGGGGTATCATTCCCCTCACCTCCTTCCATATTTCCAAAAGCCTCGCCAAGGCGATGCGCAGGAAGCCGTTCGAGATACGCTTCAACACTGCCTTCGAAGCTGTCATGGCCGGATGCGCGGCGGAAGCGCCGGATAGACCAAGCACCTGGATCAATGCCACCATCCGCAGGCTCTATACCGAGTTGCACCAGATCGGCCATGCACACAGCGTGGAGGCATGGGAGGGCGAAGAGCTTGTCGGCGGGCTTTATGGCGTCTCGCTTGGTGGTGCCTTCTTCGGCGAGAGCATGTTTTCCCGCCGCACCAATGCATCGAAGATATGCCTCGTGCATCTGGTGGAGCGTTTGCGGCAGCAGGGATTTACGCTGCTCGACACGCAATTTACGACCGAACATTTAAAGACATTCGGGGCAATCGATATTCCAAAGTCGGAATATGCGACGATACTGGAAGCGGCTGTCGATAGGCCGGATGTGCCCTTCGAAAAATTGCCTGCGCAAGAAAATCCACGCTGAAAACAACCTGAGATTTTGCTTGCAACCCTCAAAAACATGACTTATCCGGTCATGATATTTTGTTCATCTGGGGATGGTCATGCGCTGGATTACGGCCTTGTTATCGATGTTGACGCTGGCTGTGAATGTCACCGCTGCCGAACAGCGCCCGAACCCGCAGGCGGCCTGGCGAAGCGAAATTTCGCGAGCCTTGACGGGCGTAACCGGCCGACCAGAACTCAAGGTCGTACGGACGAACAAGAAGCAGGCAATCCTTGTTACTTTCCGCGTTGACCCGGCGGGAAAGATCCAGGCTGTTCAGGTCAAAAACATAAGGGATAGTACCTACCAGACAAGAACGGCCGTGAAGCGGGCATTTTCTGAAATCAGATTCCCCTCACCTCCCGCCAGCGATCGACCCAACAGGTTCACTGTTCCGATCGTGATCGAGCCCGAACCGACGCGGGAGGAAATGATCGAACAACTGGAAAGCAAAAGCAAAGCCCTGGCAGATTTGGCCGCGAAGCTCAGACGCCAGAAATAGGCGCGGTCGCGGGTTAATTATTTGCTTGCCGTAGAGGGAGCAGGAACTTCCGAGTCCTGCTTGCAGCCTGTCAGCCACACGTCGTAGATCGGGTGTTCCACGGCATTGAGACCGGGGCTGTCGGCGAACATCCAGCCCGTAAAAATCCGCTTTATCTTGCGATCAAGCGTGATCTCATCGACCTCGATAAAAGCGTCGATCTTCTGGGTTTCCGTCTGGTCGCGGGAATAACAGACCTTCGGCGTCACCTGAAGCGCGCCGAACTGCACGGTCTCATCGATATAGACATCGAAGGAAGTGATGCGGCCGGTGATCTTGTCGATGCCGGAAAACACGGCGACGCGGTTTTCCAGACGGGCGGCGGAGACGGGCGACACGAGGAGAACAGCAGAGACCGCCGCAAACAGCGACACTGTCAGCGCACGCAAAGAACGATCCCGCGTGATTTTCCTCATATAGTGGTCTCCAAAATTTGCCTGTGTCGCGATGCCGACCGGATCAACGCCTAAGGGCGGAATGTGGCAAAAACCGGTGAGGCCAGATGCAAGCGCGGTGTTTTGCACAACACCGCGCATCACAAAAGCTTAGTTGCCAGGGGTCCAGGCGTCGTAGTCGCCGGTCACACGCGGGCGCTCGCCGGCAACAGCCAGCGATCCCTGCGGCCGATAGGCCTTGGACGTGCCAGTATGGTTCGGCTGGTGCGGCTTCTGCCACTCGCGCGCAACGTAGCTTTCCTGGCTTGGCGGCACGTCGGTGCGGTAATGCATCCAGCCATGCCAGCCGGGCGGAATGGCGGAGGCTTCGGCATAACCATTATAGATCACCCAGCGGCGCGGCATGCCCCAGGACGTGGTGCCGCCTTCGTAATAGGTGTTGCCCAACTCATCCTGCCCGACCTTCTTGCCGAAACGCCAGGTATGAAACCGCGTTCCGATCGTCTGGCCGTTCCACCAGGTGAAGATTTGCGTCAGGAGAGTCTTCATTATGCGTTCCTCGGGCTTGAATGCGCCGCAGCGATTTTCCGTGCACAGCACAAGACATGCTTATGCCGCCCCTCACGGCAATTGTCCAGCATTTCGAGATATATCCGTGCTATTTCAGCTTCATCCTGAAGCCCAGATGCCGCTTCTCGAACCCCAGCCGCTCGTAGAAGCGATGCGCGTCCAGCCGGGCCATGTTGGACGTCAGTTGCGCGGCGTTGAGACCCTGACGGCGGGCTTCTTCCAGGCAATGATTGATCATCACCGCGCCGATACCGCGACCGCGCATGTCGGTGCGCGTCTGTACCGCCTCGATCACCATGGACTTTGCCCCTCGCCCGACGAGCTTGGTCAGGATCGCCGTCTGGAAGGTGCCGACGACCTCGCCATCCAGTTCCGCCACATAAAGCGTTTCGCTCGGCGATGCCTCGATGGCGCGGAAGGCCGCAAGATAATCCGGCTGCGCTGATTCTTCCGCCGTATCGCCATGGCCGCCGATCTCGTCGGCGGCAAAAATGGCGGCAAGGGCGGGAAGGTCGTCCTCGCGCGCCATGCGGATAATGAGATTCTGCAATGTCGCATTCATCGGGTCAGGCTCTTTTCCATAACGATGCCGGGCAGACCCTCGATGCCCGCCATGCGCTCGATTCGGTCTACCTCGACAAATCCGACGCCTTCATAAAAGGCGATTGCGACAGTATTTTTAGGCTCGACTTCAAGCCGCATGATTTCCGCATCCGGAAAGCAGGTTTCCAGTTCCGCGAAGAGATCACGGCCGACGCCCTGACGCTGAAGGTCGGGCGCGACGTAAAGCTGGTGCAGCAGGGCCGTCTTCGCCATCTTGGTGGACATGGAGCCATAGGCCATGCCGCCAATCCGCTTGCCGTCATCAGCCACCAGAAACTCACCGCCCTTTTTCTCGATACGGTCCTTCATGGCCTGCGGCGAATGCCATGCGAGGATCAGCTGGTTCACCTTGTCGACGCCATAGATCGCATCATAGGTCGCGTGCCATGTCGTGGCGAGCAAGGTGCGGACCGGCTCGATGTCCCGCAGACTTGCCGTGCGGATGAAAAACATGTTTGGGCTCCGTCTTGAAACAGAAAAGCCGGGCGTTGATCCCGGCAGATATATGTCGAACCTCCCGCACTCTCGACGTTATCCTCGGGCTTGTCCCGAGGATCTGAGCACGTTTGGCCTTGTGGGTCGTTAGATCCTCGGGACAGGCCCGAGGATGACGAAGGAGAGCTTTGTGCCTCGATGCCTCCTACCGGCAGGAAGCAGCTTTCGCTTACTCTTCCTCGATGCCGAGCTTGGCCTTCACCAGTGCCTGCACCGCCTGCGGGTTGGCCTTGCCGCCCGTGGCCTTCATGACCTGGCCGACGAACCAGCCGGCGAGCGTCGGCTTCGCCTTGACCTTTTCAACCTGATCCGGGTTGGCGGCGATAATCTCGTCCACGGCCTTTTCGATGGCGCCGGTATCCGTCACCTGCTTCATGCCGCGCGCCTCGACGATTTCCGCCGGGTTGCCGCCCTCGTTCCAGACGATTTCGAACAGGTCCTTGGCGATCTTGCCGGAAATGGTCTCAGACTTGATGAGATCGATGATGCCGCCGAGCTGTTCCGGCGAAACCGGCGTCGTCTCGATATCCTTGCCGAACTTATTGAGGGCGCCGAGCAGGTCGTTGATGACCCAGTTGGCGGCAGCCTTCGCATCGCGGCCGGCGGCGACGGCCTCGTAATAATCGGCGATCGCCTTTTCCGATACGAGGATCGAGGCATCATAGACCGAGAGGCCGAGATCAGCCACGAAACGGGCCTTCTTGTCGTCGGGCAGTTCCGGCAGATCGACCTTCAGCGCCTCGACGAAAGCATCGTCGAATTCCAGCGGCAGCAGATCCGGATCGGGGAAATAACGATAATCATGCGCGTCCTCCTTGGAGCGCATGGAACGCGTCTCACCCTTGCCGGGATCGAACAGACGGGTTTCCTGATCGATGGAGCCGCCGTCTTCCAGAATTGCGACCTGGCGACGCGCCTCATATTCGATGGCCTGGCCAACGAAACGGATGGAGTTGACGTTCTTGATTTCACAGCGCGTGCCGAAACCTTCGCCCGGACGGCGCACGGAGACGTTGACGTCGGCGCGCATCGAGCCTTCATCCATGTTGCCGTCGCAGGTACCGAGATAACGGACGATGGAGCGCAGCTTCGTCATATAGGCCTTCGCTTCATCCGACGAACGCATGTCCGGCTTGGACACGATTTCCATCAGCGCCACGCCCGAACGGTTCAGGTCCACGAAGGACATGGTCGGATGCTGGTCGTGCATGGACTTGCCGGCGTCCTGCTCCAGATGCAGACGCTCGATGCCGATCTCGATATCCTCGAAATTGCCCTGACGGTCAGGACCGAGCGAAATGGTGATAGTGCCCTCACCGATGATCGGATCCTTGAACTGCGAAATCTGGTAGCCCTGCGGCAGATCTGGATAGAAGTAGTTCTTGCGGTCGAAGATCGAACGGTTGTTGATCTTCGCCTTTAGGCCGAGACCGGTACGCACCGCCTGCTTGACGCATTCCTCGTTGATGACGGGAAGCATGCCCGGCATGGCGGCATCCACCAGCGACACGTTGGAGTTCGGCGCATTGCCGAAGGTGGTCGAAGCGCCGGAAAACAGCTTGGAATTGGAGAGAACCTGCGCATGCACCTCCATGCCGATCACGATTTCCCAATCGCCGGTGGCGCCGGGAATGAAGCGTTTCGGGTCGGGGGTGCGCACGTCTACAAGGGTCATCTGAAGCTCACGATATACGGGTTCTTTGGCCTTGGTGGGTAGAACAAATGGAGCGCGGGCGCAAGAGATCTTGCGCCCTCTCACGCCAGGCCCGGGATTTTAGCCCATACCGGATACGCGTTTTTTACGCTTCCCGGTTTCAATTCACGCCATGGTGACGATCGCTCTCTGCTTCACGGCCTATATCGCCTTCAATCTTTTCGTCTTTCTTGTCTATTGGTGGGACAAGGAAGCGGCGAAGAACGGCGGTTGGCGTATCCGGGAAAGCACGCTGTTATCGCTTGCGCTCGTTGGCGGCAGCTTGGGCGCGATCTCGGCACAACGCCTGCTGCGGCACAAGACGCGCAAGGAACCCTTCCGCAGCATCCTGATATCAATCGTGATATTGCAGGTGGGCCTTGTCGCATCGCTTGCCATCATGCCAGACTGGCCGATGCGGCTGGTGGATGCTCTGCAAACTCTGTCTCAGAAAGCCGGCCCATAAAGACCACTCTCAACCTCCGCCAATTGCTTCTGCAGGCCTACCGACTGCACTTCGCGATCGAGCTTTGGCGCATAGGAAACGGAGAGCCAGCGGACACTGTAGCCATGGTGGCGGAAAAAGGCGACGGCCGGTTCGTTCTGGGCGTGAGTTTCAAGCCGGATGGTCTCGAATCCCCTGTCCTCTATCAGCCTTTCCACATCACCCAGCAGACGACTGCCGACCCGCCGGCGCTGAAAATCCGGATCGATCCAGAAATCGGAAATCGTCTCGTCAAAATGTTCGCGCGCCGCCCAGCCCGCAACCGAGCCACCGAACTCCGCCACCCTGATTGCCAGCCATGACGAGCGGGTAAAATTGGAAAAGGCGCTGGCCGCATTGTCGTAAAGGGTCGGGGTGATGCCGAGAGCTGCGGTTGCCTGTCGCCATGCCCTGAGGCCGATGGCCGCCAGAACCTCCGCTTCCTGCTCATGCGCATTGCGAATGACGATCAAGCCGCACCCTCCATGGCCGTTGAAATTAAACCATTGCCAGCGCGATTCGACCAGCATGGTTTTCTCGCGCCTAGCGGGACTTGACCGCGCCGGGTTCGCCCGCTACCCAAAAGGAGCAAGAACGGAGTTTTTATGTTCGCTCAATCGGAGTCCCGGTAAAGGCCCTGCCCGCAAGTTTATTGCGCGCCGGGCCATGCTGAAACCGAGCCGGATGCCTTAACGGCACCCGGATTTGTTTTCACGCGTCTATATGACGCCGACCGGACTTCCAAAAATGGACATTTCCCGCGCCGAACAGCGCATTCTTCACCTGCTCGCCCAGGGCGGCAGAATTGAACTCGTTCGAGATGACGCCCACAAAATCGAAAAACTCGCGCTTTATACGCGTGACGGCTGGATTTTCAGCGGCCTCAATCTCCTCACCTTCCGCAAGCTGAAACGGAAGAGAGCCATTGCCTCCTCGGGCGGCAAACCTTACCGCATTACCACGCGCGGGCTGGAACTCGTGCGGGGTGAGTTGGACAACAGATAAATCGACCGGGCGGCGGCAATGCTGTCGCCCGGCATTTCGCCGAGAATCAGCCTCGGCCGTAAAAGCGGGTTATGGCGAGAGCCTGCGCTCGAGCTTCACCTTTTCAAGCTCGACTTTCATGATGTCGGACCATTCCATGCCGCGCCAGACGATCTCAAATCCGCAACGCTCGTAAAGACCGATAGCGGCGCGATTTCTGGCATGGGTGTCGATGGTGGCTAGCGGCAGGCCTTGCGCGCGCATCCTGTCTAGAAAATGAAGGATCAGGGCTTTGCCGATCCCCTTGCCCTGCCAGTTCGGGTCCACCCAGAGATCGGAAATGTGATGCGGCGCCGCATCGCATGCGCCCCAGCCGGCAACAACGCCGTCCACTTCAGCGACGACAACATCACCGGTCGGAGACTTGGCGAAACTCTCGAATTCGCCCCTCACCCGCTCGATGACATCAGGATCGAGATAGCTGTCGTCGAAGGCCTCGCCGGAACGCCAGGCGGCAAAACCGACAAAGCCGACCGCATCGCGATCGGCTTCGTTCATCTGTCTAAGCTTGAGGCCGCTTACCACCACTTGGCGGGGGTGAACTTGCCGGCAGCCTGCTCAATGGCGTGCGCCGTCTTGAACAACGTTTCTTCCTCGAAAGGCTTGCCGATGAGCTGCAGGCCCAGCGGAAGACCCTTGCCGTCAAGGCCGGCCGGAACCGAAAGGCCGGGAAGGCCGGCCATGTTGACGGTGATGGTGAAAACGTCCTGTAGATACATCTTCACCGGATCGGAGGCGAGTTCCTCGTCGCCGACTGCGAAGGCGGAGGACGGGGTGATCGGCGCCAGAATGGCGTCGACGCCTTCGTGGAAGACGTTTTCGAAGTCACGCTTGATCAGCGTGCGAACCTTCTGCGCCTTCAGGTAATAGGCGTCGTAATACCCGGCCGACAGCACATAGGTGCCGACCATGATGCGGCGCTGCACTTCCTTGCCGAAACCGGCGGCACGGCTCTTTTCGTACATGTCGGCAATGTCCTTGCCGTCGACGCGCAGGCCGTAACGAACGCCGTCATAACGGGCAAGGTTGGACGAGGCTTCCGCCGGTGCGACGATGTAATAGGCAGGCAGCGCGTATTTGGTATGCGGCAGCGAGATATCGACAACCTCGGCGCCGGCACCGCGCAGCCATTCCACGCCCTTGGCCCAGAGCTTTTCGATTTCTTCCGGCATGCCGTCAACGCGGTATTCCCGGGGGATACCGATCTTCAGGCCCTTCAGCGACTGGCCGATGGCCTTTTCGTAATCCGGCACCGGCAGGTCAACCGAGGTCGTATCCTTGGCGTCAACGCTTGCCATGGTCTTCAACAGGATAGCGGCGTCGCGCACGTCACGGGCGATCGGGCCGGCCTGATCGAGCGAGGAGGCATAGGCAACGATGCCGAAGCGTGAGCAACGGCCATAGGTGGGCTTGATGCCAACCGTGCCGGTAAAGGCTGCCGGCTGGCGAATGGAGCCGCCCGTGTCGGTTGCGGTGGCGCCGGCGCAGAGATGCGCGGCCACGGCAGCGGCCGAACCGCCGGAGGAGCCGCCGGGCACGAGCTTCTGCTCGGAACCATTGGCGCGCCAGGGATTGATGGCCGGACCGTACCAGGAGCTTTCGTTGGACGAGCCCATGGCGAATTCGTCCATGTTGAGCTTGCCGAGCATGACGGCGCCCTGATCCCAGAGATTTTGGGTAACGGTGGATTCATATTTCGGCTTGAAGCCATCGAGAACATGCGAACATGCCTGCGTGTGGATGTCACGGGTGGCGAAAAGGTCCTTCACACCAAGCGGAACGCCTTCCAGCTCGCCAGCCGAACCGGACGCGATACGGCCATCGGAGGCTTTCGCCATGTCACGCGCCTTTTCAGGCGTGGTTACGACATAGGCGTTCAGCGCGCCATTGGCGGCATCAATGGCGGAGAGATAGGCGTCGGTCAGCTCGAGGGCGGAAAACTCTTTAGCCTTCAGCTTTTCGCGGGCTTCGGCAATGGTCAGGCTCGTCAGGTCGGTCATGGTCGGCAACGGCTTTCGAAATCTTGGAAAAATCGGGCGGCAAACGGCGGTCGGCTTATTCGACCACTTTCGGGACCATGAAGAAGTCCCGGTCGGTCGCAGGCGCATTGGCGACAATGTCTTCCGCCTTGTTGCCGTCGGTCACCACGTCGGCACGCTTTTTCATCTCCACCGGGGTGACTGATGTCATCGGCTCGACGCCGTCGACATTCACTTCCGAAAGCTGCTCCACGAAACCGAGTATGCCGTTCAGCTGGCCGAGCATATTCTGTGCTTCTTCTTCGCTGACTGCGATACGGGCAAGGCGCGCAACGCGCTTTACGGTGGCGAGATCGACGGACATGGTTCTACTCCGGTAGGAATTTTCCTACCCGCTATAATCACCATGTCCGCCATTCGCAACGGTAGAAAGCATGTCGCGTCAAAGTGTGAGGTGCTTTTGCGGTCACGACATGCCTGAGCAAAACGTCAGAAGGACAGCGTATCGCCCGCCTTAGGCGTGTGGACACGGGCTTCCGACCCCTCCATGCCGGTCACGAACTTCTCCGGCGTCTGGTCGATGATCGGGAAGGAGCCATAGTGGCAGGGAATGACATTCTCGAACTTGAAGAAGCGCTGGCAGGCGAGCGCCGCGACGGCTCCGCCCATGGTGAAGCGGTCACCAATCGGCACGAGGCCGATATCCGGCTGGTGCAGTTCATTGATCAGCTTCATGTCGGAAAAGATGTCGGTATCGCCCATGTGATAAACGGCCGGGCCGTCTTCGAAATGCAGCATCAGGCCATTGGCACTGCCGAGCGAATGGGAGACGCCATCCTCGGTGATCTGGGCGGAGGAATGCAGCGCATTGGTGAAGGTGACGGAAAAACCGTCAAAATGCACCGTGCCGCCGGTATTGCCCATATCAACCTTCGCGACACCCTTGGCGGAAAGCCATGCGGCAAGATCGGCATTGGCCAGTACGGTTGCACCTGTCTCGCGCGCAAGCTGAACGGTGTCGCCGACATGGTCGCCATGGCCGTGGGTCAGGAGAATATGAGTGATGCCTTCGGCCGCCGACTTCCCATCCTGTCCGGCAAAACCGGGGTTGCCGGTGAAGAACGGATCGATGAGGATCTTCGCGCTACCGTTTTCGAGGCGGAAGGCGGAATGGCCGAGCCAGGTGATTTTCATGGGAAGTTCTCCTTTGTATTACCGGTATATTATGACATAGGACGGCCTGAACAACCGCACTACCAATATTTAAGAGAGGCGACCATGGCCGCAAATGATGACGAGTACGTGTATGACGAGGCGACCGGTGAATGGCGACCGGCCTCCGAACTGGCTGCAGAAGCGGCGCGTGCGAATGAAGTACGCGATGCGGCGGGCAATGTGCTTGAAGATGGCGATTCCGTCACCCTGATCAAGGATTTGAAGGTCAAGGGCACCAACACGGTCATCAAGCAGGGCACCGTCATCAAGTCGATCCGCCTGACAGACAATCCGGAAGAGATCGATTGCAGGCATGATGCGGTCAAGGGTCTGGTGCTGCGCACTGAATTCGTCCGCAAACGGTAAGGACAGCGCGCGACATGGCAATACTCACCATCGAGGAACTGGCGCAGACGCTTCAGCCCGCGCAGGCAATTGCCGGCCTCGACCTCGGCACAAAGACCATCGGGCTTGCCATGTCAGACCTGTCGCGGCGCTTTGCAACGCCGCGTCCGGTCATCAAACGGGTGAAATTCACGCAGGATGCGGAAGTGCTGCTGGCCTTCGCCGAAAAGGAAAAAGTTTCCGCCTTCATCATCGGCCTGCCCATGAACATGGATGGTTCGGCCGGTCCCCGCGTGCAGGCAACGCGCGCCTTCGTGCGCACCATGGGTGAAAAAACCGCCCTGCCCTTCATCTTCTGGGATGAGCGGCTTTCAACAGTCGCGGCCGAGCGCGCATTGCTGGAAATGGACGTCTCACGCGCCAAGCGGGCCCAACGTATCGATTCGGCCGCCGCGAGCTTCATTCTTCAGGGCGCGCTGGACAGGCTTTCCGCACTCACCCGCGCGGCCGACTGACGGCCCTGCCACCAGGCGGCAATCTGCTTTCTCTTGCGGAATGCGAGAATCGCAAAAACGATCAGACTGTCTAGCGCGATGGCGCGCGCCACCAGCGGCGGCAGGCTTTCCGGTGGCAGGCCGAGAATATTGCCGTATATCTCGAACACCAGATCATGGGTCTGCCGCGTCAGCATGTAGAAGCCGAAGCTCATGTCGTAATAGGAAAGCCAGTACCAGCTGCCCAGCAATGCGACGGGACCGGCCCAGAGTATCAGAAACCACTTCATGCCACCTGCCCCCGCGCCAACACCGCATCGGGAAAGCCAGCAAGCACCGCCCAGCGCGCCACGGCCATCAGGCAGAGGTTCAGCGCCGGCACGTCGATATCCAACGGCAGCATCACAAAAAACGTCATCATGACGCCTAAAGCTGTCCAGCGGCTCACTTGCGGCTCCCTTATGCGCAGTCATTGCGCATGGTTAACATTTCGTTAATCCACACTGGACCGGCAGCCCGGGCGAGGCAAATGAAAGCTGTCATTATGGTTAATGACGGGCGGCCGGCATGTGGAAAAGCATGTGATCCCGTGAACGACCGGATGCGCCGGGCGGTTGCCGACCGGGTGAAAACATGGCTGATTTTTCTTTAACGCGCTGGTCCTGAACGTGACCGCCCTACACCTGCCGAAGCCGGTTCAGCCGTAAACGCCACGCACCAGTCTTTTGACGGCAGTGGAGATCTTGTCCCAGTCCCGGTCCGATTTGAGCGGCACGCCGGCAAACTGGCCGCTGGTGGCAGCGGAGATGACGAGGTGCTGGATGGCGGCGAACAGCACGGCATTGACCGCCGCTGTATCCACGCCCTTCGGCGCCGCCAGCGAACCGCGCATGCGCTCCAGCCACTTGCCCAGCGACTTGGCGCGGGCTTCGGCCAGCTGACGCACCTGCGGTGAACCGTCAGAGACTTCCCAGGCGATGATCTTGCAGACGAGAGGATCGCTGCGCAGCGCATCCATGAAATAAAGCGCCAGCTTTTCCATGAGATCGCCATAGGTCAAAAGAAACATGCCGCCGGTGTCCTCGGGAATGCGATCCTTCACCCAGGAGCCGAGATCCTCGCCGATCGCCTCGATCAGGCCATCGAGGCCGCCGAAATAACGGTAGATCAGCTGCTTGTCGCAGCCGGCGCGGCGTGCGACGGCGTTGATGCCGAAACCCTGAAATCCCTCTTCGGCGAGCAGCGATCGCGCCGCGTTAAAAATCGCCTTCTCGGTCTGAGCGCGATCCTTGATGCGCTTTTCCGGTCTGTCGGCTGAAATCGCCTCTGCGGTCGCCAGCATGATTCCCTACCCGTTTTCTGAAAGGCCTTTCTCAACGGGTTAACAAAGCATGAAGGGAAGAACAATGTGGCGGGGCGGATGGACGGAAGGTTCCTGTGGATGAAGGGTAGCCGACGTGAACAATCCCGAACCCATGCTCCGCGGAATCAGCCGGTTTATTCCAGCGCCATGCCGAACCACACGCTGCCGGGCGTTTCGTGGCTTTCGAGGCGTTTGAAGCCGCGGGTTTCCCAGAAGCGCATGCCCGCATGGTTGCGTTCGCTGGCGCCGAGGTGGATGCCGTAAACATTGTTCTGTCTTGCCATATCGAGCCAGCGCGACAGAAGCCGGGTGCCGCCGCCCTTGCCCTGCGTGCGCGGCAGCAGGTTCATGTGAATATGGGCCGGAAACGGATCAGTGAGCCAGGTGGGCGTGCGGCGCGGATGGTGGATGAACTGGGCCCGGCGCTGATCGGCGTCCCATGTCTGCTGGTCGCCGCCGGGATCGGGGTAAAGGGTGCGCAGATGCGGCCACCATTCCCGCTCCAGCCGCTCTTCGTGCACCGCCGTATCAAGCGCGCCGACAATATAACCGCACACACCCTCCTCATCCTCAGCCACAAAAACGGCATCGGGCCAGAGATGCAGATAGGGCACGGAATAGATATGCCCGACCATGCGGCCATCATTGTAAAGCGGGGTAGCATCCTGCCCGGCATCGCCGGTGGCAAGGCTTATGGCGTAGAGCGCGTCTTCATCCTCAGCGCGGGCGGAACGGAAGGTCAGCATTGGCAGCCGCCTTCCCTTGCCGCGCATCGATGCGCGAAGCTGTCGTGACAGATAAGAACACGCCTTACGCCATTGCTGTTTGTCAAATCCGAGACCCCTCCCGCCAGGACTGCAAAACCTTCATCCGCATGCATCGGTCAAGATGCAGGCGGATAAAGAAGATCGATTATATAATTCGGATCGAAGCGGGAATCGAGCATGCCGTAAGTATGCCGCCAGCCGCCCGCCAGACGGGTTTCGAGGAAGGCATCGGCGATCTTGCCGGCGCCAAGGCGGCAAAGCTCGGCGGCAGCGGCCGCGAGTGCAAACTGCTCCACCAATAGACGGGCCGCCCCCTCGTCACGTTCGGCAAGGGCGATCGCGGCGCGCAGCACGTCGGTGGTCTTCTTGCCGGCAGGTCCGAGATCACGCTCCAGCGTCTGGAAGACGAGATCGAACAGGTCCTTGCCGCGCTGGAGAACCCGCAGCACATCCAGCGCCATGACGTTGCCGGAGCCTTCCCAGATGGCGTTGACGGGCGCTTCGCGATAGTGGCGGGCAATCGGCCGCTCTTCAACGTAACCATTGCCGCCAAGGCACTCCATGGCCTCGTAGATGAGGGCCGGCGCGATCTTGCAGCACCAGTATTTCACGATGGGCGTCATCACCCGCGCATAGGCGGCTTCGGCCGGATTGTTGCGGGCGGCATCAAACGCCGTCGCCAGCCGGAAGGAGAGCGCAGTGGAGGCCGCCACATCCAGCGCCATGTCGGCGAGAACGCGCGTCATGATCGGCTGGGTGACCAGCATCTTGCCAAAAACCGAACGGCCGCGGGCGTAATGCACCGCTTCGGCAAGCGAGGCGCGCATCATGCCTGATGATGCCAACGCGCAGTCCAGCCGCGTCAGCGTCACCATGTCGAGGATCGTGCGGATGCCGCTGCCGGGATCGCCCAGCAGATAACCGAACGCATCGGTGAATTCGACTTCGGCTGATGCATTGGAGCGGTTGCCGAGCTTGTCCTTCAGGCGCTGGAAGTGCAGGCCGTTCTTCGAACCGTCCTCCAGATAACGCGGCACAAGGAAGCAGCCCATGCCGTCGCCCATCTGGGCGAGCATGACGAAACCATCGCTCATCGGCGCGGAAAGGAACCATTTGTGGCCGGACAGACGATAGATGCCCTCACCCACCCGCTCCGCCGTGGTGCGATTGGCGCGCACATCCGTGCCGCCCTGCTTTTCCGTCATGCCCATGCCGATGGTGACGGCGGTTTTCTGCAGGCCTGGTTTCTGCGAGGAATCATATTTGCGCGACAGGATCTTCGGCGCCCATTCCTTCTGCACGCGCGGCGAGGCCATGATGGCGGCAACGGAGGCGCTGGTCATGGTGAGCGGGCAGAGATGGCCGGCCTCCAGCTGCGAGGTCAGGTAGAATTTCGTGGCGCGCGCCTTGTGTTCATTGCCGCGCGTATCGGGAGAGTTCTCCCAGACGCTGGAATGCAGGCCCGATGACATGGAACGGCGCATCAGCGCGTGCCAGGCGGGATGGAACTCGACCTGATCCAGACGTTCGCCGCGCGGGCCGTGGGTGTGCAGCTGCGGCACGCCCTGATTGGCCATGCGCGCCAGCTCCTGCGCCTCATGCGAAGTGACGTAGCGGCCGAGCTGGTCGAACTCGTCCCTCAGATTGCGCGACAGGCCGGACGTGAGATCGACGATCAGCGGATCGGAACGATAGGCGTTGATACCGGACCAGAGGCTTGGCTGGTTCAGTTCGGCGAGCGTTTCTTCTGTCCGGGAATTCTGGGTCATCCGCTGCTTCTAGCTGTTTTGTACTGGCGTTGCATAGTGGGGTGATATTGCATAATTCCACCCGCAGGAAGCGATTGAGACGATTAAACCGCCGCTTTCAGCATTTTTCGGGAGTGCCCCTGATTTAGGTATCCGGCCTAGAGAATGCCAAACACGTTTCCGGCAAGACCGAGCGACAGCACCAGAAGGAAGCCCGAGGCGGTGCCGCGCACGAGCCGCGGCGAAGACTGGCCCGCATGGCGGATGAGAAGCGCCCCTGCAAACAGCCACACAAGCGCCGCGAAAGCCACGAGAGCAGAAAACAGCAGGATATATGGCCATATCTGGGTCAGCGGCGCCTGTGGCAACAAGACAAGGCCGACGATCAGCCCCTTCGGGTTAAGACAGGTGGTGACGAAAACCCGACGAGGAGTGATCGCCTCACCGATTGGCGCCGAAGACGGCAGGGTCCACAGCCGAACGGCCAGAAATGCGACCCAGATGGCGGCACAGAGCTTGATGGCCTGCGCAAGGCCCGTATGCATCTTCAGAAAATCGGAAAACAGCACAGCAAGCGCAAGGATGACCAGCAGATAGCCGGCGATTTCACCGATCATCAAAGGCAGCGACGCTCGGACACCACGGCCGGCACCGGAAAGCGCCAGAAGCGTGTTCGTCGGGCCAGGCGTCAAAAGCAGGGCCAGTACGGCCAGGGCGAAAACAGAATAGGAATGCATTGCGATAATTCCAGTCAACTGCGTCAAAGGCCGGATCTGGCCCGAGAATTCCACCCGAAACTGCCCAATGCCGCAGGGCGGCGCCTTGATATAAAGCAAGCGGCGAAACATTCCCAACCCGGACCAAATGTCGGGTTCCGCACGGTCAATCCGCTCCGCTTGCGGCAGGCATCCGATCCCGTTTGAAGCACCATCTTCAGGGATTCTGCATAGGCCGCCGCCTGATATGGAACTTGCGACGGGCTTTTTCGGTTGGCGACTTGCTGAACGGCTGCACAGGGGGAGGAAACCATGGAGGCCAGCGTGAGAAAGCTCTTCGAGCGGTATGAGCGATTTTTCAACAAGTCTCTCAAAGGCGACATGGATATGGAGGAGGTCGCCTCCCTCTATGCCTCCGACTTCATCGCCGCATCCCCTGCCGGGGTGATGACCGGAAAGAACGACGACCACTTAAAGCAGGTCATGAAGAAGGGTTACGACCGCTATCGAGCGATCGGAACGAAGGAGATGCGGATCCGCAATATCCGTATCTCGCCGATCGATGAACATCATTGCGTCGCCCACGTTGCCTGGACAGCGAACTTTACCCGCAAGCAACAATCGGATGTCGCAATCAACTTCGATGTTCACTATTTCGTCCAGAGGCTGGAAGGAGCGCCGAGAGTTTTCGGCTGGGCGTCAGGCGACGAGCAGGCGCTTTTGAAGGAGCATGGCGTCATCTGATGCATGCTCGGACCATCGTCAGGCCACTTGTCCGCTAGGGTTGGGGAAACATCGCCATGTTTTCATTTCAGGGGTTGCGGGCGCTTGCCCCGCGACCGTGCAATCTCTATAGAGCGCAGGACCGAATTCCGCGGCACTCCTGAGGCGTGTTCACAGCGAATGGGAGCGCACGGATCAGCATTCGGGCGTTCCGGGCATTTTCACGGGAAAATGCGGCGCCCGTCAGGAGGCAAACCGCATGGTCTTCTTCCCCCATCGCCATCTCCTCGGCATCAAGGGGCTTTCCCATCAGGATATCACCCTGCTTCTCGACAAGGCCGATGAGGCGGTGAAAATCAGCCGCCAGCGCGAGAAAAAGACCTCGACGCTCCGGGGCCTCACCCAGATCAATCTGTTCTTCGAAGCCTCGACGCGCACGCAATCCTCCTTCGAGCTTGCCGGAAAACGTCTCGGCGCAGACGTGATGAACATGTCAGTCGGCAATTCCTCGGTGAAGAAGGGCGAGACGCTGATCGACACGGCGATGACGCTGAACGCCATGCGCCCGGATGTGCTGGTCGTGCGCCACTCCTCCGCCGGCGCCGCCGCTCTTCTCGCACAGAAGGTCGCCTGCTCCGTGGTCAATGCCGGCGACGGCCAGCATGAGCACCCGACACAGGCCCTGCTCGATGCGCTGACCATCCGTCGCGCCAAGGGCGAGCTTTCGGGTATCACGGTGGCGATCTGCGGTGACGTGCTGCATTCGCGCGTGGCTCGCTCCAACATCATCCTGCTCAACCAGATGGGCGCGCGCGTGCGCGTCGTCGCCCCTGCCACGCTTCTACCATCAGGCATTCGCGACATGAGCGTGGAAGTCTTCCACGACATGAAGGAAGGGCTGAAGAATGCCGACGTGGTGATGATGCTGCGGCTGCAGCGCGAACGCATGTCCGGTTCCTTCGTGCCTTCGGTGCGCGAGTATTTCCATTACTACGGTCTCGATGCCGAGAAGCTGAAAGCGGCGAAAGAGGATGCGCTGGTCATGCATCCCGGCCCGATGAACCGCGGCGTGGAAATCGCCTCAGAAGTGGCCGACGGTCCGCAGAGCGTCATCGAAAGCCAGGTGGAAATGGGGGTTGCCGTGCGCATGGCCGTCATGGAAACCCTGCTTGTCTCGCAAAATCAGGGTGAGCGCGTATGAGTGCCGTTACCGTTCTCAACAATCTCCGCATCGTCGATCCTTCCCGTAATCTCGACGAGACCGGCAGCATCGTCATCGGTTCCGATGGCGCTATTCTCGCAGCCGGCAAGGATGCGCATAATCAGGGCGCACCTGAGGGTGCGACGGTGCGCGACTGCAAGGGGCTGCTGGCCGTTCCCGGCCTGGTGGACGCCCGCGTCTTCGTTGGAGAACCCGGCGCCGAACACCGCGAAACCATCGAATCCGCCTCGCGTGCGGCAGCGGCCGGCGGCGTCACCAGCATCATCATGATGCCCGACACCGATCCAGTCATCGACGATATCGCGCTGGTCGAATATGTGAAAAAGACGGCGCGCGACAAGGCGCTCGTCAACGTCCATCCCGCAGCAGCCCTGACCAAGGGTCTGAACGGCGAAGAAATGACCGAGATCGGCATGTTGAAGGAAGCCGGTGCAGTTGCCTTCACCAACGGCCGCAGGGCGCTTTCCGATACGCTGGTGCTGCGCCGCGCCATGACCTATGCGCGCGAACTGGGCGCTGTCATCGCGCTTGAAACCCGCGACAAATATATCGGTGGCGGCGATATGAATGAAGGGCTTTTCGCAAGCTGGCTCGGTCTGTCGGGCATTCCGAAGGAAGCCGAGATCATTCCGCTGGAGCGCGACCTGCGCATTGCCGGGCTGACGCAGGCGATCTACCACGCCGCCAAGATTTCCGTTCCGGAATCGGCAGAAGCGATCCGCGTTGCGCGGCAGCGGGGCGTAAAGGCCACCTGCGGCATCTCGATCAATCACCTCACCCTCAATGAGAACGATATCGGCGAGTACCGGACCTTCTTCAAACTCTCGCCACCGCTGCGCGCCGAAGACGACCGCAAAGCCATGGTGGAAGCGCTGAAGGACGGCACGATCGATATCATCGTCTCCTCGCACGACCCGCAAGATGTCGACACCAAGCGCCTGCCGTTTTCGGATGCGGCGAGCGGCGCGATCGGGCTTGAAACCCTGCTGGCGGCGGCGCTGCGCCTGCATCACAGCGGCGAGGTTCCGCTGATACGGTTGATCGATGCGCTCTCCACCCGCCCGGCCAAGATTTTCGGACTGGATGCGGGAACGCTGAAGGCTGGCGCGAAGGCCGATATCACCCTGATCGACCTCGACGAACCGTGGCTTGTGGCCAAGGAACAGCTGGTCTCGAAATCCAAGAACACGCCGTTCGAGGATGCCCGTTTCAGCGGCCGCGCGGTCGCCACTTATGTGGCTGGCAAAGCCGTTCATTCCTTGGCATAAGATCACCAACAGAGATCACGCGGCCGGCGCGACAGAGGGGACGTTTGAATGAGTGCTTTGACTGACTGGCAGACGGCGCCTGCCCTTCTCGCGCTGGCAGCGCTGATTGGCTATCTGTTCGGTTCCATCCCCTTTGGCCTCATTCTCACCCGCATGGCGGGGCTGGGCGACGTGCGCAAGATCGGCTCCGGTAATATCGGCGCGACCAATGTGCTGCGCACCGGCAACAAGAAACTTGCGGCGGCAACCCTGCTGCTTGACGCGCTGAAGGGCACGGCGGCCGTGCTGGTCGCCAATGCGCTCTGGGGTTATGAGGCTTCGCTGGTCGCCGGTTTCTTCGCCTTTCTCGGCCACCTGTTTCCGGTTTGGCTCGGCTTCAAGGGCGGTAAGGGTGTGGCCACCTATATCGGCGTGCTCCTGGGCGTAGCCCCGCTGATGATGCTGGCCTTTGCCCTGATCTGGCTCGCGACCGCCTTCATCACCCGCTATTCCTCGCTGTCGGCGCTGCTTGCCATGCTGGTTATTCCCGTGGCCCTCTGGGTGCTCGGACCTGAAAAGACGGCGCTGCTGGTGACGCTGCTCAGCGTGATTTCCTGGTGGAAGCACCGCGAGAATATTATGCGCCTGCTGGCGGGTACGGAAAGCAGGATCGGGCAAAAGGGCTGAGACCCATTTGAGGATATGCCATGCCGCATGAGGAAACGACACGGCAGGGCATAGAGCTTTCCGCGCGGCAGCGCGTCGCCTGGCTGAGGCTGATCCGCTGCGACAATATCGGCCCCGTTACCTTTCGCGAACTCATCAATCATTTCGGCAGCGCCGAAAAGGCGCTCGACGCCCTGCCCGAGCTTTCACGGCGGGGCGGCTCCTCCCGCAGCCCGCGCATCGCGACACAGGCGGAAGCGGAAGGCGAGATCGAAATCGCTGACAAATTCGGCGCGCGTTTCATCGGCATCGGCGAACCGGATTACCCGCCTGCCCTGCGACATCTGGATGGCGCACCACCGCTGATCGCCATGAAGGGATCGGCGGACGCGGCGACAAGGCCCTGCGTCGGCATCGTCGGCTCGCGCAACGCCTCCATCAACGGTGCTAAATTCGCCGCCATGCTGGCGCGCGATTGCGGGCGGGCCGGTTATGCGATCGCCTCCGGTCTGGCGCGCGGCATCGATGCGGCGGCGCACCGGGCAAGCCTTGCAACCGGCACGGTTGCCATGCTGGCAGGCGGTCTCGACCGTCCTTACCCGCAGGAAAATTTCGGGCTGTTGCAGGAGATATACGATCAGGGCGGCGCGACGATCAGTGAAATGCCCTTCGGCTGGGAACCGCGCGCACGGGATTTTCCCCGTCGCAACCGGCTGATATCAGGCGTCTCGCTCGGCGTCGTCATCGTAGAAGCGGCGGAGCGCTCAGGTTCGCTGATCACGGCGCGTCTCGCCGGCGAAGCGGGACGGCTGGTTTTTGCCGTGCCCGGCTCCCCACTTGATGCACGCTGCGAGGGCACCAACCGGCTGATCAAGGAAGGGGCGATGCTGACCACGGGTGCCAACGATATTCTCGAGGCGCTGCGACCGCTGATGGAGCCGCAACTGCCCTATGACCGCAAGATCGAGGAACCGAGATCCGACACGGAGATGTCACCACCAGGGGACGACGAGCGCAGCATCATCGCCGCCGCTCTCGGTCCCTCGCCCGTGGAAACGGACGATATCATCCGTCACACGGGTTTCTCCGCTGCCACCGTTCATCTGGTGCTGCTGGAGCTTGATATTGCAGGACGTCTAAACCGGCATGCCGGGGGGCGCGTGTCGCTCTTCATCGCGGATTGACAGCTTGCGTCGTCCGCTCTGGATATCACCGACTTCGACATAAGCCATCTCGATCAGATAACACAGCATGTCGGCGCCCTCGCGGCTGGCGACCTGGCGCAGCTCCGCCAGCATCTGGCGAATGTAAGCCAAGTTCTCTCTGGTCCCTTCATTGTCAGCATTATTGTTTGTTGCGTTCGGGACCATATATTTATCCTAAGAATTACGCCTGAAACGAAGAGCATTAAGTAGATTCAAATGATGTTGCCCATCATAACCAATTTACCAAAGATTGCAATACAACAATAGATTATCCATAGGTTGCAATCACCTTGGAGTGATAAAATCGGTCTTGCCTCTTGACCCGCGCGCATTACCTGTCCATGTCGAAATATAAAGAAGGCCAATTGCGGCATTGCGCGGCGATCCGGCCATGTTAACGGACCAGTTCCAGAGAAAAACAATATGAATGTCGTCGTCGTAGAATCTCCTGCCAAAGCCAAGACGATCAACAAGTATCTTGGCCCGGGCTATAAGGTTCTTGCATCCTTTGGCCATGTGAGGGATCTTCCTGCCAAGGACGGATCGGTGCTGCCCGACCAGGATTTCGAAATGTCCTGGGAAGTCGACAGCGCCTCCGCCAAGCGCATGAAGGATATTGCCGATGCGGTAAAATCCTCCGACGGCCTCTTTCTCGCAACCGACCCGGATCGCGAAGGCGAAGCCATTTCCTGGCACGTTCTCGATCTTTTGAAAAAGAAGCGTGTCCTCGGCGACAAGCCGGTGAAGCGCGTGGTCTTCAACGCCATCACCAAGAAGGCGGTGCTGGACGCCATGGCGAACCCGCGCGACATCGACGTGCCGCTGGTCGACGCCTATCTCGCCCGCCGTGCGCTCGACTATCTCGTCGGTTTCAACCTCTCCCCCGTGCTGTGGCGCAAGCTGCCCGGCGCGCGTTCCGCCGGTCGTGTGCAGTCCGTTGCGCTGCGTCTCGTCTGTGACCGCGAATCCGAGATCGAGCGTTTCGTTTCCGAAGAATACTGGAACATCAGCGCCCTTCTGAAGACCCCGCGCGGTGACGAGTTCGAGGCCAAGCTGGTTTCCGCTGACGGCAAGCGGTTGCAGAACCGTGCGATCAAGACCGGCGAAGATGCGAACCGGCTGAAGGCGCTGCTGGAAGGCGCGACCTACGTGGTCGACAGCGTCGAGGCGAAGCCCGTCAAGCGTAATCCCGGCCCGCCCTTCACCACATCGACGCTGCAGCAGGCGGCCTCCTCGCGCATGGGCTTTTCCGCCTCGCGCACCATGCAGGTAGCGCAGAAGCTCTACGAAGGCATCGATATCGGCGGCGAGACCGTCGGTCTGATCACCTATATGCGTACCGACGGTGTGCAGATGGCGCCGGAAGCGATCGATGCCGCACGCCTTGCCATCGGCGAGCAGTTCGGCGACCGTTACGTCCCGGAAAAGGCGCGTTTCTATTCCACCAAGGCCAAGAACGCCCAGGAAGCGCACGAGGCGATCCGCCCGACCGATTTCAACCGCACGCCGGATCAGGTGAAGCGTTACCTCGATCCCGATCAGCTGCGCCTTTACGACCTGATCTGGAAGCGCGGCATTGCGAGCCAGATGGCCTCTGCCGAAATCGAACGCACCACGGTGGAAATCCTTGCCGACAAGAACGGCGAAAAGGCCGGTCTTCGTGCCGTCGGCTCGGTGATCCGTTTCGACGGTTTCATCGCCGCCTATACCGACCAGAAGGAAGATGGCGAGCAGAGCGACGACGGTGATGACGAAGGCCGTCTGCCGCCGATCAACGAGCGCGAAAACCTCGCCAAGCAGAAGATCAATGCCAGCCAGCATTTCACCGAACCGCCGCCGCGTTATTCGGAAGCCTCGCTGATCAAGAAGATGGAAGAGCTCGGCATCGGCCGTCCTTCCACCTATGCGGCGACGCTGAAAACGCTGAGCGACCGCGAATATATCGTCGTCGACAAACGCAAGCTGATACCGCATTCGCGCGGCCGGCTGGTGACGGCTTTCCTCGAAAGCTTCTTCACCAAATACGTCGAATACGATTTCACCGCAGCCCTTGAAGAAAAGCTCGACCGCATCTCCGCCGGCGAACTGGACTGGAAGCAGGTTCTGCGTGATTTCTGGAAGGATTTCTTCGCCCAGATCGAAGATACCAAGGAACTGCGCGTCACCAACGTGCTGGATGCGCTGAACGAAGTTCTTGCACCGCTGGTCTTCCCCAAGCGCGAGGACGGTTCCGATCCGCGCATCTGTCAGGTTTGCGGCACCGGCAATCTTTCGCTGAAGCTCGGCAAATATGGTGCTTTTGTCGGTTGCTCCAACTATCCGGAATGCAACTATACACGCCAGCTGACCTCGGACGGTTCGGAAGCCGAAGCTGCCGCATCGAACGAGCCGAAGGCGCTGGGCGCCGATCCGATGACTGGAGAAGAGCTCACGCTCCGCTCTGGCCGTTTCGGGCCCTATATCCAGCGTGGTGACGGTAAGGAAGCCAAGCGCTCCTCGCTGCCCAAGGGCTGGAAGCCTGAAGATATCGACCACGAAAAGGCGCTGGCGCTCATCAACCTGCCGCGCGATATCGGCAAGCACCCGGAAACCGGCAAGATGATCTCGGCCGGTCTCGGCCGCTACGGGCCGTTCCTGCTGCATGATGGTTCCTATGCGAACCTCGAAAGCATCGAGGACGTGTTCGCGATCGGCCTCAACCGGGCAGTAACCGTCATTGCCGAGAAACAGAGCAAGGGACCGGGACGCGGCCGCAGCGGCACGCCGGCTGCTCTCAAGGAGCTGGGCGACCATCCTGATGGCGGCGCGATCACTGTTCGTGACGGGCGTTACGGCGCTTATGTGAACTGGGGCAAGGTCAACGCGACCATTCCAAAGGGACAGGACCCGGCTTCGGTGACGCTGGACGAGGCGCTGGTGTTGATTGCCGAGCGTATTGCCAAGACCGGGACCGGCGGCAAGCCCGTAAAGGCCAAGAAGACCGCTGCCAAGAAGGCCGATGGTGACGCCGCGGCAAAGCCGAAGGCAACCAAGGCCAAGGCGGCAACAAAGAGCAAGACGGCCGCCAAGCCGAAGGCAGCGGCCAAACCCAAGAAGGCAGCAGAGTGAGCAAGGCGCCGCGTCAGAGACAGGGTTCCGCCAGCGACGGTTTCGGACGCACCGGGCGCGGCAAGCGTGTGAATGAAGGTGAAGGCATCATCCATGGCGAGGTGCCTTCCCGCGAAGTGCTGCTGAAATTCATCGCCGACCACCCGCAGCAGGCCTCCAAACGCGAAATCGCCAAGGCTTTCGGCCTGAAGGGTGAAAACCGCGTGGTCCTGAAGGCGCTGCTGAAGGAGCTTGAAACCGACGGCATGGTCCAGAAGAGCCGCAAGTCTCTGACACGCCCGGGCGGCCTGCCGCCTGTGACGGTTCTCGACATCACCACCCGTGACAAGGACGGCGAACTGATCGGCCGGCCGGCGGAATGGCCGGAGGATCAGGGCGCGGCACCCGCCGTACTCATCCGCCAGTCATCGCAGGACCGCGGCAAGAAGGCCCCGGCAGCGGGTCTTGGCGATCGTATTCTGGCGAAGATCTTCTCCTCCAAGGAAAGCGCCGGCCCGGCCTATACGGCCCGTGTCGTGAAGCTGATCGACCGCCGCCAGAACGCGCTGCTCGGCGTATTCAAGGAGACGGCAGGCGGCGGCGGACGGCTGATGCCGATCGACCGGCGTGGCGAGGAAATGGTCATCGACCCCGATGGCGTCGGCGATGCAAAGGATGGCGATCTGATCGAGGTGGAAACCTCGCGCAACAGCGGTCGTTATGGCCTGACGCGCGCCAAGGTTCTGTCGGTCATCGGCTCTGTCGCCTCAGAAAAGGCGATCTCGATGATCGCGATCCATTCCCACGGCATTCCGCATATCTTCCCCTCGAACGTTCTTGCCGAGGCGGATGCCGCCAAGGCGGCCAGCATGTCGCACCGCGAGGACTGGCGCGACCTGCCGCTCATAACCATCGATCCGGCCGACGCCAAGGACCATGACGATGCGGTCTATGCCGAGCCCGACACGTCTCCCGACAATCCTGACGGCGTCATCGTCACCGTCGCCATTGCCGATGTCTCCTGGTATGTGCGGCCCGGTTCGCCGCTGGACCGCGAGGCGCTGAAGCGTGGCAATTCCGTCTATTTCCCCGACCGCGTCGTGCCGATGTTGCCGGAGCGCATCTCCAACGATCTCTGCTCGCTGAAGGAAGGCGTCGACCGCCCTGCCCTTGCGGTGCGGATGACCTTTTCGAAGGAAGGCCGCAAGGCGGGCCACACCTTCCACCGCATCATGATGAAGAGCGCGGCGAAGCTTTCCTACCAACAGGCACAGGCAGCCATTGACGGCAGGCCGGACGACAAGACCGGTACGCTGCTGGAACCTATCCTGAAGCCGCTGTGGCATGCCTATGAGGTGATGAAGCGCGGCCGTGACCGCCGCCAGCCGCTGGAACTCGACATGCCGGAGCGCAAGATCCTGCTTCGGCCTGATGGTACGGTGGACAAGGTCGTCATTCCCGAACGCCTCGATGCGCATAAGCTGATCGAAGAAATGATGATCCAGGCGAACGTCGCCGCCGCCGAGACGCTGGAAAAGAAAAAGCAGCCGCTGGTCTATCGCATCCACGATGCGCCCACGCTTTCCAAGCAGGAGGTTTTGCGCGAATTCCTTGGTACCATCGGCATTACCATGGCCAAGGGAGCGGCCATGCGCGCCAATTCCTTCAATGGCATTCTGGCTCGCGCACTCGACACGCCGCACCAGATCATGGTCAACGAGATGGTGCTGCGCAGCCAGAGCCAGGCGATCTACAGCCCCGAGAATATCGGCCATTTCGGCCTCAACCTGATGAAATACGCGCATTTCACCTCGCCGATCCGCCGTTATGCCGACCTGATCGTGCATCGCGCGCTGGTGGGCTCTCTGGGGCTCGGCGAAGGCGGGATCACCCCGCAGGAAGAAGCGACGCTGGACGATATCGCCGCCGAAATCTCCACCTTCGAGCGCCGCGCCATGGCCGCCGAGCGCGACACCATCAACCGCCTCATCGCGCATCATCTGTCTGAACGGGTGGGCGAAGAATTCGAGGGCCGCGTCGGCGGTGTCACCAAGGCGGGACTTTTTGTCGCGCTGCCGCAATTTGGTGCTGATGGTTTTGTTCCTATATCTACACTCGGAACCGATTATTTCCTCTATGATGAGGCCCATCAAGCCCTGACAGGGGAAAAGACCGGCCTCGGCTACCAGCTTGGCGATACGGTTCAGGTGCGGCTTGCGGAAGCGGTGCCTTTGGCAGGTGCGCTGCGTTTCGATATGCTGAGCCCGGGGCGCAAGATGCCGGTCGGCTCGCGGTCGTTCCACAAGGCAGGCCGGCGGACATCTCATCTTGCCGCCAAGCCTGGAACACGTCCGCCGAGAAGGCGACGATAACAAGACCGCTGCAGGCGGTTGAACGAACGGGAGAAGGACTTAAGGATGAGTGCACATCAGGGCTCGGAAACGGTCACCTTCGGAGACGATAGCGCGGAACGGCCGCTTGGCCGCTCGATCATGCGGGGAATGGCCAATCGTTGCCCGGCCTGCGGCAGCGGCCGCCTGTTCCGGGCCTGGCTGAAGCCGGTGGACGCCTGCGCGGCCTGCGGCGAAGAAATGCATCATCACCGTTCGGACGACCTGCCGCCCTATATCTCCATCGTCATCATCGGCCATATCGCCGTTGGCGGCTTCATGATGACGGATATGGTCCTCAACATTCCCATGTGGGCGCATTTCGCCATCTGGGTGCCGATCACCATTCTGTCCGCACTTTTGACGCTGCAACCGATCAAGGGCGGCGTCATCGGCCTGCAGTGGGCGCTGCGGATGCACGGTTTTGATCGAAAACAGCAAAAAGTGCAGATAGACGGCTCGTCTCACTGACGTGAGCAGGACCTTGCACGTGCCTGAGCTTTCCCGGGACCCCGAAACGGTGAGCGCTCCCGTGCGGCCGCGAGACGCTGCCTCCATCATCCTCTTCGACCGTTCCGGCTCAGGCCCCAAGGTCCTGATGGGCCAGCGCAGCAGCGCCCACGTCTTCATGCCGGGCGCCTATGTCTTTCCCGGCGGCAAACGCGATCCGCGCGACCATGCGCTGCCCTTTTCCGGTGATCTGCACCCTGCCGTCCTCAACAGCCTCACCGCTTCGGCGGCGCGCCGCCTGAGTGCCGCTGGCGCACGGGCTCTGGCGCTGGCCGCCGCGCGTGAGCTTTTTGAGGAAACCGGCGTGAACCTCGGAATGGGTGCCGAAGGTCCTGATCTCTCCCGTTTCCGATATGTGGCTCGCGCCATCACCCCACCCGGTAATGTGCGGCGCTACGACACGCGATTCTTCTGCTGTTATGCCGATGAGTTGGGGCTCGATGTCGGGCTCACCCGTGATTCCGACGAGCTCTCCAACGTGCAATGGCTTGACATGACAGACCTTTCCGGTCTGAACATGCCCAAAATCACACGTACGGTTCTCGAAGATGTCACAAAACTCATGATAGGTGATCCCTCACTGCCCTTTGAAAGCCCCGCGCGGCTCTATATCACGCGCCACGGCCGGTTCATTCGAGACTTTGTATAAAGGCCGTCATGTCACAAATGAAATGCGAAGAAGCGGACGCCATTCACTGGCCCTCACTGATCGCCGCCATTTCCGCCATCAGTGCGGTGGGTGTCGCCATCGGTCTCGGCCTGCCGCTCCTGTCGATCATCCTTGAGAAGCGCGGCATCTCCTCGACCATGATCGGGGTGAATTCGGCCATGGCGGGTGTCGCGGCGATGATGGCCGCCTCGGTGACCAGCAAGATCGCCCATGATTTCGGCGTGGCACGAACCATGCTTCTCGCGGTCCTGATTTCGGCGCTGAGCGCACTCGGCTTTTATTTCGCCGAAGCCTTCTGGATGTGGTTTCCGCTGCGAATCGTCTTCCATGGCGCGACCACGACGCTGTTCATTCTCTCCGAATACTGGATCAACATGACCGCGCCGCCGAAAAAACGCGGCATGGTTCTCGGCATTTACGCAACCGGCCTTGCGGTTGGTTTCGCGGTTGGTCCATTGCTGTTTTCCGTCGTCGGCAGCGAAGGCATCCTGCCCTTCCTCGTCGGCGCGGCGATCATCCTTCTGGCCGCTATCCCCATCTTCATGGCGCGCGGCGAGAGCCCGGAGCTGGACGAGCGGCCCAATCACCACTTCGTCCGCTACGTCTGGCTGGTGCCGATGGCGTCGGCTGCGGCTTTCGTGTTCGGTTCGGTGCAGGCGGGCGGCCTGTCGCTCTTTCCCATCTACGCCACCCGTGAGGGCTTCAACGAATCGCAGGCGGCGCTGCTGCTGACCGTCATGGGAATCGGCAACATGGTCTTCCAGATACCGATCGGCCTGCTTTCCGACCGGATGAAGGATCGGCGCACCATGCTCGCCCTCATGGCCTTTGCGGGCGTTTGCGGCACGCTGGCGCTGCCGGTTCTGGTGGAAAGCTGGCTTCTGGTGGCGGCGCTGCTGCTGTTCTGGGGCGGCCTCGTCTCCGGCATGTATACCGTTGGCCTCACCCATCTCGGCTCGCGCCTCAAGGGCGCGGATCTCGTGGCCGCCAATGCCGCCTTCATCTTCTGTTACGCCATGGGTACCATTGCAGGACCACAGGCCGTCGGCATTTCCATGGATGCTGCGGGCACCGATGGTTTCGCCTGGGCGCTCGCCGTATTTTTCGGGCTTTACGTGGTGCTTTATGGGTTCCGTTTTGTTTTCCGGGCAAAACAGGCTTGACTTTTCGGGCGCGATACGTAGTTTCGCGCCAGATTTAGCCGAGGTGAGAAGCGCCTGCGGCTTCTCTTTTGTTTAAAGGCAGGACGACCATGGCGAAAGCTACAACAATCAAGATCAAGCTGCTGTCGACAGCCGACACCGGTACCTTCTACGTCACCACCAAGAACAGCCGTACGTTCACGGACAAGATGACGAAGACGAAGTATGACCCGGTTGTACGCAAGCACGTTGAATTCAAGGAAACCAAGATCAAGTAATTTCTTGATCGGGTCTCCGGCAAAAAGCGCGCCCAATGGGCGCGTTTTTTGTTTGTGCCCAGCGGAAGAAGTGGCCACAAGCCCTTTGCGCCCAGAGGCTTCCCAACGGGAAAATAAGGGGCCTGCCTCCTGCCGCCGCGGAAATTGAGCGGTCATTGGCAACGTGTGGACGCAGGTTATCGATGAGTCCGACCACATGGTCTGACGCACCACTCACCACCGCAATCGTTCATGTGTTCAGAGGGTATGCTGGGGGTTACAGCCATCCGCCCCTGCCGCGTGACGACCTCGTCGCGTCGCGTAAGGAAGACGGCTGCGCAAGCCGCTACGCTGCAACGCGTGTACCAAGAGCAGGCAATTTTCGGAAATAAGGCGGTCGGCCAACGATGTGATTACGGCACGAGGAACCGATTCGGACATCGTCAGCCGACCGACCCCACGATTCAGGAGATGCGGCGGACCTGAGCATCATGGGGCATTCAAACTACGCAATACCAGCCCCTGACGAGCGAAATCGCGACGGCTAAGCCGCAATCATTCATCATCGCAAGACGGATAAACCGCCGGAAGAACTGTTATTCTCGATTGTGAGTGTGCGCAGAAGTAAAATAAAAATCAAGAAATTCTTAAGCCAGAGACATATCACCTGGGAAACATGGTTAAGTATACAAAGCTGGCACACTATAGTTGCCGGAGAGATTGAATTCAACGTGTTTTTCAACTTGAACTCTATTTATATCGTTAAGCTGCACCCTTTCATTGCAAAACGATAAAATACATCCAAGGTCAATGGCTTGCAGTCTGGCGGTGTCCATGCCCGATTTCCGAGCGAATATTTCGCCGGGACATGACGGAGAGATTGCGCAATATTTTTAGTTAATCCGCCGCCGCCGGTTCAAGCGGCGGCCGCCACGACGCGGTTGCGGCCGGCGTGTTTCGCCTCGTAAAGCGCCTTGTCCGCATGTTTCAGGATTTCGTCCGGCGCACCGAAAGCGCCGCTGCTGGTGGCTATGCCGAGAGAGGCGGTAATGCTCAATTCCCGATCGATGGAACGGACATAAAAGGGCTTGTCCTCCACGATCGCCCTCAGGCGCTCGGCGACACTTGCCGCAAGCTCTATCGGCGTATCGGGCATGACGACGACGAACTCCTCGCCGCCATAGCGGCAGGCAAGATCCGCACCGCGCACCGTGCTGCGGATGCGTGCCGCAAACTCCCGTAGCACCTCATCGCCGACATCATGGCCATAGGTATCGTTGACCAGCTTGAAGCGGTCTATATCGGTCATGCAGATGGAGATCGGACGGCCGCGAACGGCGGCGCGGTCGAACAGTATCTTCAGGTGGTTGTCGAGGTAGCGGCGATTGTTGAGGCCAGTCAGCCCGTCGACAATGGCAAGTTCCATCGTGTGCTGCAGATTGAGCCGCAGATGCTCGTTATAACGCTTGCGCCTGATCTGCGTCAGCGAGCGGGCGACGAGTTCGTTCGGATCGATCGGGCGGAGAATATAATCGTTCACGCCGAGATCGAGCGCGCGCGCCACCATCTCATCCGCCCCCTGCTCCGCCACCAGAAGCAGCGGCAGGAAACGGGTGCGTTCCAGCGAGCGAAGCTGCGAGCACAGCCGCAGCGGATCGTAGTCCTCGAAATTGGAATTGACGATGACGAGTTCGAAGGGGTTACTCGCCGCCTTGAGCAGCGCCGCCTGCGGCTCCGTGACAGCATCGACCTCTGCAATCGGCTTGAGCGCCCGCACGATACGTTCCTGCGAGCTGGAGCGGCCGTCCGCCACCAATACGCGGCCGGGCGTCTGCATCAGGCCGTCGCTGCGCAGCATCTCCTCGATGCCGATCTGGCGTGCGGTTTCGGCGCGCAGCCGTAACTCGTCGCTGACGGCCTTGAGGCGGACCAGGCTTTTGACGCGGGCGATCAGCTGCAGGTCGTTGACCGGTTTGGTCAGAAAATCGTCGGCGCCGGCTTTGAGGCCGCGCACGCGGTCCGACGGCTGATCAAGTGCGGTGACCATCACGACCGGAATATGCGCCGTATTCGGATTGGCCTTCAGCCTTTCGCAGACCTCGAACCCGTCCATGCCCGGCATCATGATATCGAGCAGGATGATATCGACCTGCTCCTCGTCGCAGATGGCAAGCGCCTTGAAACCATCCTCGGCGGTGACGACATCGAAATATTCCGCCACAAGACGCGCTTCGAGAAGCTTCACATTGGCCGGGATATCGTCAACAACCAGAACTCTCGCCGTCATAACCGTTCCCCAGTCGCCTCACGCATCGCCCAGATAAGTCTTGATGATTTCGATGAACTTCGGAACGGAAATCGGCTTCGACACATAGGCCTCGCATCCGCCCTGGCGAATGCGTTCCTCGTCGCCCTTCATGGCGAAAGCCGTGACCGCGATGACCGGAATGACATGCAGCTCGTCATCTTCCTTCAGCCATTTCGTCACCTCCAGCCCCGAAACTTCCGGCAGCTGAATATCCATGAGGATGAGGTCCGGGCGGTGCTTGCGGGCGAGATCGAGCGCTTCCATGCCGTTGCGCGTCTGGATCGTCGTATAACCAGACGCCTCGATCAGGTCGCGAAAGAGCTTCATGTTCAGCTCGTTATCTTCGACTATCATGACCTGCTTGGGCATGGTGAGCAGTCCCCGTTTCGCTTTGAAACCTTCATCCAGACATATAGGGTGTCAGAGAACCGATTCCATCGTCCATTTGTTGCGCAAGGCTAGAGGGATTTGGTTTCAAAATAGGTAACTTCGGGGAAGAAATGCTGCGCGATACGAAAAACAAAGGCAATGCCGGCAAAGATCCGCAAGAAACGGCCGCCGCCATACTTGGCTGGCTGGCAAACGAACCGGACATGCTGGCGCGTTTTCTGGCGCTGAGCGGATTGCAGGCCAACATGCTGCGCCAGGCCGTCACCGATCCCGGCTTTCTGGCGGGGCTCACCGATTTTCTGATGAGCCACGAACCCGATCTGATGGCATTTTGCGCCGCGACCGACACTTCCCCCGAAGCAGTGGCGGCCGCCTGGCATCACTTTTCCGGCCCGGGGCTCGATTCTGGCGTGTATTGACGGGCCGAGAGACGGAGACAGTCAGCGTTTCAGCAATGTGCGGGCATAAGATTCCAGAACGGCGTTCATGCGTGTCTGGTATCCCTTCCCGGTGGATTTATACGCCTCGACAACGGATTTCTTGACCCGCAATGTTATTTGCTGTGTTCCCTCGGGCTCCACGAGTTTTGCGTTCGCCCAGAAGCGCTCATCCAATTCGGGAATATCGCTGTAGTCTATCTTCTCGTCCGGCAAGGCGGCGAGTTCTTCAAGGCTCAGTTCTTTTTCGTATTTCTTCGTCATAACGTTTCCTTTCACGGCGGTTTGCCGGCCGGGCGGAGATGATGCGGATGAGACCGGCACGATCGGTATGAATGACCGCCAGAAATACTATTCCTTCGATCTGCCCGATGGTGTGATAACGCGTCTCGCCATACGCTACGCGCTCATCGACCCATGACAGGACCGCATTTTCGAAGATTCGAATCGCAGTCCGAAATCCGACGCCATGCTTTCGGATGTTGGACCGGTTTTTCTCTTCATCCCATTCAAACATGCGTAAAAAATCATCTACAATTGTAACTACAAATATGAGTCAAGATCAAATATTTCCCGCCGCTATGCAAGCTTTTCCCATTCTCCGGGGTTTGAAATCTGGGCTTTGTCGTCAACGCCCCTTGAGCCGTCGTCACGGCCGGAGTATGGTCGGCAACGTTCTGGTTTTGTTTTCGGCTCATGTCTACGTCGCACCCCTATGATCCCGGTTTTTGCCGCGACTGTCTGGCCGGCCAGCCAGAAGGGTTGAGGCGTTGCCGCGCCTGTGGCAGCCCGCGCCTTGTTTATCACGCCGAACTCTACGATCTGAGCATTGCCCATATCGACTGCGACGCCTTTTATGCCTCTGTTGAAAAACGGGATAATCCGGAACTGGCCGACAAGCCCGTGATCGTTGGTGGCGGCAAGCGCGGGGTGGTTTCCACCGCCTGTTATATCGCCCGCATTCAGGGCGTGCGCTCCGCAATGCCCATGTTCAAGGCGCTGGAAGCTTGTCCTGACGCGGTGGTCATCAAGCCGGACATGGAGAAATACAGCCGTGTCGGGCGCGAAATCCGGGCGATGATGCAGGAATTGACGCCGCTCGTGCAGCCAATTTCCATAGACGAGGCCTTTCTCGATCTTTCCGGCACCGAGAGGCTGCATCACGATCCACCGGCCCGTGTGCTGGCGAAATTCGCCCGGCGCGTGGAAAAGGAAGTGGGCGTGACCGTTTCAGCCGGGCTTTCCTATTGCAAATTTCTCGCCAAGGTCGCGTCCGACCTGCAAAAACCGCGTGGCTTTTCAGTGATCGGTGAGGCGGAAGCACTGTCCTTTCTGGCGGCGCGGCCGGTAACCACCATCTGGGGCGTGGGCAAGGCCTTTGCGGCGACGCTGGAAGCGGACGGCATCCGCATGATCGCGCAGCTGCAGGAAATGGAGGAAAGCGAGCTGATGCGCCGTTATGGCGTGATGGGGCAGCGCCTCTTCCGGCTTTCACGCGGCATTGACGAGCGGCACGTGCATAATAACGATCCCGTCAAAAGCGTCTCTTCCGAAACCACCTTCTTCAACGATATTTCCCGCCATGAGGATCTGGTGCCGATCCTGCGCTCTCTATCCGAAAAGGTTGCCTGGCGGCTGAAGAAGAGCGGCATTGCCGGTCAGACGGTGGTGCTGAAGATGAAGACGGCCGACTTCAAGCTCCGCACCCGCAACCGCAGGCTGGATGACCCCACGCAGCTTGCCGACCGGATTTTCCGCACCGGCCTCTCGCTGTTGGAAAAAGAAACGGACGGCACCAAATTCCGCCTCATCGGCATTGGCGTTAGCGATCTGCGCGATGCGGGCCTCGCCGACCCTCCCGATCTCGTCGACAGACAGGCGGGACGGCGGGCGGCGGCGGAAGCGGCGATGGACAAGCTGCGCGACAAGTTCGGCAAGGGCAGCGTCGAGACCGGCTATACTTTCGGAACGCGCAAATAATGCCCGCTGGGTTGTGCGAGGGGCCGCGCAATCCCGCCCCCGCCACGTCGCGCCCGATATATTTTAGATTTTACACAAATTAGTGATGTTGCGAATGAGACGTCCTTAAACTTCATTAAACTTCGCGTGGTTGAGTGAGGCAAGTTTTGTGCATGTGGTGTATTGCGTCATGTCCCTTCGCCTCCGTCTTATGGCTGGCATGCTGTCGGCCAGCATTCTCGCCTTTCCGGCGCTAGCCGCTGACAGCCGCGCGCTGCAGATTCTGGTATCAAAAAGCGATCAGTCGCTCTCGCTTTATGAAAATGGCGAAATCATCGCCACCTCGAAAGTCTCCACCGGCAAGGCCGGGCATGAGACGCCGAGCGGCATATTCTCCATTCTGGAAAAGCGAAAATACCACGAGTCGAATATCTATTCGGCTGCACCCATGCCCTTCATGCAGCGGCTGACATGGTCCGGCATCGCACTGCACGAAGGCAAGGTGCCGAACTATCCTGCCTCGCATGGCTGCGTGCGCCTGCCTTCCAAATTCGCCAAGTCACTTTTCGGCGACACGCGCACTGGCGTCCATGTCATCATCACCGACCGCCCGGTCTCGCTGCGCTTCGTACAGCATCCGGCGCTGTTCGCCCCGCGCGACGATGCCGATGACGGCAAGCTGCTTCTTTCGGATGTGGAGTTGCGCCCGGCGACATTCGATGCAGCCTTGGGCACGGTTGAGGTTGCCGTCAATGAAAAGACCCAGTCCCTCAAGCCGGCGGCGAAGGCCAGAGAACCCTCACCCCTGCGCATTCTCATCACCCGGCGTGGCGAGCGCGAAAAGGTGATGGATATTCAAACCGTGCTGACCCGTCTCGGCTTCGATGCTGGTTCTGCCGATGGTTACACCGGAGAGATGACGATCAGCGCAATCAATGGTTTCAAGCGCTGGAAGGGGCTGAAGACCACCGGGCCGCTTCTGACCGACGCCTTCGTGGCGGCGCTTTATGCCTCCGCCGGTGAAAACCATCCGCCGACCGGCCAGATCATGGTGCGGCAGGATTTCAAACCGCTGTTCGAAGCAGCCATCGACATCAAGGACCCGGAAGTGGCGCTCGGAACCCACTTCTTCGAGGCTGTTACCGTGGACCGCGCGGCTGGAACTGCCGAATGGAACGGCGTGACGCTCGAAAACCACCTGCCGGCGGCAGCCCGCAAGCGGCTCGGAATCACCGTTACCGAAGCCCCTGGCGGCTTCGATCAATTGAGCGCCGTGCTCAGCCGCCTCGAAATACCCGCAGAGATACGCAGCCGTATCGAACAGGAGCTTTCAAGCGGCAGCTCGATCACCGTTTCCGACATTAGTCACCAGATGGAAACAGGCACCGGAACGGACTTCATCACCGTTACGAAAGAAGGGCCGGTATGAGCGACGTGTGAGGCGCGAGCCTCACACCAGTTCCACGTCAACGACACCGGGTGCGGACCGCAGCGCAGCGGCGATTTCCGGCGAGATACGGTATTTCTCCGTCAGTTCCACCTCGATCTCGCGGCTGCCTTCATCCTTGATGACGATGAAATAGACCGAGCCGTCACCCTTGGTGTTGAGATGGCGGGCGACCGTTTTCAGCGGACCGGAATCGCGCACATAAACGCGCAAGGCCTTCTGCATCTGCACGGATTTCTCTTCCAACGACTGCGCCGTCTGTATACGCAGGCCGATGCCTTCCGGGCGCTCTTCCGCCTGCACGGTGATAACAAGCGATTTGCCGACTTCCAGCAGATCCCGGAATTGGCCGAGCCCTTCGGAAAACAGCACCGCCTCATATTGCCCTGATGCATCCGAGAAGGTGACGATGCCCATCTTGTTGCCGGTGCGGGTCTTGCGTTCCTGCTTGCCGGTGACGGTGCCGGCCAGACGCCCGGCGGTCGCACCCTGTTTCACCGCCGCTGAAAAATCGGCGAAATTCTGCACCCGCAACTTTTCCAGCACGGGGCGATAGGTATCGAGAGGATGGGCGGTGAGGTAAAAACCGAGAACCTGATATTCACGCAGCAGTTTTTCCGAAGCGAGCCAGGGCTGGAAAGCGGGCAGGACAAGCTTTTCCGGGCCGTTGCCGCCGCCGGAACCGAACATGTCCGACTGGCCGATGGTGCGATTGTTCTGCGCCATCTGCGCATAACCGATAATGCGGTCCAGCCCGCCGATCAGTTCGGCGCGGTCGCGGCCGAAACAATCGAAAGCGCCGGCATTGATCAGGCTTTCCAGCACACGCCGGTTGATCTGCTTGGGGTCGATGCGTAGGCAGAAATCTTCAAGGCTCGTGAACGGCTTGCCGTCGCGAACCTGGACGATGTGTTCCACCGCGCCCTCGCCTACGCCCTTGATGGCGGCCAGCGAATAATAGATGCGGTTTTCACCTGTCTCGAACTGGCGGAAGGACGTCTGCACCGAAGGTGCGACGACCTCGATGCCAAGGCGGCCGGCATCCTGCCGGAAATCGTTGAGCTTTTCCGTGTTTGCCATATCGAGCGTCATGGAGGCCGCGAGGAACTCCACTGGATAATGCGCCTTCATATAGGCGGTCTGGTAGGACACGATGGCGTAGGCGGCGGCATGGCTCTTGTTGAAGCCGTAATTGGCGAATTTCGCCAGAAGGTCGAAGATGGTGTTGGCTTGCGGCTTCGAGACGCCATTCTTGATGGCGCCATCGACGAAGCGCTCACGCTGCTGGTCCATCTCCTCCTTGATCTTCTTGCCCATGGCGCGGCGCAGAAGATCGGCTTCGCCGAGCGAATAACCTGACAGGACCTGGGCGATCTGCATCACCTGTTCCTGATAGACGATAACGCCTTGCGTTTCCTTGAGCAGATGGTCGATGGTCGGGTGGATTGATTCCAGCTCCTCCTCGCCATGTTTGCGGGCGTTATAAACCGGGATGTTTTCCATCGGGCCGGGACGATAAAGCGCCACCAGCGCGATGATGTCCTCGATGCAGTCTGGCCGCATGCCGATCAGCGCCTTGCGCATGCCGGCACTTTCCACCTGGAACACGCCGATGGTTTCGCCGCGCGACAGCATCTCGTAAGTTTTGGCGTCATCCAGCGGGATGGCGGCAAGATCAACCTTGATGCCGCGCTTGGCGACGAAATCCACCGCCACCTTCAGCACCGTCAGCGTCTTCAGGCCGAGGAAGTCGAATTTGACGAGGCCGGCGCTTTCCACCCATTTCATGTTGAACTGGGTGACCGGCATATCGGATCGCGGATCGCGATACATCGGCACCAGCTTGGAGAGCGGCCGATCGCCAATGACGATACCGGCGGCGTGGGTGGAGGCGTGACGGTAAAGCCCCTCAATCTTCTGGGCGATATCCAAGAGGCGGGCGACGACCGGCTCCTTGTCCGCCTCTTCCTGCAGGCGCGGCTCTTCCTCGATCGCTTTTGACAGCGGTGTCGGATTGGCCGGGTTGTTGGGCACCAGCTTGCAGATCTTGTCCACCTGCCCATAGGGCATTTCCAGAACGCGGCCGACATCGCGCAAGGCCGCGCGCGCCTGCAGCGAACCGAAGGTGATGATCTGCGCCACCTGCTCGCGACCATATTTGGCCTGCACGTAGCGGATCACCTCTTCACGGCGGTCCTGGCAGAAGTCGATATCGAAGTCAGGCATCGATACGCGTTCGGGATTGAGAAAGCGTTCGAACAGCAGCGAGAAGCGCAGGGGGTCGACGTCGGTAATGGTAAGCGCGTAAGCGACAAGCGAACCCGCACCCGAACCACGGCCAGGGCCTACCGGAATATCATGCTGCTTGGCCCATTTGATGAAGTCGGCAACGATCAGGAAGTAACCGGGAAACTTCATGCGCGAGATGACGCCGAGTTCGAAATCCAGCCTGTCGCGATACTCCTGCTCCGTATAACCGGCCGCCATGCCGAGCGCTGCCAGCCGCTGATCCAGCCCCTCTACTGCCTGGCGGCGAAGCTCCTCGGCTTCAGCGCGTTCCGCCGCTTCGGGGTCGTCGCTGGCGCCGGTGAAGCGCGGCAGGATCGGGCCACGCTTCTTCAGCACGAAGGAGCAGCGGAGCGCGATCTCGACAGTGTTTTCGAGCGCCTCGGGAATGTCGGCAAAAAGCGCCACCATCTCCTCACGACTCTTGAGGTAATGGTCGGGCGTCAACCGGAACCGGCTGTCATCGGAGACGATGGCGTTGTGCGCCACCGCCATCAGCGCATCATGCGCCTCGTAATCAGCCTTGGAGGGGAAGAACGCTTCATTGGTGGCAACCAGCGGAATATCATGCTCGTAAGCAAGGCCGATCATGCGCCGCTCATGGGAACGGTCGTAGCCTGACTGGCGCTGCAATTCGATGTAGAGACTGTCCCCGAAGAGTGACTTCAATGTCAGCAGCCGCTCTTTCGCCTGCGCTGCATGGCCTTCCTTCAAGGCCATATCCACCGGTCCGCCGGAAGCGCCCGTCAGCGCGATCAGCCCCGCATTGGAGGCCTCTTCCAGCCATGCACGGGTAATATGCACGGAATGACCGCCACTGCCCTCGCCTTCCAGATAGGCGCGGCTGACGATATCCACCAGCCGCTCATAACCTTCGGCATTGGCGGCCAGCAGAACGATGGCGGGAAGTTTCTGAAGATGGCTATTGTGGTTGCGGCGATCCTCCGCCGCATCCTGCATGTCGATCGACAGCTGGCAACCGATGATCGGCTGCAGACCCTCATCGCGCGCCTTTTCGGAAAACTCCAGCGCGACGAAGAGGTTGTTGGTGTCGGTAATGGCTATGGCCGGCTGGCCGTCCGCAACGGCCTTGGACATGATTTTCTTGAGGGGCAACGCCCCCTCAAGCAGGGAATAAGCGGAATGAACCCGAAGATGGACGAAACCGGGGGTCTTCAACGTTTCGCCAGAGGTCTCTCCACGCATAACCGCATCGCCCATATCATCATCCTGTCATTCTGAATCGAGGGGGCGATTTTCCGATTTCCGGCGCTTAATGTCCACCGCTTTGCAGCGTCCATACAGGCTTCTGCGCCGGTGTCTTCTTCACAGGGCGGTGAGGATCACCGAGAAGCTGGCAACAAAGACAGCGATGGAAGCGAAAGCAGCAACGTCACGGATGAAATCAGTCATTGGCCTCTCCTTACTCGTTATGTTCTAACTTTGTTCTCATTTTGTTCGATTGTCAACAGGGTTCTGCTGATATTCCTCTTGCTAATGTACGAGAATCGCCTTCGGTTCCGATCAAGGGAACGGCAAGCCGCTGACTCCAAAGCGAAAAACCCGAAGGCAAAAAAACGCCTCCGGTTCGGAAAAAAATCAAATTCAGAGAACAGCTATTCTTCAGGAGGCGACGGAGGGATTGATCCGGGCTCGCGACGGTTCGTCCTCGTTCCCTCACGGCAACGACCAGCGTAGTCGTTTCGGTCGCTCCGGAAGGCATGGTGATGCGCGAGGATCATCCCCGCGCAATCCCATGGTCAGAAATCGACGATCTTCCCGTCGGCGAGCGTTACGCGCCGGTCCATGCGGGCGGCGAGTTCATGATTGTGGGTGGCAATCAGCGCCGCGAGGCCAGATTGGCGCACCAGCGCCTCCAGCGCGTCGAATACATAATGCGCGGTCTCCGGATCGAGATTGCCGGTCGGCTCGTCGGCGAGCAGCAGGAGCGGCGCGTTGGCGACGGCGCGGGCAATGGCGACACGCTGCTGTTCACCGCCCGAGAGTTCGGCCGGACGGTGTTCGCCGCGATGCCCCACACGCATATAGTCGAGCAGCGCGCTGGCGCGCTTGCGAGCTTCAGCCTGGGTGAGACCGGCGATGAGCTGCGGCATCATCACATTTTCCACCGCCGAGAATTCCGGCAGGAGGTGATGGAACTGATAAACGAAGCCGATATCGCTGCGGCGGATCGCGGTGCGCGTTTCATCCGGCAGGCCGTTGCAGGGCGCGTCGTTAATATAGACCTCGCCGGCATCGGGATGTTCCAGCAGGCCTGCCAGATGCAGCAGCGTCGATTTGCCGGTGCCTGAAGGGGCGACCAGCGCCACCATCTCACCGCTCTTCAATTCAAAATCGGCCTTGCGCAGAATGGAAAGCGACGTCTCGCCCTGACCATAGGTTCTCTCAACGCCGGTGAGCCGCAGCACTGTTTTTTTTGCCATATTGCGAAGCGGTCCTTATTCGTAACGCAGGGCCTGCACCGGATCGAGCTTGGAAGCCCGCCATGCCGGGAAGATCGTTGCCAGGAAAGAGAGCGTGAGCGCCATGATGACAACGGAAATCGTTTCGCTGATATCCATTTCTGCCGGAAGCTGGCTCAAGAAATAAAGCTGCGGGTCAAACAGCACCGTGCCCGAAATCCAGGAGAAGAACTGCCGGATGGATTCCACGTTGAGGCAGACGATGACGCCGAGCGCCACGCCGGCGAAGGTGCCGACCATACCGATGGCCGCACCGGTCATGAAGAAGATGCGCATCACCGCGCCCGAACTTGCGCCCATGGTGCGCAGAATGGCGATATCGCTGCCCTTGTCCTTCACCAGCATGATGAGGCCGGAAATGATGTTCAGCGCCGCCACCAACACGATGAGGGTGAGGATCATGAACATGACGTTTCGTTCCACCTGCAGGGCGGAGAAGAAGGTCTGGTTCCGCTGCCTCCAGTCGGTAATGTAGATCTGCCTTTCGGCCGCCTGCTCCACCAGCGGACGGATGCCATCGACATCATCCGGGCGGCTCACATAAAGCTCAATGGATTGCACGATGCCGTCGGCATTGAAATAAAGCTGGGCTTCGGACAGAGGCATATAGATCATCGATGCGTCGTATTCCGACATGCCGATCTCGAAGACACCGGAAATCTTGTAAGACTTGACGCGCGGATTGACGCCCATCGGCGTCACGTCACCTTCCGGTGATATGAGAGTGATATCATCACCCGCCGTAACACCCAGCTGGGCGGCGAGCCTGGAGCCGACAAGAACGCCGTCACCCGCCATGAAGCCGACGAGGTCGCCGGTCTTGATGTTGGTGGCGACTTCCTTGACCTTGTCGATATCCTCCTGGCGCACACCGCGCACCAGAGCGCCGGAACCCGCACCGCCACGACCGGAAGCCAATGTCTGGCCCTCCACCAGCGGCAGAGCCATGGTGACGCCGGGTACGGCGGCGAATTTCTTAGCCAGCTCATCATAATTATTGAAGGGCTGGTCAATCGGCTGCACGATCATATGGCCGTTGATACCGAGAATGCGGGAAATCAGCTCCGTGCGGAACCCGTTCATGACAGCCATGACGATGATAAGCGTCGCCACGCCCAGCATGATGCCGACAAAGGAAAAACCGGCGATGACGGAAATGAATGCTTCCTTGCGCCGCGACCGCAGATAGCGCCAGGCCACCATACGTTCGAAAGCGGAAAACGGCCGGGCGGTCTTTGCCCCGGCGGAAACAGCCGCACCCTTGTCAGCCTCGGCTTGTGCCATGTCGTCTCCCTGATCTCAAACTGCAAGGCCGGTCTTTTCCGAAAACCGGCCCATATTTCTGCTGCATCTGCGCTACGAAACCGGAGCGGACTTCGGGTGAAGCCGCTCCGTCTTCCATTCGCGCTTAGGCGAGCACCTTGTTCATCGCCGCCTCGATCGTCACGGTCTCCCGCTCGCCGGTCTTGCGATCCTTCACTTCGACTTCGCCATTCGCGACCGAACGCGGGCCGACGATGATCTGCAGCGGCACGCCGATCAGATCAGCGGTGGCGAATTTCTGGCCCGCCCGGTCGTCCGTATCGTCGTAGAGAACATCCTTGCCGGCGTTGGAGAGCTGATAATACAGCTTTTCACAGGCAGCATCGCAGGCCGCATCGCCAGCCTTCATGTTGATGATCACGACGTCGAAAGGAGCGACCGAGGCCGGCCAGATGATTCCGTTCTCGTCATGCGATGCTTCAATGATGGCGGGAACAAGGCGTGTCGGCCCGATGCCATAAGAACCCATGTGGACGGGGTGTTCCTTGCCGTCCTTGCCCTGCACTTTCGCGCCCATAGGCTCGGAATATTTGGTGCCGAAATAGAAGATGTGCCCAACCTCGATGCCGCGCGCGGAAAGGCGCTCGCCTTCGGGAATGGCGTCATAGGCGGCCTCGTCGTGCATTTCGGACGTGGCTGCGTAATCGGTCGTCCACTCGTCGAACACGCCCTGCAGCGCCGCGACATCGTCGAAATCGGTGCTTTCAGCTGGAATGCCGCGGTCGAGGAAGCTCTTGTGGCAGAAGACTTCGGATTCGCCGGTATCGGCCAGAATGATGAACTCATGGCTGTGATTGCCGCCGATCGGGCCGGTATCGGCGCGCATGGGAATAGCGCGCAGGCCAAGGCGCTCGAAGGTCCGCAGGTAAGCCACGAACATCTTGTTGTAGGAATGGATCGCGTCTTCCTTGGTGAGGTCGAAGGAATAGGCGTCCTTCATCAGGAACTCGCGCGAGCGCATGGTGCCGAAGCGCGGACGCACCTCGTCGCGGAACTTCAGCTGGATATGGTAGAGGTTCAGCGGCAGGTTCTTGTAGGACTTCACATAGGAACGGAAGATGTCGGTGATCATCTCCTCGTTGGTGGGGCCATAGAGCATCTGGCGGTCCTGGCGGTCCTTGATGCGCAGCATTTCCTTGCCGTAGTCGTCATAACGGCCGCTCTCCTGCCAGAGCTCGGCGGTCTGCAGCGTCGGCATCAGAAGCTCGATGGCGCCGGAACGGTCCTGCTCCTCGCGGATGATCTTGTTGACCTTGTCGAGCACGCGTTTGCCGAGCGGCAGCCAGGAATAGATGCCAGCCGATTGCTGCCGGATCATGCCGGCGCGCAGCATGAGGCGGTGAGAGACAATCTCGGCTTCCTTGGGGTTTTCCTTCAGGATGGGCAGGAAATAACGGCTAAGACGCATGACGGCTTCCATTGATGTGGACGACAGCGCCAAAAGGCGCGGGAATCGCCCCGAATAGAGGGATATTGGCGCCGGATATAGCGGTTTCTGACCCAGATGAAAACCCGCCATGCAAAGAGCGTTAAAGGCGATTTTGTGGTATTTTCACGATAGCTAATTCGCGTCAAAACGCTTTGGCCGGAATATTATTCTTGATCCGGTGCGACAAATTGCACCACAGAGAATTTTTTGCCGACTGTAACAAATATGCAAAAAATGAGATGACAAGCATGGGGGTTTGAGCTAGCTTTAGCTTACAAAAGAGGCAGGAAGTTTAAATTCTTGTCATTTTCGCGGTCAGTCTTGGGAGGATCAGATCTTAGGCGCGCTCGTTCGCAGCCCCGGTAACGGTTACAGATCACGCGAAACCTGAAAACAAGGCTGAAAGGCCTTGTTTTTTTTTGCTTCTGCACGCATTTCCCTGCTCCTGGCCATCATTCCAGTAGAATTACTGGCGATGAATCGGGCATCCGGCAAGCTCCTGCTGTGTGCACGATAGATATGACATCCATATGACAGAGTCTCAGCCAGATTCACGGCAGACTGCCCCTTGCATAGGCAGGCGCTTCGGCTTGCTATCAGGTTGAGGGCGCAGATGTAGGCGGGGGCGGACATTGCCCGCGCTTTTTTTTCAGTCGAAAACGGGAATAATTCTCGGCAGGTCATCAAGGCTGACGCCGAACCACCAAGTTCCGCCATACCAGATCCCGCAGATCAAGGCCGAGATCAGGGTCGTCCACAACACGATACGTCCGCCCTTGAAGCTGGATGGCGCGCTGGCAACCGTCCCCAGCGCCACATCGCCCTCATCGTCCTGGGTGCGCAGGCCAATCGGCAGCACGATAAAAAGCACCGTCCACCAGACGATGAAATAAACGGCGAAGACCGAAAGAAGCGGCATGTGATCCTCCTGCACAATGCGCTTCTTGTAACGCATTCATCCGCAAACCGGAATCAATTCCCTGCAAGATGCATAAAAAGCCTTGGAAAGAGGAACAGAACCGCGCTTTGAGCAGGCACACTCAGGTCGCCGACAAAGGCGGACGCTCTCTCTTCCGTCATGCCGGCCCCCGGAACAAGCCCGAGGATGATCCGGCATCCAGCCACGGCGCGTCTGCGCCGTGAGAGGAGTCTTTACGCGATCAAGGACTTGATCGCGCTGGACCCCGGATCTAGTCCGGGATGACGGCATGCGGATGATACCCCGCTTTCCGGCTCAGACCTTCGTGACGAAAACCGTCACGATCGGCTTCTTGCCCCAGCTCTGATTGGCGGCGGCGCGCACGGCGCGGCGCACCGCTTCACGCAGCAGCTCCAGATCCTTGCGGCGGGCGCGCGGAATGCTTTCGACGGCGCCAAGCACGGCGTCATAAAGCGTGTCTTCCATCGCCTCATCCTCGTCATCGAATTCCGGCAGGCCGAAAGGCACCACATCGGGATCGCCGAGGAAATCGTAACGGCTGTCCAGCACGACATTGACCGCGACATGGCCGGCGAAAGAAAGCTTGCGGCGATTGCTGATGCCCATCTCGTCCATGTCACCGACGAGATTGCCGTCCTTGAAGACGCGGCCATGCGGCACGTCGTCGATAACCTCGGCCGGGCCGGGAGCAAGGCGCAGAACATTTCCGTTGCGCACCTTCGGTACCTGCGAAATGCCGGCCTGTTCGGCCAGTTCCTTCTGCGCCACCAGATGCGCCGCCTCACCATGCACAGGCACGACGATCTGCGGCTTCGTCCACTCATACATCTTCAGAAGTTCATTACGGCGCGGATGGCCGGAGACATGCACCAGCGCCTCATTGTCCGTGACAATGTGCACGCCCTGCTCGATCAGGCCGTTCTTGATCTCGATGATCGCCTTTTCGTTGCCGGGAATGGCGCGTGAGGAAAATACGACAGTATCTCCCGACGCGAGCGCCACATTGCGCATCTCGTCGCGGGAAAGCTTGGCGAGCGCTGCGCGCGGTTCGCCCTGCGAACCGGTCAGGATCAGCACCACACGGTCGCGCGGAATATAACCATATTCATCTTCTGCGAGGAACGGCTTGATGCCTTCCATGATGCCGAGATCCTGCGAGACATTGACGACCCGCTTCAGCGACGAGCCCAGCAGCAGCACCTCGCGGCCCGCGGCCTCAGCAGCCTGCGCGATCGAACGGATGCGCCCGACGTTGGAGGAGAAGGTGGTGACCGCCACGCGGCCTTCGGCATTTTCGATGATCTGGCGCAGGCCTTCGGAAACCTCGTGTTCGGAGGGCGACACACCATCGCGCACCGAATTGGTGCTGTCGCACATCAGTGCCAGCACACCCTCTTCGCCGATGGCGCGGAAGCGCGCCTCATCCGTCAACGGCCCGAGCGACGGCGCTTCGTCGATCTTCCAGTCACCGGTGTGGATGACATTGCCGAGCGGCGTGCGAATGACCAGCGACATCGGCTCGGGAATGGAGTGGTTGACACCAACAGCCTCGATTTCGAACGGCCCGACATTGATACGGTCGCCAGCCTTGAAGATCGTTACCGGAATTTCGGCGCGCGTGCCCTCATAAGCGCGCTTGGCTTCCAGCATGCCGGCGGTGAAAGGCGAGGCATAAACCGGGACATTGAGGCCGGGCCACAGATCATTCAGCGCGCCATAATGGTCCTCATGGGCGTGGGTGATGATGATGCCCTTGAGGTTCTTCTTCTGCTCGGCGATATAGCTGATGTCAGGCAGAACGAGATCGACGCCCGGCAGATCGAGACCGGCGAATGTCACGCCGCAATCCACCATGATCCATTGGCGCTTGCTTTCCGGCCCATAGCCGTAAAGCGCCAGATTCATGCCGATTTCACCCACACCGCCGAGCGGTATAAAGACCAGTTCGTCCTGTTTAGCCATTGTTTTTCTTATCCATTCACGAAAGCACGCGGACGACGGCATTTTGCCGTGCCCACCGCCTCTATCCAGCATCGGACCTGTTAAACCATCTGATCGACCGGGCCGATGCGGAACCGGTTTGTCACCCTGCATTTCATGAGCCGCAGGAAAGCTCCAACCTCTGGAACCGGTTCGGCGCGGCTTCCTGGGCCGCGCCGTTCACCTCATCCGAAAAATACGTCGCCGGCGGCGATGGAGCGCCTGGCGCCCTCGTCTTCATCCAGCAGCAGATAACCATTATCATCAATTCCGACGAAACGCCCGCCAATCGAACGATCAGGGAAATTGACGGTGATATGTTCGCCAATACCGCAGGCGGCCGCCCGCCAGCCGGTCATGATGCCGGAAACACCCCTGCCCTCGTCCCAGTCCCTCAGCACATCAGCCGTCTCGCGGAAGAGATGGGCGAACAGCTCGTCGGGCGAGCAGGACGCGCCATGTTCGGAGAGCATGGTGACGGGATAAAGCGGATTGTCCGGCTTATGGGCGATATTGATGCCGATGCCGATGACGATGGCGCGCCGGCCGTCAGGCAGCAGCTCCGCTTCCATCAGGATGCCGCAGGTCTTGCGGCGACCGATCAGCACGTCATTCGGCCATTTGATCTCCAGCGGTTCACCATTCGTCGGCAGCACCGCGCGAATGGCGCGATAGACTGCAAGCGCAAAAGCGAGCGGCAGGGAGCCGATGCGGTCCATCGGCGCGGGATCGATCAGAAGAAGCGATGCGTAGAGATTGCCGGGTTCGGAAACCCATGGCCGGCCGCGACGGCCGCGGCCGCCGGTCTGGCGGATGGCGGTAATCCACAGATTGCCGCCATCGCCTGCCCTTGCCCGGGCAAAACATTCCAGATTGGTCGATGGCGTTTCCGCCATCGCCTCGTGCCGGAAATCATCGATGGACATCCGACCCGTATGCTTGTGTGTGCTGCTCAAAAGAAGGTCTTCGCCGCAACAGTCACCGCGTTGCCGAGCGCACCGCCAAAGACAATGAAGGCGACAACGAACAGGGCCGAAAGCGCATAAACGACTTTCAGTTCGCCAGCCGGACGCTCGAATTTGTCCTTGGCCTCATCGAACCACATGACCTTGACGACGCGGATATAGTAGTAGGCGCCGACCACCGAGCCGATCACGCCGATGATGGCGAGCGGATAGAGCTTCGCTTCAATGGCGGCGAGGAAGACGTAATACTTGCCGAAGAAGCCGGCGAGCGGTGGAATGCCGGCAAGCGAGAACATCAGGATCGTCAGCACAACCGCCATGAAGGGGTTGGAAGACGAAAGACCGGCGAGATCCTCGACAGTCTCGACATTGCCGATTTCCTTGCGGCGCATGGAGAGAATGCAGGCGAAGGTGCCGAGCGTCATGACCATGTAGATGGTCATGTAGAGAATAACGCCCGAGATACCGGCTTCGGTGCCGGCGGCAAGACCAACCAGCGCGTAACCCATGTGACCGATGGAGGAATAGGCCATCAGGCGCTTGATGTTCTTCTGGCCGATCGCGGCAAAGGAACCGAGCAGCATGGAGGCGATGGAAATGAAGACGACGATCTGCTGCCAGTCGGCGAAGACCGGCTGGAAAGCCTCGATGACGATGCGCACGAGGATCGCCATGGCGCCGATCTTGGGCGCGGCCGAGAGGAATGCCGTGACCGGGGTCGGCGCACCTTCATAGACGTCCGGCGTCCACATGTGGAACGGCACGGCCGAGATCTTGAATGCCAGACCGGCGAGAACGAAGACCAGGCCGAAGACGAGGCCGAGCGAACGGGTTTCGGCCGCCAGAACCTGCGCGATTTCGGTGAAGCCGGTATTGCCGGTGAAGCCGTAGACCAGCGACATGCCATAGAGCAGCATGCCGGAGGAGAGCGCGCCGAGCACGAAGTACTTCAGACCCGCTTCCGTGGAGCGCAGGCTTTCGCGGTTGATGGCGCAGACGACGTAGAGCGCCAGCGATTGCAGTTCCAGCGCCATGTAGAGCGAGATCAGGTTGTTGGCCGAGATCATCAGCAGGATGCCGAGGGTCGCGAGAACCAGCAATACCGGATATTCGAAACGGCCGATCGGCTCGAAACGGCCCTGGCCGACGGCAAGGATCATGGCGGTGATGGAGCCGATCAGCGCCAGTACCTTCATGAAGTTGCCGAAGGCATCGGCGATGTAGACACCGCCGAAAGCCACGCCCGATGCGGGGGCAAAGATGATCCAGAGACCGACGACGAGCAGGAGGGCAACGGCAAGGCCGGTGACCGTCGTTGTCGACTTGTCGCCCGAGAAGACACCAATCATGAGCAGCGCCAACGCGCCGACCGCAAGGATCAGCTCGGGCGTCGCAATGTGCAGACTGGCAAAAAGGATTTCAGCGGTCATGTCCAACGGGTCCTGTCGTCAATTCATAGTGAGCGCAACATTTTGCGCCGCCTGCAGTGCAGCCGTATAGTTGTTTACCAGAAGATCGACCGATGCGGCGGTGGCATCGAAAACCGGAGCCGGATAAACGCCGAAGAAGATCGTCAGAGCAACCAGCGGGTAAAGGATGACCTTTTCGCGGGTCGACAGATCGAGCATCGATTTCAGGCTTTCCTTCTCGAGCGCACCGAAGATCACGCGGCGGTAGAGCCACAGCGCGTAGGCGGCCGAGAGGATGACACCGGTTGCCGCAAACAGCGCGACCAGCGTATTGGCGCGGAAGACACCGATCAGCGTCAGGAATTCACCGACAAAGCCTGATGTACCGGGCAGACCAACATTGGCCATGGTGAAGATCATGAAGGCGACGGCATATTTCGGCATGTTGTTCACGAGACCGCCATAGGCCGAAATCTCGCGGGTGTGCAGCCGGTCGTAAACGACGCCGACGCAGAGGAAGAGCGCGCCCGACACGATGCCGTGCGACAGCATCTGGAAGATTGCGCCCTGCACGCCCTGCACGTTGGCGGCGAAGATGCCCATGGTCACGTAACCCATGTGGGCAACGGAGGAATAGGCGATCAGCTTCTTGATGTCGTCCTGCATCATCGCCACCAGCGAGGTGTAGATGATGGCGAGAACCGACAGCGTGAAGACGAAGGGTGCGAAATAATCAGACGCCAGCGGGAACATCGACAGCGAGAAGCGGATGAAACCATAACCGCCGAGCTTCAGCATGACGCCGGCAAGGATGACGGAACCGGCGGTCGGCGCCTGAACGTGGGCGTCCGGCAGCCAGGTGTGCACCGGCCACATCGGCATCTTGACAGAGAAAGCCGCAAAACAGGCAAGCCAGAGCCAGGTCTGCATGCCGGCCGGGAAGCCGTACTTCAGAAGTTCGGTCATGTCGGTCGTACCCGCCTGCCAGTACATCGCCATGATGGCGAGCATGGTCAGAACCGAGCCGAGAAGCGTGTAGAGGAAGAACTTGTAGGATGCGTAGACGCGATCCTTGCCGCCCCAGACGCCGATGATGATGAACATCGGGATCAGCGTCGCTTCGAAGAAGACGTAGAAGAGAACCGTATCCAGCGCCACGAAGACGCCGATCATGACCACTTCCAGAAGCAGGAAGGCAATCATGTATTCCTTGATGCGTTTTTCGATCGAATCCCAGCTTGCCAGCACGCAGAAGGGCATGAGGAAGGTGGTGAGGATGACGAACAGCATGGAGATGCCGTCGACACCGAGATGATAGGCGGCGATGTTGCCGAACCAGGCATGCTTCTCGACCATCTGGAAGCCGGGGTTCGAATTGTCGAAACCGATCCAGATGAACAGCGACACGATGAAGGTGAAGACGGTCGTCAGCAGCGAGACATTGAGAATGTTGCGGCGACCATAGGGGCCGTTCTCATTCGTCAGAAGCAGCAGCACCACGCCGACGAGCGGCAGAAAGGTGACCGTTGAAAGAATGGGCCAATCGGTCATCAGAGGGCACTCCCGAGCATCATCCAGGTGACAAGCGCCGCGATGCCGATCAGCATCGCAAAGGCATAGTGATAAAGGTAACCGGATTGCAGGCGGACCATGCGGTTGGTCACGTCAACCACACGCGCTGCAATGCCGTTCGGTCCATAGTGGTCGATGACGGCGACGTCGCCCTTCTTCCACAGGAAGCGGCCAAGCGCCTTTGCGGAACGAACGAAGAGGAAGTCATAGAGTTCGTCGAAGTACCACTTGTTGAGAAGGAACTGGTAGAGGCCGCGATGGGTCTCGGCCAGACGCTTCGGCGTCTCCGGCGACTTGATGTACATGTACCATGCGGTCACGAAACCAAGCGCCATGGCGAAGAACGGGCTCCACTTCACCCACAGCGGAACATGGTGGAACTCTTCGAGGATTTCATTTTCCGGAAGCGTGAACAGGGCGCCCTTCCAGAATTCGGCATATTCATGACCGAAGAAATAACCTTCGAAGGCCACACCGGCAAAGATCGCGCCAACGGTGAGGATGAAGAGCGGGATCAGCATGACCATCGGCGATTCATGCACATGGTGCATCACGTCGGCGGAAGCGCGCGGCTTGCCGAAGAAGGTCATGAAGGCCAGACGCCAGGAGTAGAAGCTGGTGAACAGCGCGGCGATGACCAGCAGCGTGAAGGCGACGCCCGAGAGAACCGAGTGGGACGCGTAAGCGGATTCGATGATGACGTCCTTCGAGAAGAAGCCGGCAAAACCGATCATCGTGCCCGGGATCCCGACGCCGGTCAGCGCCAGCGTGCCAACGGTCATGGTCCAGAAGGTGATCGGGATGTGCTTGCGCAGGCCGCCCATGTAACGCATGTCCTGCTCGCCATCGACGGCGTGGATAACCGAACCGGCGCACAAGAACAGCAGGGCCTTGAAGAAGGCGTGTGTGAAGAGGTGGAACACGGCAGCACCATAAGCGCCGACGCCGAGCGCCACGAACATGTAACCAAGCTGCGAGCAGGTCGAATACGCAATCACGCGCTTGATATCGTTCTGTACGAGACCAACGGTCGCCGCGAAGAAGGCGGTGATCGCGCCGATCAGCGTCACGACGGTAAGCGCGTCATGCGACAGTTCGAACAGCGGCGACATGCGGGCGACGAGGAAGACACCGGCGGTAACCATGGTTGCGGCGTGAATGAGGGCAGACACCGGGGTCGGGCCTTCCATCGCGTCCGGCAGCCAAGTGTGCAGCAGGAACTGCGCCGATTTACCCATCGCGCCCATGAACAGCAGCAGGCAGACGCCCGTCATCGCATTGGCCTTGTCCAGCTGCATGCCGAACAGGTTGATGACCGTTTCCGTGGAAGCGGCACCTTCGGCCGGCAGATAGGTGCTGGCGGCAGCGAAGATGGTTTCGAGATTGATCGAGCCGAACAACACGAACACGCCGCCAATACCGAGAATGAAACCAAAGTCGCCGACGCGGTTGACGATGAAGGCCTTCATGGCCGCAGCCGAAGCGGACGGCTTCTTGAACCAGAAGCCGATCAGCAGATAGGACGCCAGACCAACGCCTTCCCAGCCGAAGAACATCTGCAGCAGGTTGTCGGAGGTCACCAGCATCAGCATGGCGAAGGTGAAGAGCGACAGATAGGCGAAGAAGCGCGGACGATGCGGATCGTGGTGCATGTATCCGATCGAATAGAGGTGCACCAGCGTCGACACGGTGTTGACGACGACGAACATGACGGCCGTCAGCGTATCGATTCGGAACGCCCATTCGACGTCGATGCCGCCAGACTGGATCCAGCGCAGCACGGTGACCTTGATCACCTCGCCCGGCTCGCCATGGGCAAGCGCGACACTGAAAAAGACGACCCACGACAGGATGGCGACCACGATCATCAGACCGGTGGTGACATATTCCGAAGCCTTGGCGCCGATCGACCGGCCAAACAGGCCGGCGATCAGGAAGCCAATCAGTGGAAGAAAGACGATAGCCTTGTAGATCATAGCCTTATCAGCCCTTCATCATATTGACGTCTTCGACGGCGATCGATCCGCGGTTGCGGTAGAAGACAACGAGTATTGCAAGACCGATGGCCGCTTCGGCGGCTGCGACGGTCAGAATGAAAAGTGCGAAGACCTGGCCGACGATGTCGTTCAGGAAAGCCGAGAACGCCACCATGTTGATGTTGACCGCCAACAGGATGAGCTCGATCGACATGAGGATGACGATGACGTTCTTCCGGTTGAGGAAGATGCCGAACACGCCGATCGTGAAGAGAATGGCGCTGACCGTCAGATAGTGGGAAAGACCGATTACCATATTGTGTTTCCTTGAATCCGTTCGCGCCTTCAGATGCCCTGACCCGGCTTGACCTTGACCGTGGTGACGGCGGTCTTCGGGTCACGGCCGACCTGCGTGGATACATCCTGCCGCTTGATGTCAGTGCGATGACGCAGCGTCAGCACGATGGCGCCGATCATGGCCACCAGCAGCACGAGACCGGCGAGCTGGAAGAAGTAGATGTAATTGGTATAGAGCACATCACCCAGCGCGGCCGTATTGGTGCGCTCGGTCACCGGCGGGATCGGCATGGTGATCGATTTCGCCGCCTGCGGGTTCAGCACGCTGCCGCCGACAACGACGATCAGCTCCGCCGCGAGGATGACGCCGATCAGCGCGCCGATCGGGGCGTATTGCAGCACGCCGGAGCGCAGCTCCGCAAAATCCACATCCAGCATCATGACGACGAAGAGGAAGAGCACCGCGACAGCGCCGACATAAACCACCAGCAGGATCATGCCGAGGAACTCGGCTCCCGTCAGCAGGAACAGCGCGGCTGCGTTGAAGAAGGTCAAAATCAGAAACAGCACCGAATGAACAGGGTTCTTCGATGCAATGACCATGAACGCAGACGCCACGGCGACGAAAGCGAATATATAAAAGAATACAGCGTGCAGACCCATCTTGGTGCCTTCTTGTCCTCATCGGGAGAAGATGGCCGAAAGCCCCCTCACCCGTTTCGTCCCCGCCGGCGAAAACCGCGCAGGCATTTTACTTTTCATCGCTTTCCGGAGGCTCCCCCGGAAAGACGGTTGCGCCTTAACGGTAAGGCGCATCCAGTGCGAGGTTGCGTGCGATTTCACGCTCCCAGCGGTCGCCATTGTCGAGAAGCTTCTGCTTGTCGAAATAAAGCTCCTCGCGGGTTTCCGTCGCGAATTCGAAGTTCGGGCCTTCGACGATGGCATCGACCGGGCAGGCTTCCTGGCAGAAGCCGCAATAGATGCACTTCACCATGTCGATGTCGTAACGCACCGTGCGGCGGGTGCCGTCGTTGCGGCGCGGGCCGGCTTCGATGGTGATCGCCTGAGCAGGACAGATAGCTTCACACAGCTTGCAGGCGATGCAGCGTTCTTCACCGTTGGGATAACGGCGCAGCGCATGTTCGCCGCGGAAGCGCGGAGACACCGGGCCCTTTTCAAAGGGATAGTTCACCGTCGCCTTCTGTTTGAAGAAGTGGCGCATCGTCAGGAAGATCGCACCGACGAACTCCTTGAGGAACAGTGAATTGACGGCTTGGGAAAGGCTTGCCATCTCAAACTCCAGATTTCTGAGCGAGGCGTGCGGACATCAACCGGCCCACCCCGTCAGCTTCAATACGAATGCAACAATAACGACCATGGCGAGCGACAGCGGCAGGAACACCTTCCAGCCGAGGCGCATGAGCTGGTCATAACGATAACGCGGAACGAAAGCCTTGGTCAGCGCGATCATGAAGAAGACCATGCAGCCCTTGAGCGCGAACCAGACAATGCCCGGAACCCAGTTCAGGAACCACACATCCACGATCGGCAGCCAACCGCCCATGAACAGGATCGTCGTGAGGCAGCAGATCAGGACGATCGCAGCATATTCGCCGAGCATGAACATCATGTAGGGCGTGGAGCCATATTCGACCATGTGACCGGCAACCAGTTCCGATTCCGCTTCCGGAAGGTCGAAGGGCGGACGGTTGGTTTCGGCAAGGCCCGAGATGAAGAACACGATGAACATCGGGAACAGCGAGAGCCAGTGCCAGTCAAGGAACGAGGCAGGCAGGCCGAGCATCGTACCGAGGCCGGTCTTCTGGGCAAGCACGATATCCGTCAGGTTCAGCGAACCGACGCAGAGCAGCACGGTGACGATGACGAGGCCGATCGACACTTCATAGGACACCATCTGCGCGGCGGAACGAAGCGCGCCGAGGAACGGATACTTCGAGTTGGAAGCCCAACCGCCCATGATGATGCCGTACACTTCAAGCGAGGAAATCGCAAAGATGTAGAGGATGCCGACATTGATATTGGCGACGACCCAGCCTTCATTGAACGGAATGACGGCATAGGTGGCAAGCGCCAGCGTCACGGCGACCAGCGGCGCCAGAAGGAAGACGGCCTTGTTAGCGCCGGCCGGAATGACCGGTTCCTTGAGGATGAACTTCAAAAGGTCGGCGAAGGACTGAAACAGACCGAAGGGGCCGACGACGTTGGGACCACGGCGCAACTGCACTGCCGCCCAGACCTTACGGTCGGCAAGCAGAAGGAAGGCGATGGCCACCAGAAGGCAAACGAGAAGCAGCAGGGACTGGCCGACCATGATCAGCGCGGGCCAGACGTAGCTCCAGAAAAACTGTTCCATAAATCCCCTCCCCTTACTCTGCCGCAGCCTGGAAATTGTTGCGGGCCAATGCGGAACACTCGGCCATGACAGCGGATGCGCGCGCAATCGGGTTCGTCAAATAAAAGTCTTTTACGGTCGAGGCAAACGCCGACTTGTTGAGGCTGCCCGCATGAGCGGCGAGAGCCTCGATATCCTTGCCGTTACCGGCAACGATCTCGTCGGTTTCAGCCAGATGCGGGTGCGCAACATAAAGCTGGCCGCGCAGCGCCGACAGCGAATCGAACGGCAGCTTCTTGCCGAGCACGTCGGAAAGCGCACGCAGGATCGCCCAATCTTCGCGGGCCTCGCCCGGTGCGAAACCGGCGCGGTTGCCCACCTGAACGCGGCCTTCGGTGTTGACCCAGATACCGGATTTTTCGGTATAGGCCGCACCCGGAAGGATGACGTCGGCGTGCATCGCGCCATGGTCACCATGGCTACCGATATAGACGGTGAACTTGGCGCCCTTGTTCGACAGGTCGATTTCATCGGCGCCGAGCAGGAAGAGAACGTCCATGGACGTTACCATTTCGGCAGCAGCAACACCGCCCTCGCCCGGCACGAAGCCGATATCGAGACCACCGACGCGGGCAGCGGCGGTGTGAAGCACCGAGAAGCCGTTCCATTCTTCGCTGATGGCGCCAACCGAAACGGCAAGCTTTGCAGCAGCAGCGAGAACAGCCGCACCATCGGCGCGTGCCAGAGCGCCCTGGCCGATGATGATCAGCGGGTTCTTGGCAGACTTCAGCTTTTCGATGAAGCTGTGCGAACCGCTGGCCAGATCGGAAAGCGTTTCCGCGCCGGAGCCGAGATATTCATAATTGTAGCGCAGCTCACCGGCTTCGCCGATCACGCCGATCGGGAAACCGCCGCGACGCCAGCGCTTGCGAATGCGGGCGTTGAGCACGGCCGCTTCGTAACGCGGGTTGGAACCAACGATCAGCAGCGCGTCGGCCTGTTCGATGCCTTCAATGGTGGAATTGAACAGATAGCTGGCGCGGCCAAGCGACGGGTCGAGCGCTGCACCATCCTGGCGGCAATCGACATTGGCCGAACCGAGCGACGCCAGCAGCGACTTCAGCGCGAACATTTCTTCGATGGAGGCCAGATCACCGGCAATCGCACCGATCTTGCTGCCGGATGTCGCAGCAACTGCGGTCTTGATCGCGCCGAAGGCTTCGCCCCAGCTTGCAGGCTGCAGACGGCCATCCCTGCGAACGTAAGGGCGGTCGAGACGCTGGGTCTTCAGACCATCCCAGATGAAGCGGCTCTTGTCGGAGATCCACTCTTCGTTGATCGCTTCGTTGACGCGCGGCATGACGCGCATGACTTCACGGCCACGGGTATCGACGCGGATGGCCGAACCGAGCGCGTCCATCACGTCGATGGTTTCGGTCTTGTTCAGTTCCCACGGACGGGCGGTGAAGGCGAAAGGCTTGGAGGTGAGCGCGCCGACCGGGCAAAGGTCGACAACGTTGCCCTGAAGCTCGGAGGTCATCGCCTGTTCGAGATAGGTGGTGATCTCGGCATCTTCGCCGCGGCCGATGAGGCCGAGTTCGGCAATGCCGGCAACTTCCGTGGTGAAACGGACGCAACGCGTGCAGTGGATGCAGCGGTTCATGACCGTCTTGACGAGCGGGCCAATGTACTTGTCTTCAACCGCACGCTTGTTTTCCGCATAACGCGAGCCCGCGATACCGAAGGCCATGGCCTGGTCCTGCAGGTCGCATTCGCCGCCCTGGTCGCAGATCGGGCAATCGAGCGGGTGGTTGATGAGCAGGAATTCCATCACGCCTTCGCGGGCCTTCTTGACCATCGGCGTGTTGGTGAAAACCTCAGGCAATTCGCCATTCGGGCCGCCGCGAACATCGCGCACGCCCATGGCGCAGGAGGCGGCGGGCTTGGGCGGTCCGCCCTTCACCTCGATGAGACACATGCGGCAGTTACCTGCGACCGACAAGCGCTCATGAAAACAAAAGCGCGGAACTTCAGCACCAGCCTCCTCACACGCCTGCAACAGCGTGAAATGATCCGGAACCTCGATCTCTTTACCGTCAACCTTGAGCTTTGCCATGGTTCTACTTACGTCCTGTTGCCTGTTCGTCCCGTGTCTCTCACACGGTCCGCAACAAATCCTTAATCGCGCCCGACACTTAATCTCGTCGGCCAGGCGCTTCATGGTGTTCCGGCGCCGGGATCATCCCCGCGCCGCATGCAAGCCGCCAAAACTTATTCGGCAGCTTCCAGAACAGCGCCATCATCCATGGCCCTGTAGGTATATTGGTCGATGCGCTTTTCGATTTCCGGGCGGAAATTGCGGATCAGCGCCTGTACCGGCCATGCGGCGGCGTCGCCAAGCGCACAGATGGTGTGGCCTTCGATCTGCTTCGTCACTTCGAACAGCATGTCGATTTCGCGCTTCTGCGCGTTGCCCTTCACCATGCGTTCCAGCACGCGCCACATCCAGCCGGTGCCTTCGCGGCACGGCGTGCACTGGCCGCAGCTTTCATGCTTGAAGAAAGCCGCGATGCGGGCGATCGCCTTGATGACGTCGGTGGACTTGTCCATGACGATCATGCCGCCGGTGCCGAAGGAAGACTTCACTTCGCGCATGCCGTCGAAGTCCATGATGGCGTCCTTCATGTCCTCACCGCGCACGATGGGGCAGGATGCGCCGCCGGGAATGACGCCGAGCAGATTGTCCCAGCCGCCGCGAATGCCACCGCAATGGTGCTCGATCAGCTCGCGGAAGGACAGGCCCAGCGCATCTTCGAAGGTGCACGGACGCTCGACATGGCCAGAAACCATGAACAGCTTGGTGCCGACATTGTTCGGACGGCCGATAGACGAGAACCATGCAGCGCCACGGCGCAGGATGGTCGGTGCAACGGCGATCGATTCAACGTTGTTGACGGTCGTCGGGCAGCCATAGAGGCCCATATTGGCCGGGAATGGCGGCTTGAGGCGCGGCTGGCCCTTCTTGCCTTCAAGGCTTTCGAGCAGAGCCGTCTCTTCGCCGCAGATATAGGCACCTGCGCCGTGATGGACGTAGATGTCGAAATCCCAGCCATTCTTGTTGTTCTTGCCGAGCAGGCCCGCATCGTAACATTCGTCGATGGCTGCCTGCAGCGCCTCACGCTCGCGCATGTATTCGCCGCGAACGTAGATATAGGCCGTATGCGCACCCATGGCGAAACCGGCGATCACGCAGCCTTCGATCAGCGTATGCGGATCGTTGCGCAGGATTTCGCGGTCCTTGCAGGTGCCGGGCTCGGATTCGTCGGCGTTGACGACGAGATAGTGCGGACGACCGTCATTTTCCTTCGGCATGAAGGACCACTTGAGACCCGTCGGGAAGCCAGCGCCGCCGCGACCACGAAGGCCGGAAGCCTTCATCTCGTTGATGATCCAGTCACGACCCTTTTCGATGATCTGCTTGGTACCGTCCCAATGGCCGCGCGCTCTCACGCCCTTCAGGGACTTGTCCTTGAGGCCGTAGAGATTGGTAAAGATGCGATCCTGATCTTTTAACATGCTTCACCTCTTACCGCGGCTTCTTGCCGAAGACCCTGATATACTCGGCTTCGCCACCCTTGGCGAGCGCCTCGGCCTGCTTGATCCACTCGTCGCGTTCGATGCGGCCCTTGAAATTCAGATAACCGTCGACCCAGTCGCATTCGGCCTTTTTCCAGCCGGCGATCTGGGCATAGGTGAAGATGCCGAGCTCGTGCAGCGTGCCTTCGATCTTCGGACCGACGCCGGAAATGAGCTTCAGGTCGTCGGGCGTTGCGGGCTTTTCGATGCCGGCCGGACGATCCTTGGAATCGAGTGACGGCTTCGCAGATCCCGAAGCTTCCTTTTCGGCGGCCTTGACGTTGGCTTCGGCAGCCTTCGGCGCGGTCGCCGGCGTCTTCAGCTTCGGATCGGTTTCCGGCGCGTCCGTCTTCGGCTTGGCGGCATTGGCCGGCGGAACCGGTGCGGCATCAGCCACGACTTCGGCAGGCTTGTCGAGATTGGAACGATCCGGCTTGATCTCTTCCGTCAGGGTCGTCAGACCACCGACCGGGACCGACTCGTGACGGTCGATCTGCGGGCCGGTCTTGACCGTGTCGCCCTTGCCTGCCTCGAACGTGTCGATGATCTCTTCCAGACGCTCGGGCGTCAGGTCCTCATAGGCATCCTTGAAGATGATGACCATCGGCGCGTTGACGCAGGCGCCCTGACATTCCACTTCTTCCCAGGAGAGCGTGCCGCTCTCATTGGTATGCAGCGGATCGTGATGGATCTTCTTGCGGCAGACGTCCATCAGCGCTTCCGAGCCGCGCAGCATGCAGGGCGTGGTGCCGCAGACCTGAACGTGGGCGCGCGTGCCAACCGGCTTCAGCTGGAACTGCGTATAGAAGGTCGCCACTTCCATGACGCGGATATAGGCCATATCCAGCATGTCGGCGATTTTCTCGATGGCGGCGCGGGTAACCCAGCCGTCCTGCTCCTGCGCACGCATGAGCAGCGGGATGACCGCCGATTGCTGGCGTCCCTCGGGATATTTCAGAATCGTCTTTTCCGCCCATGCGGTATTTTCCGCATTGAAGGCAAATGCCACGGGCTGGAACTGATCTTCGGCTAGTCGACGAACGGACATACTTCCTCACGCCTTTTCAGTTTAACGTCTCACAACGCGATCTCGCCACCGTGACGAATTCGCAGGCGTAAGCCGCCTTGTCTTTCTGCATGAACACGATGAACTTGCTGCCATTGGGAACCGAGGCCTTGATCTCGTATCCCGATGACAGAAGCTGCTTGATGGTCGAAGAGCCGCCGCTCGACAGCGATACCTCAGGCTCGCTCGTCGCCGTCTGGGCGAGAACGGGTGCCGACATCGCAGCGAGAAAAGCCGGTATGGCCAGCGGCAGACGCATCAGCGGTCGACCTCCCCGAACACGATGTCGAGGGAGCCGAGCACGGCTGTAACGTCAGCAAGCTGATGGCCCTTGCACAGGAAATCCATGGCCTGCAGGTGTGCGTAGCCCGGAGCGCGGATCTTGCAGCGGTAGGGCTTGTTGGAACCATCGGCGACCACATAGACGCCGAATTCGCCCTTCGGCGCTTCGACAGCGGCGTAAACTTCGCCGGCCGGTACGTGATAACCTTCGGTGTAGAGCTTGAAGTGGTGGATCAGCGCTTCCATCGAACGCTTCATCTCGCCACGCTTCGGCGGAACCACCTTGCCGTCAAGCGAGGAGACCGGGCCGATGCGATGCTTGCCGGACAGAAGATCGACGCACTGCTTCATGATCTTCACCGATTCGCGCATTTCCTGCATGCGGATCAGGTAACGGTCGTAGCAGTCGCCGTTCTTGCCGACGGGGATGTCGAATTCCAGATCGGAATAGCACTCGTAGGGCTGCGCGCGGCGCAGATCCCAGGCAGCGCCCGAACCGCGCACCATCACGCCCGTGAAACCCCAGGCGAAGGCGTCTTCAAGCGAGACCACGCCGATATCGACGTTACGCTGCTTGTAGATGCGGTTGTCGGTCAACAGACCTTCGATATTGTCGAGCACGGTCAGGAACGGATCGCACCACTTGCCGATATCATCGACCAGTTCCGGCGGCAGGTCCTGATGAACACCACCCGGACGGACATAGGCCGAGTGCATGCGGGCGCCGCAGGCGCGCTCATAGAACACCATCAGCTTTTCGCGCTCTTCGAAGCCCCAGACCGGCGGCGTCATCGCGCCGACGTCCATTGCCTGCGTCGTCACGTTCATGATGTGCGACAGGATGCGGCCGATTTCCGAATAAAGCACGCGGATCAGCTGGCCGCGCATCGGGATTTCGAGGCCCAGCAGCTTTTCGACGGCGAGCGCAAAAGCGTGTTCCTGGTTCATCGGCGCGACGTAGTCGAGACGGTCGAAATAGGGAACGGCCTGCAGATAGGTCTTGGTCTCGATCAGCTTTTCGGTGCCGCGATGCAGAAGACCGATATGCGGATCGACGCGCTCGACGATTTCGCCGTCCAGTTCCAGAACCAGACGCAGCACGCCGTGCGCGGACGGATGTTCCGGACCGAAGTTGATCGTGAAATTGCGGACGTTATGCTCAGTCATTCTAGTGCTCCGCCGAGGTGATCATGGCGATGAATTCGGGGCCGGTCATGTTCTGCGTGGTTTCGGCGAAAGAATAGCTCGAAGGCTTTTCATCCGTGAAAATCTGCGACGCGAACTTGAAGTTGGAAGGGTTTTCGAAAGCCTGCAGCGAAACGGCAAAATGCTTGCCATCCTTGGAACGCCACATCAGCGTGCTGCCGCAATTCTTGCAGAAGCAGCGCTCACCCCACTCCGACGAGGAATAGACGCCGAGGTTCTCTTCGTTTTCGACGGAGATATCAGCGCATTCGACAGCCAGAAACGCACCGCCGGACCAGCGGCGGCACATGGAGCAATGGCAGACGCCGAATTCGCGGGCGCCGATCGCGGCCTTGAGGCCGACGGCACCGCAAAGACATTGGGCACGCTCTGTCGCAGGGGCTTCGCTCATTGCTTGGCCTTTTCGTCACCCGGGAGAACATATTCAGTCCCCTCCCAAGGAGAGAGGAAATCGAAATTGCGGAATTCCTGCTTCAGTTCGACCGGTTCATAAAGAACCCGTTTCAGCACGTCATCGTAACGTACTTCCACAAAGCCGGTAACCGGAAAATCCTTGCGCAGCGGGTGGCCTTCGAAACCGTAGTCGGTGAGAATACGGCGAAGGTCCTTATGGCCTTCGAACGGAATACCATACATGTCCCAGGCTTCGCGCTCGAACCATTCCGCGCCCATATAAACGGGGGTCGAAGACGGAACACCCTCGTCTTCCGCCACTTGCAGCTTGACGCGCACGCGCAGGTTCTGGCGCGGCGACAGCAGGTGATAGACGACATCAAAACGCTTCTCGCGCTGCGGCCAGTCGACGCCGCAGATATCGATGATGTTGACGAAACCGCACTGCACATCGTCACGCAGGAAGGTCAAAAGCGCGATCACGCTTTCAGGCGTCGTGTTCAGCGTCAGTTCGCCATAGGCAATATCAGCCGACACCACGAGGGAACCGCGCGCTTCCTTAACGTAAGCAGCAAGATCGTTGAGAGCTTCGCTCATTACTTAATCCGTCCTTTGCCCTTAACGCTCGATCGTACCGGTACGCCGGATCTTCTTCTGCAGCAGAAGTACGCCGTAAAGCAGCGCCTCCGCCGTGGGGGGACAGCCCGGAACGTAGATATCCACCGGCACGACGCGGTCGCAACCGCGCACGACAGCGTAGGAATAGTGGTAATAGCCGCCGCCATTGGCGCAGGAGCCCATGGAGATGACGTAACGGGGCTCAGGCATCTGGTCATAGACCTTGCGCAGAGCGGGCGCCATCTTGTTGGTCAGCGTGCCGGCGACGATCATGACGTCCGACTGGCGCGGTGAGGCGCGCGGGGCAACGCCGAAGCGCTCCATGTCGTAACGCGGGCCGGAAGCCTGCATCAGGCCTTCGACGGCGCAGCAGGCAAGACCGAACTGCATCCACATCAGGGAGCCGGTACGCGCCCAGGTGATCAGCTCGTCGGTCGAGGTAACGAGAAAGCCCTTATCGGCCAGCTCGTCGTTGATGTCCGTGAAGTAGGCGTCGTTGCTGCCAACCGGCTTGCCGGTCGAGGGATCGATGATCCCCTTCGGCTGCGGCGCAACGAGCGTGGTGTTGTTCTGGCTCATGCCCATTCCAGCGCTCCCTTCTTCCACTCATAGATAAAGCCGATGGTGAGGACGAGAAGGAACACCATCATCGACCAGAAACCGAACCAGCCCATCTCGCCGAAAGACACCGCCCAGGGGAACAGGAAGGCGACTTCCAGATCGAAGATGATGAACAGAATCGACACCAGATAAAAGCGGATATCGAACTTCATGCGGGCATCGTCGAAGGCGTTGAAACCGCACTCGAAAGCGGAGAGCTTTTCCGGGTCCGGCGCCTTGTAGGCGACCGCAAAGGGCGCAATGAGAAGCGCCAGGCCGATGACGAGAGCGATACCGATGAAGATTGCGATCGGAATGTAGGAACTGAGGAGTTCAGTCATGGTCTCTTCCCTGTCCGGCCGGGTGCCGGACCTGCCTTTGTGACCTTAAGTCTCAAAGAGCGGACAAATATGTTGCAACGCCAAAGTGGTTAGCGCAGCCGCGCCCTCTCTGCAAGAGTTTAGGCACCATTTCAAGACACCTGCCGCATTGATTGGCAACAATATTGCCGGAATTGACGCAAATTTGGGCCACAATTCCGACCTAAGCCCCTCAAATACAATAATAATCGATTGAACGACGCAACCGCAAAAAAGTCACACGAATTTTACGTCGAAACGGCGGTGAAGTGACGATATCCCGATATCGAAACTTGACTAAAAAAAGCAGGAAAAATCGCGTTTGAAACGGCCGGAATCAAGCATCGGAATCGTCAAAAACCGAGGCGTGCAAACAGCGCGTCGATCTGGTTTTGAGGAGACATTTCAAGAGAAAGAAATGGCGCGAGTGACGGGGCTCGAACCCGCGACCTCCGGCGTGACAGGCCGGCACTCTAACCGACTGAGCTACACCCGCGCTCCACAGACATTCATCTGCGTTTTTTCCGAGGAACAGGATGGCGCGAGTGACGGGGCTCGAACCCGCGACCTCCGGCGTGACAGGCCGGCACTCTAACCGACTGAGCTACACCCGCGCTCCACAGACATTCATCTGCGTTTTTTCCGAGGAACAGGATGGCGCGAGTGACGGGGCTCGAACCCGCGACCTCCGGCGTGACAGGCCGGCACTCTAACCGACTGAGCTACACCCGCGCTCCACAGACATTCATCTGCGTTTTTTCCGAGGAACAGG